>NZ_JBHWYX010000006.1:0-222803 GCF_042728795.1 Streptomyces sp. NPDC060184
GCGGGCGGCTCCCGGCGCGGCCCGCCCCCCCCGCGGGGGGGGGGGCCCCGAGACCGGCGAGCCGCTTCGCTCAGACGGCGAACCCGCGGAAGACGCCCTGGGGGTCCTCTTCGGCCGCTTCCTTGAAGTCGCCGAAGGACAGATTGGCGATCATCAGGTTCGCGTGTATCTCGTGGACACCGGCGGGTACGGTGCGGAACTCGCCCCCGTCCGCCTCGAACTCCTCGTCGCTGCCGCACTCTTCCCTGGTGAGCACGGCCAGGGCCAGCAAGGTGACGGGTGCGCCGCGCATGGAGTCGCGGTCGGCGATGAACACCACGCTCAGCTCCTCGTCACAGGTCGCCTCCGGGAGAAGCTGAGCCGGGGTGCGGTCCGCCCATTCCGGGTCGTCGGCGACATGGACGTACGGCTCGAACTCTCCGTCGCCCCAGGCCCTCGTCAGCTCCGCCCTCACCACGGCCCATGCCTGGTCGTCGCGGTAGTCGGTCCTGATGACCAGCGCGGCATTCCGATCGCGCCCCGCCGGCCACTCCGTACGGTCACTCACTCCGTCACCCCGCCCGTCCGCGCGGATCACCCGGCCCGCGCACTCCCGATGAAGGTAGACGACACCACTGACATGGACCTCGGTACGGGGGTCCCGGCGGTCGTGGCTCTCTCGCCGGCCGGCACCGTGCTCGTACGGTTTCCGCGCACGGGCCGTCCGGGGTGCTCGGCGCCCCTCGGCCCAGATCCTCGGCGGAGTCGGGTGGCGTCCGATGTGCGGTCGGGCGAGGCCGACTTGGACACGTTCAGGACGGGTCGCGCGAACGCCGTGCCGTGGGAGGGGGGACGTTCCGCCGCGGCGTGGAACCACCGCCCATCCTCCGCCCCACCCCTTGCCTCACTTATCGAATTTCGATAGATTTCCATCGTAATTCGATGGAAGGATGGGTCATGGGGAAGCTGACAGTGCGTGCGCTGCGCGCCGTGCTCGCGGTGGTACTCGCCGGCACCGTGCTCGTGCAGGCCTTGATGGTGTGGGTGTTGGCCAGTGGGAGCGACCCGGAGGACGGGTCGCTCCCACTGACCCCGCTGCGCGTGATCACGGTCCTGGGCATGGTGTCGGCCCAGGTCACCCTGGTCAGCGTGTGGCGGTTGGTGACGATGGTGCGACGCGGAACCGTGTTCTCCCCTGCCGCCTTCCGGTACGTGGACGCCGTGATCGGCGCGATCGTGTCGGCCGCCCTGCTGTGGTTCACGGTCACGGCCCTCAATGCGCCGGGCCAGCGGGACGACCCGGGCGTCACCGTCATCATGGGCGGGGTCGGCGTGGCCGTCCTGGGGGTCGCACTCATCGTGCTCGTGCTGCGGACGCTGCTCGCCCAGGCCGTCGCGCGCGACGTCGAAGCGGCGCGGATGCAGGCCGAGTTGGACGAGGTGATCTGATGCCGATCATCGTCGACATCGACGTGATGCTGGCCAGGCGGAAGATGTCCGTGGGCGAGCTCGCGGACCGGGTGGGGATCACGCCCGCCAACCTGGCGGTCCTCAAGAACGGCCGCGCCAAGGCTGTGCGCTTCGCGACGCTCGCCGCACTCTGCGAGGTGCTCGAGTGCCAGCCGGGAGACCTGCTGCACTGGGAGGCCGAGGACACCGCGGGCGGATGACGCGCCCCGAGCCCCTTCCCCTCAACCACCTTGATTTCCGGTGGAATTGCCGATCTTCCGGACGCGGCATTAGTAATACAATATGAACACTTCCGGCGCGCTGAAACACACCCCGCCGAAATTCGTTTTCTCGCCGGTACCACCTTCCCCTCCACGACCGACGGTCGGAACATGCTCGAAGGGAGAACATCTTTTCGCATCCGTTCGGAGTGAGGGAGAGGTCCGGTGACCGACGTGTCCGCGGAGTTCCGCCGGCAGATCACGAGGGAATTCCCGGCCCTCAGGGGCATGTCCTATCTGGACACGGCGTGCATGGGAATCGCTCCGCGGCGGGCGGTTCGCGCCGTGTCGGACTTCGCGCACAGCACCCAGTTCTGTCCGGCCGGTTCCGGGACCGCCCAGCACGGCCGCCTCAACGAGGACAGGGCCGCGACCCGGCCACTCGCCGCGAGGCTCATCGGCGCCGCGCCCGAGGACATCGCTCTGGTGGAGAGCACCACCCACGGACTGTCCGTGGCCGCCCGGGCGCTGCCGTTGCGGGCCGGTGACCAGATCCTCATGTGCGACCTGGAGTTCATCCAGATGGGGGCGGTCTGGAGCCAGCTGGAGAAGGACGGGATCGGGCTGCGCGTCGTCCCCAACCGGGCCGGGACGATCACCGCGGACACCGTGCGCGCGCATCTTTCTCCCGAGGTCCGGGTGCTCGCCGTGAGTTCCGTGCAGTGGACCAACGGTTTCCGGGCCGATCTGGAATCCCTTGCGGAGTTGTGCCGCGCCCGGGACATCTGGCTGGTCGTCGACGCGGCTCAGCATGTGGGGGCCCTGCCGATGAATGTCGGGGAAACTCCCGTGGACGTCCTCGCCTGCGGTGGTCACAAGTGGCTCAACTCCCCTTTCGGGACGGGAATTCTTTACCTCTCGCCGAGGGCCCGCGCCAGGATGAAGCGGCCCCTGGCCGGATTCTTCGCGGCCCAGCCGCCCGCCCGCACCTGGGGAGAATCGTTCTTGCACCCCGAACTCGCGGCGGTCCCGGAGTTCGCGTTCACGGACGAGGCGCGCGCGTGGGAGGTCGGAGGCACCGGCAACTACGCCGGGGCCCTCGGGCTCGCCGCGAGCCTCTCGCTCGTCCTGGAGATCGGGCAGCACCGGATCGCCGAGCACATCGACGAGCTGACCGGCCGACTCGTCGAGGGACTCGACCGCCGGGGGATCCAGGTCGTCTCCCCCCGGGGAGACCACCAACGGTCGGGCATCGTCACCTTCACCGTGGGGCAGGGGCAGCCGGACATCGCCGTCATGCGCCATCTCCTCTCCCAGGACGTGGCCGTGGGCGTCCGCTACATCTCCGGGGTGGGCGGTGTGCGCGTCTCCTGCCACGGATTCAACGACGAGCAGGACATCGGGCGGCTGCTCGACTCCCTGGACGACTGGGCCCAGCGGCGCTCACGCGGCAAGCCGGACCAGGGCGGGCGGACCCGCGCCGCCCGCAGGGCGACCGCGCAGATCGCGCGGCAGCGCTCTCTCATCGACGCCCTGGACGACGACCTCATCGGGCTGGTGACCGCGCGCGGTCAGGTCTCACGCGGCATCCGGCTCTCCGGCCTGGAGGGCTCCCTGCCCCGCACCGACCTCGCCCGCGAGAGAGAGGTCGTGGAGCGCTTCCACCACCGGCTCGGCCCCGCCGGAACCCGCATCGCCCTGGAACTCCTGCGGCTGTGCCGCGGACACACCTGAGCTCGTGGACCTAGGGCGTGTGAGGAAGAAGCGCGCCATGAGAGCCGTCCCCGCCACCCCGCGCACCCCCGCACCCCCGCACCCCCAGGCAGGAAGCCATGACACACGAAGTGTTCAATGCCGCGGCCCATCTGGTCGACCGCCAGATCGAGCGCGGGCACGGCGCCCGTACAGCCGTCATCGGCCCGTGCGGGCGGGTCGGCTACACCGAACTCGGCCGGCGGGTCGCCGACTCCGCCGCCGGATGGCGCGCCGCGGGCCTGCGGCCCGAGGAGCGGGTCGTGCTCATGGCCGCGGACGGGCCCGACCTGCTCACCGCCCTGCTGTCGGTCATCCGCGCCGGAGCCGTCGCCGTGCCGTTCCCGGTCATGGGCACCGGCGGCGAGCTCGCGGCGGCGCTCCGGGACTCCCGGGCACGCTTCCTCCTCGTGGGTCCGGAGTGCGCCCGGGCGGCGGAGGAGGCCCTGACGCTCCTGCACCCGTCGTCCGACCTCACCGCGGTCGTGGTGCTGAGCGACGCCCCCGTCCTGCCTCCCGGAGGCGTGGCCCGGCTGCGCTGGGAGCACCTGGCGGCGGCCGGGGCGTCGGGCTCGCCCGCCGACGGCGCCGCCGACCGCACCACCGAGGACTCCCCCGCCCTCTGGCTGTACACCTCGGGCACCGCCGGCGCCCCCAAAGCCGCGATGCACCGGCACGGCAGCCTGCGTCACGTCGCGGAGTCGTTCGGGCGGCGGGTGCTCGGCATCGGCCCCGAGGACCGCTGCTTCTCGGTGGCCAAGCTCTTCTTCGCCTACGGCCTCGGCAACTCCTGCCTCTTGCCGCTGGCGGCGGGGGCCGCTGTCGTGCTCAGCCCGGACAGGCCCACGCCGACGGCCATCGTGCGGCGTCTGCGGGAGGACGGTCCGAGCGTCTTCTTCGGTGTCCCCACGGCCTACGCCGCCCTGCTGCGCGCCGAGGACGTGCCGGACGACGCGTTCGCCTCGGTACGGCTCGCGGTCTCGGCGGGCGAGCCGCTCCCCTCCGCGCTGCACCGGCGCTTCCAGGAGCGTTTCGGTGTGGAGCTGATCGACGCCCTGGGGTCCACCGAAGCGCTGCACGTCTATCTCTCCAACCGTCCGGGGTCCGTGCGGCGGGGCTCCGTGGGCACCCCCGTCCCCGGCTACCGGATGCGCGTCCTCGCCGAGGACGGCGGCCCGGCCGGCCCCGGCCAGGCGGGGCTGCTGGAGGTGAACGCGCCCTCGGCCGCCACCGGTTACTGGGCGCGTTCGGATCTGAGCCGCAGGGTGTTCCGGGGAGAGTGGCTCGCCACCGGGGACGTCTTCACCCGTGGCGAGGACGGCTCCTACACGTACCTGGGCCGCGCCGACGACATGATCAAAAGCAGCGGGATCTGGGTGTCGCCCACCGAGGTCGAGGACCAGCTGCTCCAGCACCCCTGCGTCCATCAGGCGGCGGCCGTGGCGATCCCGGACGGAGACGGCCTGGACCGGCCGGTGGCGTGCGTGGTCGCCGTCCCCGGCCAGGTCGTCCGCACGGACGAGCTCATCGACTTCTGCCGCGCCCGGCTGCCCTCCCACAAGTGCCCCCGCCGCGTGATCGTCTTCGACGCGCTGCCGTCCACCGGCACCGGCAAGATCCAGCGGGGCCGGGTCCGGGAGCAGGCGCTGCGGCGGCTGCGGGACGGCACCGGGTGCGGCCGTGCCCCCGCCCCGCCGCACCCGGCCGGGCCGGACGCCGGTCCGGGGCCCGCCGCCCCCCGCCCCGACCGCGCCGGGACCACGGGAGAGACCCATGCGTGACGTGCTGGTGACCGGTATCGGCGTGGTCCTGCCGGGCTGCGACACCCGGGACGCACTGTGGCGCCAACTGTCGCGAGGAAGCAGTCAGTTGACCCTGGAGCCTGCTCCGGGACCGGCCTCTCGCCACGCGGTCGGCCGGATTCGCGCGTTCGACGCGCACCGCTACCTGGGGGAGTTTCCGGAGCCGTACTACGGCCGCTGCCCCCGGGACGTCCAGCTGTACCTGTCGTCCCTCGTCCTCGCCCGCGAGGACGCCGCGCTGACCGGTGTGCCGCTCGCTCCGGACCGGGTGGGCCTGTTCGACGGCACCTCGCGCGGCAGTTTCGCCGCCTGGTACGCACGCGTCCGCAGCGAAGGACAGCAGCCGGCCCGAGAGCTGTACACGCGGCGCGAGCTGGCGATGGACACACCCGGGCAGGCGGTCGGTGTCGGCGCCGCCCTCCTCCGTACCGAAGGGCCGGCCCTGACCTTCACCGCTTCCTGCTCCTCGGCCCCCGTCGCCCTCGGGCACGCCTGCCGGGAGGTGGCGAGAGGCGCGGTGGACGTCGCCTTCGCCGGTGGCCACGAAGCCGCGCTGGTACCGCCGCTGCATCTGATGTACCAGGAGGCCGGGCTCTGTTCCGCAGAGTACGAGGACCCCGCGCGGGCCGTGCGTCCGTGGACCGGCGGCTCGGGCAACGCCTTCGGGGAAGGCGCCGTGACCCTGGTCCTGGAGGCCCGGGAGCATGCCGAGCGACGAGGCGCGCGGGGTCTGGCGACGATGCGTGGCTACGCCTACGGCAACACGGGGCGGCACCCCACGCACGTGGACTCCTCCGCGGACCGTCCCGCTCGCGTGGTCCGGCAGCTGCTGGACGAGGCGGGCGTTCAGAGCCGGGGAATCGGGTTCGTCGTCGGTCACGGAAACGGCGTGGCGGCCAGCGACGCCTCAGAGATCCGCCTCATGCGTGCGGTGTTCGGGCGCCGCTCCGGCGAGGTTCCGCTGATCTCCACCAAGCCGCTCTACGGCCACACGCTCGGAGCGGCCGGTGCGCTCAACGCGGCGGCGGCCGTACTGATGCTCCATCACGGACGGACCGTCCGCAGCCCGAACGCACCGGACGACCCGGTGGAGTACCCGGACATCTCGTTCGGTCACGGCGATGCGCTTCCTTCCGCCCGGCGCAACGGGATCTGCCTCTCGTTCGGCCTGGGCGGCCACAACTCTGCCCTGCTGTTCTCCAGTCGCACGAAGGAGTCCCCATGAACCGAGGAACGCACCTGCCCGACGCACGCGGAACCGAGGGGGTCAACGCCCGCCAGGGGATGACGCACGCACTGGAGATCGTCTCCACCGGTCACGCGTACCCCCACGAGCGTGTCGGCAACGACGACTTCTTCGCGCGCTGCCGCTTCCCCCTGCCCGCCGACCGGGCCGGTCTGGTGGAGAGCACCCGGATGAAGAACCGGTACTGGTGCGGCCCCGCCGAGAACACCTGGACGCTCGCCCGCACCGCCGTGGAGCGCGCGCTCGGGGACGCGGAGCTGCGGCAGGAGATCGACGTCGTTCTCGCGGTGTCGTCGACCACCGTGGCGTACCTGAACCCCCCGGAGGCCGAGCGCCCCGGGAACGGAGACCTCTCGTCCCTCGTCATCCGTGACGCCCTGCGCCGTACGGACTGTGTCGGTGTGGACCTCAAGTCCTGCGCCTGCGCGGGCTTCGTCCGGGCCCTCCAGGTGATGGACGGACTGCTGAACGATCCCAACCGCCGGGCCGGGCTCATCGTGTGCGTCGAGCAGACCAGCCGGCTGGCCGTGGCGGAGAGCAACCGCTCGGCGTTCTGCTTCATCCTGGGCGACGCCGCGGGCGCGATGGTGCTGCGCCGGGGCGCCCCCCGGCAGGACGACGGGCCGGAAGTCGGACTCCTGGACCACACGGGGCACACCGACGCCACGGGACTCGGCCTGATCGCCTTCGGCGACGACGGGGAGTCGCTGGTGATGCGCGGAGCCGCGGCGGGCCGGGCCACCCTCGAAGCCATGGCTTCCAGTGCGCGGAAGCTGCTGCGCCGCAATGGTCTCGGACCCGGCGACGTCGACTGGCTGCTGCCCGTCCAAGGGCACTGGGACGGTGTCCGGAGCCTGGCCGAGGAGTTGCGGTGGCCCGCCGACAAGGTGCTGTGGAGCGGCGACACCACGGGGTTCTCGGGGAGCGCGAGCATCCCCGCCTGCCTCTCCGAGCAGATCGAACGCAAGGTCGTCCGCAGGGGCGATCTGATCCTCTCCCCCGCCGCGGGGGCCGGCATCAACGGTGGTGCCGCCCTCTACCGCTACTGAGCCCGGTCGCCCGCCCCCACGCACGGGCCGAATCCGGAAAGGAGCTCCCTTGAACGTCATGCCGCTGGCGGAGGCGGTCGCCGCCTTCACCTCACCGGGGGACCATCTGCACTTCGCGTCCACCCCCAGCCGCTCCAACGCCGCGGTCCGGGCGGTGGCACGCCACTACCGGGACTCCGGGCCCGCCTTCGTCCTGAGTACCACGGGATTCCACTCCACCGCCCATCTTCTCGCCCTGCTGGGGCTCGGCCGCCGCTATCTGTCCTGCTTCTTCGGCGACAACTACCCCCAGCCGCGCCCCAACGACCTGTACACCCGGCTGCTCCGGGAGGGCGCCGACCTCCAGCACTGGTCGCTGCGCGGCTACGTCGAGGCCTTGCGGGCCGGGGCCCAGGGCCTGCCGTACGCCGTCGTCCCCGCGCAGTCGCCGACGACCCTCACGGCGGAGCTCGCCGCGGCGGGCCGCTTCCACACCGTCCCCGATCCGGCCGAGCCCGCCGATCCGCGACGGCGCGTCGGGCTGCTCGCCGCCCTGCGCCCGGACGTCGCCTTTCTGCACGCCCCCCTCGGTGACCCGACCGGCCGCGCCGCCTTCTTCGCTCCGTACGGCGAGGCGCACTGGGGAGCCGCGGCGGCGGTACGGGGCGCGGTGGTCACCGTCGAGAGGGTGGTGGAACCGGCCGTCCTCGACGCCGTGCCCAACGCGTCGGTGCTGCCTCCGCACCGGGTCCTGGCCGTGTGCCCGGAGCCGTACGGAGCGCACCCACAGCCCCTGTACGTTCCCGCGGGCCTCCCCGCCACGCGGTACCGGGACGACGTCGAGCACTACCTGCTGTGGCGCGAGGCGGCTGGGGCCCCGGACCGCATGCGGCGCTTCCTGGACCGCGTCCTCGCGGCCGAGGGCCCGCACGGCTACCGGGACGCCGTCGGACCCGGCCGTCTGGCAGCGCTGCGCTCCCCCGCCGCCGCCCCGCCCACGCGGTCCTCCGGCCGCCCGCCGACTCCACGCGAGGCCCCTCCCACGCCCACCGAACTGATGATCGTCCGAGCGGCCCGGGTCATCGCCCGCCAGGTCGAACGCCGGCGGTACCGCGTCGTCCTGGCCGGAATCGGCCAGTCCTACGACGCCGCCCGGCTGGCCCGCAGACTGCTGGGCGAGCGCGGGACCGAGGTGCCGGTCATGGTCGAGACGGGGATGTACGACGTCGACTGCGGGCCGGGGGGCGGAACCTTCCCGCTCGGCCTGGAGGCCGTCGCCGGATCCCGCCGGCTCACCGGCATCGAGGACGTGCTCTCCACGCTCACCTGCGGAGCGGACAACCGCTGTCTGGGCGTCGTCGGCGCCGCCCAGATCGACCCCGGCGGCGACATCAACAGCACCCGCACGGCCGACGGACGCCATCTGGTGGGTTCCGGCGGGGCCCACGACATCGGCTCGGCGGCCGACGAGGTCGTCGTGCTCACCCGGTGCACACCGCGGCGGATGGTGCCCCGCGTGGACTACGTGACGACGCCCGGGGCCCGGGTGACCCACGTCGTGACGGACTCCGCCACGTTCGTGCGCGACCTCCCACGCACCCCGCCGCCCGACGGCACGGTCGGCCTCGACGGCTGGTCCGTGCGCGACCTCGATCCGGCCGCCCCGCGCGCGTACGAACGCTGCGGCTGGCGACCGCTCCCGCACCGCTCCACGGACCTCCCCTGGCCGGTGCCGACCCCACGGGAACTGCGGCTCCTGCGCGCGCTGCAAAGGACGGGCGCCGACGAGCCCGACGCGCCCGCGCCGCTTTTCGGTGCACCCCCTCACGCCCCCGACCGGAGGACGACGACGCCATGACCCGGATCTCCCTCACCGGCTTCGGCAGCCACCTGCCGGGAACCCCCCTCACCGACGATGCGCTGCCCCCGCTGGACGCGCCCCTGACCGAGGCGCAGGCCCAGCGCATCGGAGTGACCCGACGGCACTGGGCGGGCGAGCACGACACCGTGCCGGGCATGGCGGCGGCAGCGGCCGAACAGGCGCTGCACCGGGCCGGCACCCCGGCGGCGGACCTCGACCTGATCGTGCTCGCCAACTGGACCGGCCGCCGCTACATCCCGGAACTGGCACCCCGGTTGGCCACACTGCTGGGTGCGGACAGGGCCGTCGCCTTCGACCTCTGCTGCGCCTGCGCGGGCTTCCTCTACGGCCTGGCGATCACCGACTCCCTGCTGCGCACCGGGAGATACCGGCGCGCCCTGGTCGTGGCCTCCGAGACCACCTCCCGCAGGGCGGCACCGGGCAGCAGGGCGAGCCGTGTCTACGCCGACGGCGCGGGCGCCTTCGTCCTGCAGCGCGACGCCGGGCGCGGCGGCACACTGCTCGACCACGAGCTCGCCACCGACGGAGAGCAGCACGGGATCATGGACGTCACCGAGGACGGCCACGTACGCACCCACCTGCGCCAGCGTGAACTCGCCGGACTCGCCGCCGAGTCCATCGCGCGCCTGACCACCACGCTCCTGGAGCGCAACGGCCTCTCGGCCGACGACGTCGACTGGTTCGTCCCGCACACCGGGACCGCCGGAATCCACACCGCCGTCCGCCGGCGTCTGCCCTTCCGGCCCGAGCGGATCCTCACCAACTTCTCCACCGTGGGCAACGTGTCCTCCGCCGCCGTCCCTGTCGCCCTGGACCACTTCGTCTCCCGGGGTCTCGTCAAGCCCGGACAGCTGGTCCTCTCGGCCTCCGTGGGCACCGGCTGGTACGCGGCAGCCACCCTCTACACCGTGTGAACCGGCCCCGAACTCCAGGAGAGCCTCCGTGTCCCAGAAATCCCGCGACCGGATCGCGGTCGTCACCGGCGTCACCTCGGGCATCGGCCAGTCGCTCACCGGCCGGCTGCTCGCCGAAGGCATGACCGTCGCCGGGATCGCGCGCGATTCCCACCGGCTCTCGGCAGCCGCCGAGTTCTGGGGAGAGTCCTTCCACCCGTTCCTGGCGGACCTGTCCGTGCCCGGAGCGGCGGACACCTGCGCCGACGCCGTCACGCGACAGCTGTCCCGCGTCGACATCCTGGTGAACAACGCCGCCGACTGCGTCTTCGAGCCCCCCAGCACACTGCCGACCGAGCGCTGGCGTTCCCTGCTCGAAACCAACCTGCTCGCCTGCGTCGCCCTCACCCGGGGCCTCCTGCCCGCCATGGGGGCGGCGGGCCACATCGTGAACGTGTCCTCCGTCACCGCCCGCTTCCTCCCCGCGTCCGGTTACGGCCCCTATGCGCTGACCAAGGCCGCGTTGGAGCACTTCACCGCGGCGCTGCGCCTGGAACTCAGCACCACCCGCACGAAGGTGTCCCTCCTGGCCCTCGGACTGGTCGACACCCCCATCCACCACAAGGTCCCCGGATTCGAAAGCACCCGGACGCGGCTGGCCGAGCACGTGCCCGACTGGCTGCACCCCGACGACGTGGCCGACACCGTCCACTGGCTGGTCACCAGGCCGGAGCACGTCGTCGTCGGGGAAACCCTCCTGCTGCCCCTGCGTCAGCCCCGCTGAGCACCGGCCCCGTACGGAAAGGTCCGACCACCATGCCCGACGACCCCCTCACCGCGTCCGAGGCATACCTCGACGCGCTCTTCGGCCCCGGCGCGGGCCGGCGGCACAGCCGGTTCCTGGAACACGTGGAACACCCCGGCCTCCGCGAGGCTCTCCACCGCTGTCACCGGACGGAGGCCGACACCAGGGTGCTCAGCGTCGAGGAGAACTACCTGATCGGCATGTGCGTGCTCTACGCGCTGCACTGCTTCGGCCCGGCCGGCATGTTCGCCCGCACCCTGCTCCACCTGGGGGTCGACCGCGCGAAGCTGCTCGAAGCCGTGGCCCGGCTGGAGATGTGGACCGGTCCGGTGCCCGCGGCCGTGGCCGCCGGCCACCTCCAGCGCGCGGCGGACGACTGGGCGAGACGCGGCACCGCCTCGCTCGACGCCTGGTTCCCGCCCCCGGACCGGCCCGAATCCCGCACCGGCGACGACGCTCCACGGAAGGACTGCCATGACTGAACCGCCCCCCGAACCGGCCGGAGCGAACGAACCGACCGAGCCGTTCGAACCGGTCGAGCCGACCGGACTGCCCGCCCTGCCCGCCCTGCTCGCCCTGCTCGCGGGACGGCGCGGTCTCGTCATCGGCGTCTCGGGCGAGAACAGCGTCGGATACCACTGCGCGAAGAACTTCCGCCGCCTCGGAGCCGAGGTGGCCATCAGCTACCGCCCGCACCGCGCGGCCCGTGGCGCGGCGCTCGCCGCGGAACTGGGCTGCGCGCTGCACCTCCCCCTGGACTGGGAGGACGAACAGTCGCTCACCGCCGGTTTCCGGCGCGTCGCCGACACATGGGGACACCTCGACTTCGTGGTGCACACCCTCGTCCACACGCCTCCCGGGGCCCTCGGCCACCCGCTCACCGAACTTCCCCGCACGGCGTTCGACGACGCCCTCTCCACCGGCGCCTACTCGCTCGTCGCGGCGGCCCGCCACGCGGCGCCCCTTCTGGAGAGGTCCGACAACCCGCGCATCGTCACCCTGTCGTCGGCCGGCGACAGCTTCACCCTGCCCAACTACCACGTCCTCGGCATCACCAAGGCAGCCCTCAACGCGACCATGCGCTACCTCGCGTACGAACTCGGTCCACGGGGCATTCTCTGCAACGCGCTGAGTTTCTCCCTGCTCGACACCGACGGAGCCGTCCGGGCCCTGGGCACCGCGAACACCGACCGCACCCGTGAACTCCTGGCGGGCGCCGCGCTGACACGCACCGCGCTCGCCGTGGACCAGGTCACGACCCTCATCGCCCTGCTCGCCGGCCCCTGGCTGCAGAACACGACCGGGCAGGTCATCACCCAGGACGGGGGCTTCTCCCTGAACTACCTCAAGGCGGCCCGGGGAGGAAGGCCCCGCACCACCGCCGGGCGGGAGCCCGGGCCGCCGCCACCCGATGGCCGTGGTGCCTGACCGTGGTGCCTGATCGCTGGCCCTGACCTTGGTGCCTGATCGCGGGGGCTGATCGTGGAGCCTCCAGGATCCGCCTCCGGATCCGGCTCCGGCGGGCGCGGCAGGCCACGCGGTCCCGCAGGAATCCCGCGACCTGGGCGCGACCTGGGCGGTACCGGGCGGGCTCAGCCCCGCGTCGCCTCCAGCGCCGAGGCGACGAAGTCCGCGACCAGGCGCCGCCGGTCCTCCCGTCCCCAGGCGAGGACCAGCTCACTGCGCGGCGCGTCGGCCACCGGAACATGAACGAGCCCCGGATGCAGCGGCCGGGCCAGCGAACGCGGCAGCACCGCGACCACTCGCCCCAGCAGGATCATGTGCGTCAGCTCGGCGCCGTCGGCGACCTCCGGACCTGACCCGGCGACAGGCTCGATCCCGGGCACCCCCTTGCCCGGCATGCCATGGCCGCGTACGCCCTTCCAGCGCGGCAGCGTCTCGTGGGCCAGGTCCGCGAGAGTCACCTCGCCGCGGCCGGCGAGCCGGTGGTCCGGCGGCAGGACCGCCACCCTGTCTTCGACCATCAGGGTCTCGTGGTCCAGCCCGGTCAGGTCGTCGAACGGCATGTACAGCAGCGCCACGTCCGCCCGGCCGTCGCGCACGTGATCGGCACGGTCGGTGGCCCCGCCGAAGAGGATGTCCACCTGGCGGGCGCCGTGCCGCCGGGAGTAGGCGGCCAGGATGCCCGAGAGCAGATCCGCGTCTCCGCCGGGCTTGATCACCAGGCGCAGCCGGGTCCCCTGCTCGCCCGCCCGACGGGTCTTCTCGACCGCCGCCCCGACGGCGAGCAACGCGTACCGGCCGTGGTGCCGCAACACCTCGCCCGCGGAGGTGAGGGCGACGTG
Organism: Streptomyces sp. NPDC060184; assembly: GCF_042728795.1. Classification (NCBI taxonomy): domain Bacteria; kingdom Bacillati; phylum Actinomycetota; class Actinomycetes; order Kitasatosporales; family Streptomycetaceae; genus Streptomyces; species Streptomyces sp. NPDC060184. The sequence goes on from NZ_JBHWYX010000006.1 coordinate 13,364, forward strand.
CCGGCTGGAGCGCTCCACGAGCACCACGCCGAGCCGGCCCTCCAGCCTCCGTACCGCCTTGGACAGGGCGGGCTGCGCGATCCCCAGCCGCTGCGCCGCCCGGCCGAAATGCAGTTCCTCGGCAAGGGCGGCGAAGTACTCCAGTTCGCGGGTCTCCAGCTCGGCCATGCGGGCCAGAATACCGCCGCGACCATTCCTCGAAGGAATGGATTCATACCCCGTCGGCCTTGGACTTCGCTGAGAACCACCAGTTCAATCGAGGCATGATTCACCACACGATGATCGTTGCCTTCGACGAACCGATTCCCGCCGACGAACTCGACGCGTACCTCCGAGGGCTTGAGGAGCTGACCGCGAGTACCGGCACCTTCCACTCCTTCGCCGCCCGCCCCCACCTGCGCACCTCCAGCGACGACCACGCCCCGGTGGCTGTCGCCTCCGCCGTCGTCCAGTTCGCCCTGGCCGACCTCGACGCTCTCGACGCGGCTTTCGCCCTCCCGGGCATCGGTGAGTTCATCGACGGCTGGCAGGCCCGCCGCCCGTACAAGGCGATCTGGGTCAACCACGAGCCCTTCGCCTGAGCCGTCCCGGGGGCGGCGGCGCCCACGATCCGTACCCCGCCCCGAGGGGGTACGGATCGTCAGGTGCCGGACCCCTGGTACGTGGGGTGGCGGTGGGCAGGCTAGTTTGCTCGGATGAGTCTTCTTGATGAGGTGGCCGAGCGCGACGGCTGGCGCTGCTGGGTGTGCGACGAAACGGTCGACCCCGACGAGTCGGTGAACGACCCGCGGGGGCCCAGCGTCGACAGCCGGACCGCCGACCGGAAGGCCAAGGGCGCCGAGCGGCTCGCGCACCGCGGATGCAACACCCGCAAGGGCGCGGTGAAAGTGGTCATCGCCTGGCCGGACCACCTGTACGTGGTCGAGCCGGCGCCGCTGATCACCGTCGCCGCGAGGCTGGAGCGCAAGGGGGGCCGCGAGATGGTCGGCCGCTGTCCGACCCGGCGGGACGCGCAGGAAGCGGCGGACTGGCTGGTGGACCGGTTCTCCCGGCTGGCACCGGGGCTGCCGGTGACCGCCGGCATCGAGCCGGGCGGCGGCCAGTTCCTCATCACCCTGTCCACCGGCCGCCGCTGACCGGCATTCACCGCCGGCCACCGGCAATCGCCGGCGCACGACGCGCACTGACGCGCACGAGCCACCGCGGTCGCCCTCGACCGTTCTCCTCCGCTCACCGGACAGCCGGTCGCCCGGTAGCCGATCCCCCGGCGACCAGTCGGCGGCGACCGGTCGCCGACCATGGGGCGTCAGCAACCGGTCGCCGGAGCACGTGCGTCAGCAGCCGACGGGCGAGGAGCCTGCGGCCACGTCGTCGAACCACAGGGTGTCGTCACCGGTCCCGTAGCTCTCCCAGCCGAGACGCAGGGCGGTGGGCTTCGGCGCGGTGGTCCGGGAGAGCCACTGCCCGTCGACGTCCTGCGTCGGTACGCCGTCGGCGTGCAGCCCCGGCACCAGCTCGTCGCCGAGCCAGGTGTCGAGTCCGGTTGCCGAGGTGTCGACCGCGAACCGCAGGCACTGCCAGCTGTTCGTCGGCAGGGGCCTGCTCAGACTCACCCCGGTCGGGCTCTGTGCCGGGAGCGTGGCGTCGTCGATCTCCCGGTTCCACTGCAGGGCGCCGTTCTGGCCGCCGATCCGCAGTGCCTTGCCGCCCTGCGAGCTGTCCGGCATCGACACGAAGGCGACGTGCGCGGCCGGGAGCGCGGTGGTGTGGCGCACCCACATGCGGACGTAGAGCACCGGGCCGACAGACGACAGGTCCGCGGTCGCGGCCACGAAGGCGTGGTTGCAGTAGCCGGCCCGACCGTCCACCCGCAGCGACCGCGTGCCGCTGTGCGCGACCCCCGTATCGACGGCGGCCGTGCCCGTGCCCTGGCAGTCGGGCGCGGTGAAGCGCCAGTTCCCGGAGGGGGACGGGCCTGCCTGGTCCTCGAAGCCGTCACAGACGACGGCACCACCGCACGCGGAGGAGGGCGGGGTCGTGCTGGGGGTCGGTGTCGGGGTCGCCGTGGGCGTGGGGGTCGGCGTCGGGGTGGGAGTCGGGGACGGCGTCGGGGTCGTCGGTGAGGTGCCGCCACCGCCGCAGGACACCCCGTTGAGGGCGAAGTCCGTGGGCGCCGGATGGGCCGACTGCCAGGTCCCCTGGAGACCGAAGTCGACGGTACCGCCGTCGGCCAGCCCCCCGTTCCAGGCCACGTTGGTGGCGGTCACTGCCTGACCGGTCTGTACGACGGTCGCGTTCCAGGCGGAGGTGACGTGCTGGTCGCCGGCGTACGTCCACGTCAGCTGCCAGCCGCTGAGCGCGGAACCGGTATGGGTGACACGCACCTGGGCGGTGTAGCCGCCGGTCCACTCGTCGGCCGTGTAGTCGACCCGGCATCCGGACGCCGCCTCGGTGCCACTGGCGGGCACCGAGACGAAAAGGGACAGGGCCAGCGCGAGAGCGGCTCCAGCCGCTGTCCAGGGCCTGCGCAGTAACCGCGGGGGAAGTGTCGGCATGTGCGTCTCCTCAATGGGCGAACTGGAGGGCGAGTGAGAGTGGGAGCGCTCCCATCCATCACACCGACTTGACGGCGTACTGTCAATAAACTTGTCGCCCGGGCGTCCGGGGGCATCCGGCTCCCGGGCCGGCTCCAGCCCGTCGAAGCGCTGTCGCGACGACCGGCCGATCCGGCGCGCCCTTCAGCGGGGCAGGTCCGCCGGGACCAGTCGTCCGCCTTCCCGCTACCGCACGATGCCGGCGAGTTCGATGCGCACGCCCGCACTGTCGGTCATGCCGTCGGAACAGCCCCTGGGGCATGGACCCCACCGCTGCGCCGGAACGGCGCGATGATCTTCCGTACCGCGTCGGCGGCGCCCCAGCTGTCGTCGTCGTGGGCGACGGCGCTGAGATGTTCCCGGAGATTGAGGAGCGGCATCCGCTCCTCCCAGCCGTCCTCCAACCCGGTGAGCTCCTGGTACACGGCGAAGAACCGCTCCGAGGCAGCCGCGCGGGGCGAGCACCACAACATGCTGAGGTCGACTTCTGGCCAGGTGAAGGACACGGCGGGATCGATGAGCGCAGGGGCGCCGCCACCGGTGGCGACCACGTTCTCCTGCCACAGATCACCGTGGGTCAGGCACGGGGGTTGAGGCGGGATCAGCTCCGGCAGGGCGTCGCAGAGCCGTTCCAGGGCCCGGCGCTCTTCCCGGTCGAACTCCGCGTCGAGCGAAGGTTCCGCCAGCCAGCGCAGGATGCGCCGCTCCGCGAAGAAGACGTGTCCGTCGGTCTCCCATGTGTTGTCCTGCCGCAGGCGTCCCAGCCAGCCGTCGCGGTGCCAGCCGAACCGGTCGGTGGTGGTGGACCCGTGCAGGGCGGCAACCATGTGGGCGAGCTCTTCCCAGAATTGCCCGTCGTCCCCGCGCGGCTGCATCTTTTCGAGCACGAGCAGACGGGAGGAGGCGAACAACACGTCAGGCGTGGTCACTCCGCCGGAATTGCGGAGTTCGGACAGGCCGTCGGATTCGACGGTGAAAATGTCCAGATCCGGCCCGAGCAGAGTCTTCGCGAATACCTGGGAGCCGTCCTGGAGCGCGACCAGACCCGCGAGGGCGACCGCTCCCCCGGTGGCCTTCTCCACCCCTTTCGCGGCGTACCCCGCTTCGCGGAGTCGCTCGGTGAGTATCTCCTCGTGTGACACCGGAAGATCAAAACACGCCTCTCCGCCGCACGCCAGAGGCGACCCGTGCGTCAGCGCCCCGTACGTCAGCGTAGCGCCCCGTACGACTGCGGCCCGTACGGCTGTGGTTGTGGCCCGCACGAGGGCCGGGGATGGTACGGGCGTGTGCGAACCGCTCCTCGCGAGAAGGCCGGAGATTCCTTCGCGCTGTCCGCGGGGACACCACGCACCAGCACGGTTGCCGACTCGGCGCCCACGGGCCCCGTTTCGCTCCCCCGAGTTCACCCGCGCCGTGGGCCCAGCACGACGTGGCACTGCGGCACGGCCACCGCAAACGCTTCGCCCATCCGGCACTCGGCCCGATCGAAGTCGACTGCTTCAGCCTCTTCAGCGAGGACGGCCGGCAACGGCTGCTCTGGTTCGCCCCCGCGGTCGGCACCGACAGCGTGGGCGTGCTGTCCCTCCTGGCATCCGTCGGCACCCGGGAACTCGCCGACCCGGCGCGCTGAGCCGTTCCGGAGAGAAGGCGTCGCCTGAGGAGCCTCGCAGGAGAGGGAGCCTCGCCGGAGTTGGAGCCTTCGTAGGTGTCGGAGCCTCGCCGGAGAAGAGTCCCGTCAAGACCGATCGTTCTCCCTCGTCATTCGCTAATCTGTCTGGATGAGTCAGAGGGCGAGAGAGAACCGCACGTCGGAAGCGCGATCCCGGCTGCTCGACACGGCGACCAGGATCTTCTACGCGGAGGGGATCCACTCCGTCGGCGTCGACCGGATCGTGGCGGAGGCTCAGGTCACCCGTGCCACGCTGTACCGGCATTTCAAGGGCAAGGACGAACTCATCCTCTCCTACCTCGAACAGGCCGACCGGGGCCTCCGGGCGCAGGCCGAGGCGGCTCAGGCGGGCGAGGAGTCGGCGGCCGACCAGATCCGGGCCGTCTGCCGGACCATCACCGCGGGCATCCGGTCCCCGGGGTTCCGGGGCTGCGCCTTCCTGAACGCGGCGGCGGAGTACCCCGATCCGGACCACCCGATCCACCGTGCCGTCCTGGCCCACCGGCAGTGGTTCCTGGACACCGTCACGGGGCTGCTGGCCCGGACCGGCGGCACACCCGCCGAAGCCGCCGGCCGGCATCTCGTCATGCTCCGGGACGGCGCCATGGTCTCCGGCTGCCTCTTTGACCCCGAACTGGTCTCCGAGACCTTCCTGCAGGGCGTCGAGGGAATCCTGCGGACCCGCTCCGTCTGACCTGCTGCGTCAGTGGGGCGGTTCTCGGTCGGGCCGCCAGAGCGGGTGTTCCCGCTCGGCCCACTCCCGTGCGACCGAGCCCGTACGCATGCCCCGGCGGGCCTCGGGATCGCCCATGGCCTTGCCGATGTGGCCGCCGACGACGAGGGCGAGGGTGAGGGCCAGCCAGTCGTGCACGAAGGTGGCCCCGGTGCGCCAGACCAGCGGGGTGAGGTGGGTGAACCACATCATCAGCCCGGTGCCGAGCATGACGAGCGTGGCCCCCGCCGTCCAGGCCGCGTAGAGCTTCTGCCCGGCGTTGAACTTGCCCGCCGGACGGGAGGACGGCCGCCTGTCCCGGTGCAGGGCTGCGCGGAGCCACTGGCGGTCGTGGGGGCCGAAGCGGTTCAGCAGGGTCAGGTCTGCGCGCAGAGCCCGGGAGGCGAGCGCGATCAGGACCGGGACGGGGAGAGCGACCCCCGACCACTGGTGCACGGTGACCACGAGGGCGCGTCGGCCGACGAGTTCGGCGAGCGCGGGCAGGTACAGGAAGGCCGCTGTCGTCAGGCACGCGCCCATGAGTACGGCCGTCGCGCGGTGGGCCCAGCGCTCGGCCGGGCTGAAGCGCCGCAGCCGGGTGGCCGTTCGCGGGGTGTCAGGTCGTCGGCTCATCGTCCCGTCCGTTCGACCGGCCCACCCAGGCGTCGATGTCGTAACCGCGCTCCTCCCAGAAGCCCGGCTCCACGTTCTCCGTGACGGTGATGCCGGAGAGCCACTTGGCGGACTTGTAGAAGTACATGGGCGCCACGTAGAGGCGGACCGGGCCGCCGTGGGAGTGGCCGATGTCCTTGTCCTGCATGCGCAGGGCGACCATGACGTCCGCGCGGCGCGCCTGTTCGAGGGTGAGGCTCTCCGTGTAGGCGCCGTCGAAGCAGGTGAAGTGCACCGCACCGGCCGAGGAGCGTACTCCCGCGGCGTCGAGCAGGTGGGAGAGGCGTACCCCTTCGAAGGGGGTGCTCGGGACGCGCCAGCCGGTGACGCACTGGATGTCGCGCACCGAGCGTGTCTGGGGCAGCGCCCGGAGATCGGCCAGGGTGTACGTCGCGGGGCGGTCGACCAGGCCGTCGACGGTGAGCCGGTAGGTCTGGGCGTCCTTGTGCGGAACGGAGGAGGTGACCGAGTAGTAGCGAAAGCCCCCTCCGTTCGGGAGGAGCCCCGTCAGCCCGGTGGGATCCATTCCGGCCAGAGCTTCCGTACCCCGCTGAAGCGCGGGGGCGGCGACGACGCCGAGCGCACCCAGCCCGAGCGTGCCGAGAAAGACGCGCCGCCCGACCGGGGAACCCCTCCCCTCAGGTGATGCGGAGTTCACGTGTTCATTCCTCCCATGGATTCGCCGGTCCAACCGTCGCCGATCCGCGGTGGGTTGGAAGCTCCTGGTGTCACCCTGTCATGCACCGGCGACACTTGAGGCGCCGGAGCCGTGCACTTTCCTTGAGCTCCTGGAGCAGTTCCGTGGTCGGCCGGTCGAGCCGGTCGCGGAAGCGGGCCGTGGCCGCGGTGGAGCGGAACACCCCTGCACGAGCCAGGACGCCTGGGTCCTGTCCGGCGGATCATGAGGCCAACAGGATCTGACCATGATCATCCGAGCAGGTCCCGCCCGACGACGGTCGCGCTCGGGCCGCCCCGTACCACTCGGCCGACGACGTTCTCCCCGACCGGTCCCGCGCGCCCGTGACGTCGACGTCGTACGTCTTGGTTTCCACGTCAGCTCACCTTCGTGGCACGGCCGAGGCGCAGTGCCGAGACGAGGAAGAAGATTCCGCCGAGAACGGCATAGCCGGCCACGTCGCCCAGCTGCGGGTCCGACGCGGACGCTCCCATGACGAATGATCCGCCGGCGAGCACGGAGATGCCGCCGCTGAGGATCATCGGCCACTGGCCGCCCAGACGACGGCGGACAGCACCCACGACCAGTTGCACGATCCCGGAGAGGATCGCCCAGGCGCCCCAGACGCGCAGGACGGCCGGCACACCGGAGGAACTGGCCATGGCCAGGCCGACGGCCGCGATCAGACTGATCGCCATGTTCACCTGCAGCGCGCGAATCGATCCCCGGTCGCGGGCCGAGCGTGCGTCGACGACTGCCGCGACGACGTCGAACAGGGGATAGATGACGACGAGGGCGACGCCGAGCGGTCCGAGCTCGGACGCGGTGGTGAACAACAGGGCCGCCCAGATGACGGCGAATCCGAACCGCACGAAGTACAGCCGGCGCAGAGCTGGTGCGATGCCGCGGGCGGCGGGCGATTCAACGGTGGTCACGATGATCCTTTCGGGACTGCGACGAGAGAAGGTGTGCGGTTCGGCAGATGCCAGGTCCGGCAGATGCCGCGGTCGGTCTCCTCCTCCCCGTACAGGCGAGGAGGAGCCACCGGACCGAGTAGACCGAACGTTCTGCCTCACAGGAGCTTGGCGACTCCACCCACGCATGTCAATACCGAACGTTCTACCTTTCAAAGATGCGGCACTTCGCCGGCGCGAGCCCGCCGCGAAGACCCTTTCCCGGCGCCCCGTTCGCACCGGGGACCTCCACCGAGCCGTCGACGCCGGACGACGAACGCCCCGCGCACCGCCGTGAGGTGACACCGTTCCGCCCGGGGACCTCCACCGAGCCGTCGACGCCGGACGACGAACGCCCCGCGCACCGCCGTGAGGTGACACCGTTTCGCATCGACACCACCCGGCCACGGCAGCGCCCGTCAGGCGTTCATCGGCGACGGCGAGCGGCTACGGGGGACGGCAGCCCGCCCGGGAGGCGGGGACCCGGGCGGCGGGAGCGCGTGCGCGCCGCGACGAAGCCCGCCCCCGGAAAACGGCCGTCGCGAGCGGGCTCCTACGCTGATCCCATGCAACTCACAGGAGAGATCACCAGCACCCGCCCCCTGCTCGTCCTGGCGGTCAAGGAGGAGGCCCAGTATCTCGACACGTCCTTGCCCGTCCTGCTGACCGGCATGGGCAAGGTCAACGCCGCGACCGCGCTCGCCGCGGTACTCGGCAGAGGCCCGAAGCCCTCGCACGTCGTCAACCTCGGCACCGCGGGGGCCTTGCGCCCCGGCTGGACCGGCACCCACGTCATCGGCACGGTCGTGCAACACGATCTGGCCAGTGCCACCTTGCTCACCCTGACCGGGGAGACCTACGGCGCGCCCCTGACCGTGGGCGATCCGGAAGGCCCCACCCTGGCGACCGGTGACTCCTTCATCGACGACGAGGCCGCCCGCGCCCGCCTGGCCGCGCACGCGCCCTTGGTCGACATGGAGGGCTACGCCTTGGCGGCGGCGGCACACCAGGCCGGTGTGCATCTGCGCATCGTCAAGCACGTCAGCGACGACGCGGGAGAGGGAGCAGCCAAGACGTGGCGGGAATCCGTCACGGAGTGCGCTCACGCTCTCGCGGACTGGGCGGCCCACAACGTCCCCACCTACGCCTGAACCGCCCGTTCTTCCCGCCCGATCGATCCGCCCGCCCCGCATCGACCCGCGCGCAGGTGAACGCCGAGTCAACTCTCCCGGCCACAATCGGAGAAGGAGGGAACGTTCGGCACGGACGGGGGTTGTGCGCCTCTGCCCTCACGAAAGCGAACGCTCCGTACGCCGCACCGCCGGACGTGCCCGTCGGACACCACCCACGGTCAGGATCTCGGCTGGGCCCGTGGGCCGACCAGCCCTTCGTACAGGGCGCGCCGCTCCTTGGAGCCCTCCTCGGTCCTGGCCAGCGCGGCGTCCCATTCGTCCTTGATCCCGTCGAGGAAGACCCGCCAGTCCTCGCCGGGCAACTCCCCCAACTCCACCAGGCGTTCATTTTTGCTCAGTCCGCCCGAACCGACCTTGTCGCGCTTGTGGCCGTGCAGAACGGACTCCGGGTTGGCGGTGGCCTCGGTGGAGCGGAAGTCGTGCTGATAGCCCACCGGGCTGGCGGCATGTGGAGCAAGGGTCTCGATGCCGACCTGAAGCGAACCGTCCTTCTTGGTGGTCGGCCGGTGGTAGACGAGAAGCATGTGGCCGTGGGATCCGTTCGGAAGGACCACGTCGCCGTTCCAGTCCCTGGAGCCGAGACCGCCGCCGGAGATGTCCTGCCCCCACATGTCCGGGCGGTCGGCACCGAAGGACACGGCGTTGGTGAGCGACGCCGCGAGTCCTCCCTTCTCCTTGAACGCGCCGGGCTTGCCGTCCTTGTTGGCGCCGATGGCGGTGCGGTGGGTGGCGAACGCGCGTTCGCTGACGCCCGACGCGGGGGTGTTCGTACGGTCGTCCTGCGTCACGCCCAGGAAGTGGGGCAGCGAGTAGGCCGGCTTTTCGGACGAACTCAGCGAGGGAATACGGATGTTGACCCGCCCGCCGTGGGCGAGGGCGCGGATGACGTCCTTCTCGAAGTCGGCAACGTGGGCGCCGGCCTTCGGGTCGTACAGTTTCAGCCCGTGCCGCAGGACGAGGAGCACCCGGGTGAAGATCTCGCGGGCCTGCACGTCGCGCGCCGCGCTCCCGGATGCGCCACCGTCCTTGCCCTTGCCCTTGGTCGGGCCCGCCCCGGGGATGCCGTCGCCGTGCATGCGCTCGGGGGCGATCCCGGCCGGGTGCAGGGTGTCGATGGCCGTGTCCCGGATCTGCCGGTCGCGTTCCCGCTCCAGGGTCTCCTTCTCCTCCGGCGAGGTACCGGGCGCCTGGGTGAGCATGAAACGGCCGAGTGTGTAGGCGGGCGAGATCGGTGTGTCCCGGTCCGCCCCACGCACGGCCGGATGGTTGGCGCGCACGGCCAGGGTGGCCACGAGCACGCGCTTGCCCGCGGGGAGGGTGAGCCAGTCGTCGAAGCGGCCCTTGGTGTAGCTCTCGGCCTGCTCGTAGGTGCCGATACCCACCTCTTCGAGCCACTGCGGGTTAGCCTCGGAGAGGCTCCTGATGTCGGCCAGGTCCTGAGTGGTGAACGCCTCACCCCGCATCACCCGCCGGTCGAGCGTCTTCCTGAGCCGGGCCGGGCCCGCGCCCATCCAGTGCTCGGGCCACCAGGTCCCCGGCGCGAAGGCGTTCTTCTTCGTCGTCTGCTGGATCGTCTGCTGCTCGATCGACTCGCTCAGCCGGGCGATGGCTTCCGCTCCCTTGGCGGACCGCTCCGCCTGCGGTGAGGCGGGGGCTTCGGGCACGGCGCCTTGGCGCACTCGCTGGACCGGCGCCGGTCCGGCGGTCCGCTCGGCGGTCCGCTCGGCGGCCTCGCTCCGCGGACCCGCTCCGGGACGCGACGAGACAGCACCTCCCACGGCCACACGCTGCAGATGGCGCACCCATGCGCTGTTCAGGGTTGTCGGCGGCCGTGCCTGGCGCATCGCGCCCGATGTCCGTTCATCGGCCTTCCGGTGATCCCGATCGGCGGAGTGCACAGGTGGACCTCCTTCCCAACATGAGGCGCAAGCCTACTGGTTGCAGGCCAGGCAGGCGCTCCGGAGCACGGGCCTGGGGCGTATGTCGAAAGTGGCGCTGCCCGCCCGGACGCCGCCGGACACCACCTAAGGGGCAGGATCGGGTGCCCGCGCGGACTCGTCCCCGGAAGGGGGTTGCTCGGTCAGCAGGCGTACGACGGCGCTGTTCCCCACCACGCCCTGGAGGTGCGCCAGGCGAGCGACCACGGAAACCTCCGGAGCGGACCGGGCGATCGCGGCATGGGCCGCGGACGACCCCGCGCACTCCGCCCCGGCCTCGGCCGACGAGCCGGTCATCGCTCCCCCCTTCAGCACGTGCACCCCTCCGTGGCCACAGTGCCACCCGACCCGCGTACCGACCAACTGGAGTGCCGCAAAGCTCCGTTGCGCGGCAGGCCGATCGCCGCCGAACGCACCCCACCGCTGATCCATTAGGCTGGTCGGCTATCACATTTGAACGAAGGACACACATGGCCCGCCCCTACGCCCCCGGACCAAAGCAGTTCGTCTTCGCCGTCGGCGACGGCGAAGAGCAGCAGGTCTCCGTGAACGACCCGCAGGAAGCGTACGTGGCGTTCTCCGCGTTCTTCCGGGAGCGCGTTTCCAGCGCCTGCACCGTGGAGGACGTGGCGGCGGGCCAGCGATTGGTGCTCCTGCCCGGACAGGGCGTGATCGCCCGGTTCGAAGGAGCGGACCAGCGGACCCGGTCCGGATACCTCAAGGTCGACAGGGCCAATCGCTACCTACCGAGCGCGATGCTGTTCTTCGAGAACGGATATGCCGGCCTCGACCACTTCGGTCAGTGGCTCTCGGACCTCGCCGACCTCGACGCGTCACCGGAGGCTCGCGGCGCCACCCGCGCCGCCACGATCACGACCGAAGCCGCAGCGGTCCAGGAAGTCGCTCGGATCTGGGCGAACTCGGGCATCGTGGACCCGAGCGACCAGTACTACGTCTTCTTCGACGGGGACGATGCCGGCGACGACCGGGCCGAACGGGCCGAACTGCTCGAGCTGATCGGGTTCCTCGGCCTCGAACGGGTCGACGCCCCGGCCGAGGCCGCCGACGGCGAAGTCTGGGTGCGCACCGACGAGCGCCTCGACGTCGAATTCGAACGGTGGTCGTGAAGGGAGGGCTCGGGACGGGCGGGCCCGCGAATGCGCGGTGACGCTTGCCGCGGGCCCGCGGCCAACCGCGTCCGGCCGGGGCGGAGCAGGTCCTCCCGCGGGAAGAAGGCCGGTCCGGCTGCGGATCGACGGCCGTTCCGGGCGGCTGGGCCGTCCGCGTGACAGCCGACGGGAAGGTCATGCCGGTGCGAACCGGGCGGACATGTCCTGCGTACGGTCCGTTGCGGTGGCCGCGCACGGTCCACCTCCGACGTGCGGTCCGCCCGCACCGGGCTCCCCGGGCCTCCGGGCGGGCGGGGTCCTCCGGCGGGGCAGGCGCGCGGCTGAGCCGAAGTCGGCAGGAGGTCGTCATGGATGTGTCGCCGGGTACGCAGGACGGCCCGGGGCCGGAGCTGGACCGGGCCGTCCTCTGGGCGCTCTTCTCCGAGTCCCCCATGGGTCTGCTCGTGCTCGATCCGGACCTGCGGCTCGTGCGGTTCAACAGCGCCGCCCGGCACGTGGACGCCGTCCCCCTGAGCCATGCGCTGGGCCGGCACATCGCCGACTGGGCGGGTGACTTCTACGACGACGCCGTGGCGGCCACGCTGCGCGGCGTCCTGGACAGCGGCGTGCCGGCGCTCGACATCGATACGACCGGGCATCTGACGTCCGAGAAGACCGAGACGACCCTGTCCGTCTCGTGCTTCCGGCTCGCCGACGAGGACGGCGGCGTCCTCGGAGTCGCGGTCGCGATCGTGGACGTCACCGACCGCCAACTGGCCCGCGAGCGGCTGGAGCTGATCAGACGGGCGAGCGGACGCATCGGCACCACGCTGGACATCTTCCGCACGGCGCAGGAACTCGCGGACGAGCTGTCACCGGCCCTCGCCGACGTGGTGGTCGTCGAGGTCCTGGACGCGATGCTGCGCGGTGAGGCCGCGTCCCCCGGTCCGGTTCTGGAGAACGGACCGCTGCGCTGCGCCGGACAGCGCACCGTACCGGAGCTCGAAGCGTGCGGGATCTCCGAGATCGGCGAGGTGACCGGGCTCTCCTTCGCGACCCCGTTCGTGCAGAGCATGACCGACCTGCGGACGCGGCTCGTCAACCGTCTCGCCCCGCACACCACCTGGCTGGAACGGGAGCCTCGGCGGGGCCGTCACCTGGTCGGGCTCGGCGCCCACTCGCTGATGGTGCTCCCGCTGACCGCCCGCGGCGTCGTCCTGGGCCTGGCCCGCTGCTACCGGCTGGGCCGCGCCCCCGCCTTCGACGAGGAGGACCTCGCCGTGGCCGCCGAGCTCGCCGACCGGGCGGCCCTGTGCCTGGACAACGCCCGCCTGTACAACCGCGAACGGTCGGCCGCGCACATCCTCCAGCTCACCCTGCGGCCCGCCCGGGTGACCGACCACCCCGCCGTGGAGACCGCGTTCAGCTACCGGCCGTTCGGACCGGGGGGCGACTGGTTCGACGTCATCCCCCTGTCGGGGGCCCGGGTGGCGCTCGTCGCCGGCGACACGGCGGGCCGGGGCATCCGGGCCGCCGCCACGATGGGCGAGGTCAGGTCCGCGATCGGCGTACTGGCGGTGCTCGACCTTCCGCCCGACGAGGTGCTGGAACGTCTGCACGCCCTGGTGACCCGCCTGGAGGGTGAGCAGCGGCAGAGCGGCGACGGGGACGGGGAGGGGAACGGGGACGAAGGCTCCCGGGAGGGAACGTGTCTGTACATGGTGTACGACCCCGTGTCACGGCGCTGCACGATGGCGAGCGCCGGGCATCCGGCGCCCGTACTCGCCCACCCGGACGGCACGGTGGAGTACGCCGGGGTTCCCACCGGACCGCCTCTGGGCCGCGGGATGCCGGACTACCGCACGACGGTTGTGGAGCTGCCCGAGGGCTGCGTCGTGACCCTGGCCAACGCGGCGCTGCTCCGCACGGCTTCGGGCACCGGTGAGGAGCGGCTGGCCCACCTGCACGACGCGCTGCTGCCGTCCGCCCGCCCCCTGCAGGAGATCTGCGACGCCCTGCTCTACACGCTGGCTCCCGAGCGGGCGGACAACGACGCCGTCCTCCTGCTGGCGCGCACCCGGGTCCTGGGGCCCGACCGGGTCGGGACGTGGACGCTGCCCAACGATCCCGCCGCGGTGGCGGGGGCGAGGGCGTCGGTGGAGGGCAGACTGGCCGCGTGGGGGCTCGAAGCCCACGCGTTCACCGCGGTCCTGGTCGTCAGCGAGCTGGTCACCAACGCCGTCCGGTACTCCCACGGCGACATCGGCCTCCGCCTCGTCCTCGACGGAACGACCTTGGTGTGCGAAGTGACCGACGACAGCAGTACGGCCCCGCACCTCCGGCACGCCGAAGCGGGCGACGAGGGCGGGCGCGGCCTCTCCATCACGTCGCAGCTCAGCACCCGCTGGGGCACCCGGCCGGAGAAACGGGGCAAAACCATCTGGGCCGAGGTGCCGCTCTCCGACGAGATGTGAGCCGCACGGCGTCCGAAGCCTCCTCCCACGAGCCCGTGCGCGTTCCGGGCGGGGAGGCCGGGCAGGACGCGAGGGTGGGGCGGGGTCGGGACCACCATGGCGGTCGACCTGCGGCAACAGGCATGATGGGCACGCAAGTTCCGTACACCCCGTCTCATGCCGCGTGTCCCCGTCGCCCCACCGGCCCCGGGGGCCGGGAGGTCAGATACGTGTCACGCCAGATGCTCACCGTCGCAGTGGACGGTTCGGGCGATTTCCGCACCGTGGCGGAGGCCGTCGCACGGGCCCGTAACGGGGCCGTGGTCAGCATCGGTCCTGGCCGCTACCAGGAATCCCTCACCGTTTCCGCGGCGATCACACTGACCGCGTCCGAGGGTGCCGGGACGGTGGAGCTGGCGCCCCGGCGCGGCACCGCGCTGACCTTGACCGGCGACGCCGTGCTGGTGAGCGATCTGGTGCTGCGCGGCCACGACGACGAGCTGCCGGTCGTCGACTCACCGCGCGGGCAGATCGCGATGGACCGGTGCGAGGTGCACGGCTCGGCGTGGGCGGCGCTGTTCGCGCGGGGCAGCGGGTCCCTCGTCCTGCGCGAGTGCCGGGTCAGCAATCCGGCGGGCGCCGGTGTGGTCTCGACGTCCGGGAACGAGAGCTTCGTCGAGGACTGCGTCGTCGAGCATCTCGGCACCTCCGCGGTGGTGGCCGGCGAGCGCGGGCGGATCACCGTACGCGGCGGCAGGCTGCGCGACACCCGCGGCAACGGGGTGCTGACGAACGGCCAGGCGCACCTGCACCTGGAGGACTGCGAGATATCCGCGGCGGACAAGCCCGGGGTCGCCGTCGAGGAGGACAGCACGGTGCGCATGGTGCGCGGTTCGGTCCGGCAGGCGGTGGTCGGGGTGTACGTCAGCTCGACCGGGCAGACCGTGCTGGAGGAGGTGACGGTCACCGACACGACCGGGCACGGCTTCGTGCTGGGCGCCGGCAGCTCCCCCGCCCTGACCGCCTGCCGCACGGAACGGACGGCAGGCCACGGGCTGTTCGTGACCGAACGCAGCCGGGGCACGTTCAAGGACTGCGTGTTCACCTCCGCGCGGGACGCGGGGATCCGGGTCGGCGGGTTCTCCTCGCCGGTACTGACCGGGACCGTCGTGGCGGACGCGGAGGCCGTCGGAGTACTCCTCGACGAGGACTCGGCGGGTGAGTTCGACCGCCTGGAGGTACGCGACGCGGGCGGGTCCGGCATCGTCGTACGCACCGGTGCCAACCCGCTGCTGCGCCGCGCGACCGTCACCCGGTCGGGGTCGCACGGGGTGGAGGTCGCCAAGGACGGGCGAGGCCGGCTCGAGGAGTGCGTCGTCGAGGCGTCGGCCGGCTCGGCCGTGCACGTCTCCGGGCACGGCAGCCTGTACGTCGGCGGCAGCACGCTGCGGACGGCGGCCGAGTCGGGCGTGCGGGTCGGGGCGCTCGGCACGGTCACCCTGCGCGACACCGCCGTCGAGGAAGCGTCCGGTGCGGGCGCCCGGATCGATCCGGAGGGCGAGCTGTCCGCCGCGCGGGTGCGGATCAGCGGCTCGGGTGAGCACGGGGTGCTGGTCGCGGCGGGCGCGCGGGCGTCCCTGAAGTCCTGCGAGGTGTCCGGCTCCGGCGCCGACGGCGTACGGGTCGAGGGCACCGACGCGGTGTCGCTGACCGGCTGCACGCTAAGGGACAACCGGGGCAGCGGACTGCGGCAGGCGGTGCCCGGCGACCGGCTCGCCGTCGAGGGCCTGAAGAGTGCGGACAATGGTGCTCCGGACGCCTGGGGCAGCGCAGCGGGTGCCGAGGCGGCGGGCGACGGACGGCTTCCGGGAGGCGCGGTCCCGACGGCCGCGGAACCGGACGACGGCACCGGCCCGGTGGCCGAGCTGGAGTCCCTGATCGGTCTCGCCGACGTGAAGCAGCAGGTCCTGACACTGATCAACCTGAACCGGCTGGCCCAGCGGCGCGCCAGCCTCGGTATGCCCGCCCCGCCGATGAGCCGCCATCTGGTGTTCGCGGGCCCGCCCGGGACCGGCAAGACGACGGTGGCCCGGCTGTACGGGGCGATCCTCGCGTCGCTCGGAGTCCTGCGCAGCGGGCACCTGGTGGAGGTCTCGCGGGCCGACCTGGTGGCCCAGATCGTGGGCGGCACCGCGATCAAGACCACCGAGACGTTCACCAAGGCACTGGGCGGGGTGCTGTTCGTCGACGAGGCGTACACCCTGGTGTCCGACGGGGGCGGTTCGGGCGCGGACTTCGGCCGGGAGGCCATCGACACGTTGGTGAAGCTGATGGAGGACCATCGCGAGGACGTGGTGGTCGTGGCGGCCGGCTACCCGGAGGAGATGACCGGTTTCCTCGCCTCCAACCCCGGTCTGGCGTCCCGGTTCACCCGCACCGTGGAGTTCACCGACTACACCTCGGACGAGCTGGTCACCATCGTCGAGCGGATGTGCGCGGGGCACCGCTACGAGCTCGAACCGGCGGCCAGGACCGCCTTGCGCGGCCACTTCGACGCCGTTCCGCGCGACGCGTCGTTCGGCAACGGGCGCACCGCGCGCAAGGTGTTCGAGGAGATGGTGGACCGGCAGGCGTCCCGGCTGGCGGTCATGGCCGAGGTGAACGAACGCGATCTGGCGGTACTGACCGCGAAGGACGTCGGCGTGGGCACGGCCGTGGAACCCGGGGCCGACGAGGACCCGCTGCTGCGGCTGGACGCGCTGGTGGGGCTCGCCGCCGTCAAGCGGGAGGTGGGCGACCTGGTCAATCTGCTGGCCACCGCACGCCGCCGCGCCGAGGCCGGGCTGCCCGCGCCCCGCATCAGCAACCACGTGGTCTTCGCGGGCCCGCCCGGAACCGGCAAGACGACGGTGGCCCGGCTGTACGGAGAACTGCTGGCCTCGCTCGGTGTGCTGCCGCGCGGCCAACTGGTCGAGGTGTCGCGGGCCGATCTGGTGGGCCGGTGGGTCGGGCACACCGCGCAGCTCACGAAGGAGGTGTTCACGCGGGCGCTCGGCGGCGTGCTGTTCATCGACGAGGCGTACACCCTCACCCCCGCGGGGAGCGGCGGTTCGTCCGACTTCGGACAGGAGGCCGTGGACACCCTCCTGAAGCTGATGGAGGACCACCGCGACGAGGTGGTGGTGATCGCGGCGGGCTACACGGAGGAGATGGCGCGCTTCCTGGGCTCCAACCCGGGTCTCGCGTCCCGTTTCCCCCGGCACGTCGAGTTCCCCGACTACTCCTCCGACGAGCTGGTCACGATCGTGCGGCAGCACGCCGTCGACAACGGTTACGAGTGCGCGCCCGGCGCCGCCACCGCGCTGCGCGCGTACTTCGACGGGCTCCCCAGGGGGCGCACGTTCGGCAACGCACGTCTCGCGCGGCAGACCCTGGAGGAGATGATGACGCGTCAGGCCGGGCGCCTCAGCGCGGTCGCGGCGCCGAGCCTGGAGGATCTGCGGCTTCTGCTGCCGGAGGACCTGACCGGTCTGCCGCAACGTTCCTGAAGGCCGCCCGGCCGTGCCGCCGCGCAGTCCTGTCCGGCCCTTCCGGATCCCCGTACGTCTTGGACCTCCGTCTTGGACCTCACCGAACAGAGGAACGCCCCGCATGCACCGCCGGACGACCGTTGTGCTGCTCTGCGCCGCTCTCACCGCCCTGCCGGTCCGGCTCGCCCTCGCGGAGGACGGCGACGGACAGGTGGTGCTGCCGGGGGTCCCGGAGCGGCTGTCCTCGCAGCAGGCGTGTACGACCGCGAAGGGCCGTGACACCTCCGACGCCCCCTGGACGCGCCGGGCGCTCGGCCTGGACCAGGTGTGGACCCTGTCGCGGGGGGAGGGCGTGACGGTCGCGATCGTCGGCACCGGGGTGAGCGACGTGCCCGCCGTGCTGGCCGGCCGGGTCGACGCGGTGGATGACGCGGACGAGGACTGCGTGGGACGGGGGACCTTCCAGGCGGGCCTCGTCGCGGGGGCGGCCACTCCCGGCCAGGGCTTCGCCGGGGTCGCCCCGCAGGCGAGGATCCTGGCCGTACGGGGCACGGGCGTCCGCGGCGAGTCCGACCCGGCACGGCTGACGGCCGGGGTGCGGGCGGCGGCCGAGCGCGGGGCCGGTGTGATCCTCGTGTCCGCGCCACTGGACGGCGCGGACAAGGCGGTACGGGCGGCTCTGGCGGTGGCCGCGGCCAAGGACTCGCTGGTGGTGGCCCCGGCGGCGGCGGACAGTGTGCCGCTGTCCACCGCCGCCGAGGCCCCCGCCGAACCCGCTCCCGCGCCTCCGGAGGACGTCCTCGCCGTACTGGACACCGGCCCGCAGGGCACCCGGCCGGACGGCGCCCCGCCCTACACGCGCGCCGACCTCACCGCGCCCGGTGACGCGCTCGTCGGCCCGGGCCCGGTGGGCGGCGGCATGTGGACGGGCTCCGGCGCTTCGCTGGCGGCGGCGGTGGCGGCGGGCGCGGCGGCGCTGGTGCGCTCCTACCATCCGGAGCTGAACGCGGCCCAGGTGCGGGAGAGGCTGCTGCGTACGGCGTACCCGGCTGACCTGCCGGCGCTGGACCCCTATGGCGCGGTGGCGGGCGCCGAGGCCCCGGCCGCGCGGGCGGTGGCGGTGCGCCCGGACCCGGTGCGGCCGGTACCGCCGCCGGACACCGCGGGAGCCAGGAACACCGCGCTGCTGGTCACGGCGGGCGCCGTGGGGGTGGCCCTGTTCGTGGCGTTCCTCGCCGCGGTGCTGCCGCGGGGGCGCGCCAGGGGCTGGCGGCCGGGCCGGCTGGGCACCGGGGGCGGCGGCACCGACTGACGCGGCGTGTGTCCGGTCCCGATCCGCCGGACACACCCCGGCCCTCCCGCTACGCCTTCGGCGGCGCCACCTCACGGGGAAGCGCGATCTGGACCAGCGCCGCCTTGCGGCGGGCTATCCGCAGCGCACGCCCCGGCGGCAGGATCCTCGGCTTGACGCTGTCGAAGACGTATCCCTCCGAGGTCGGGCAGGACAGCTGGAGGGCCGGGGAGTTGACCTCCTGGAGCTTGCGCATCAGCGGGTCCATGCGTGACGCGCCGGCCGACGCGCGGGCCACGACCAGGTGGAGGCCGACCTCGTAGCCGAGCGGGATGTGCGGCAGCAGCGGTTCGAAGGGGCCGCTGAAGCCGGTGGTGACCATCTCGTAGTCGTCGACCAGCACGAACACGCGCGGCCCGGTCCACCAGTCGGCCCGCCGCATCCGGGCCGGGGAGATGTCCTCGCCCGGGGTGCGGATGACCATCGCGCGGGTGACCCCGTCGACGAGTTCGCGCAGCGGGTCCGCCGCCACCGCGTGGCCGAGCCGGTACTCCTCGGGGACCGCCTCGACGAGCTCGCGACGGTAGTCGACCACCAGGATGCGCGCCTGCTCGGGGGTGTGGTTCGCGACGATCTGCTGGACCAGCAGCCGCAGCGCACTGGTCTTGCCGCTCTCCGTGTCCCCGACCAGCATCAGGTGCGGGCTCTGGGCGAAGTCGTGCCAGACCGGTGCCAGTTCGGCTTCGTCCAGGCCGAACGGGACGCGCAGCGGCCTCTCCGGGTCGGCCGGCGGCAGGTCGGCGGTGGTGAGGTGGGCCGGGAGCATGCGGACGGGCGGGGCCGGCGGGGCGTCCCAGTTCTCCGCGACGGCCTCGACGAGGTCCGCGAGGGCGTCCGTGAGGTCCTCCGCGTCCTCGCCGCCGTCGATGCGCGGGAGTGCGGCGAGGAAGTGGAGCTTCTCGTTGCTCAGGCCGCGCCCGGGCACGGCGGGCACGGTGCCGGCCTTGCGGATGTCGACGGCGGAGTCCATCGGGTCGCCCATCCGCAGTTCGAGGCGGGTGCCGACCTGGTCGCGGAGGGCGGCGGAGAGTTCCACCCAGCGGGAGGTGCTGACCATGAGGTGGACGCCGTAGTTGAGGCCACGGGTGGCGATGCCGTTGAAGACCGCGATGTCGTCGAACATGTCGCTGCGTACCGTGGACCAGCCGTCCACGACGAGGAAGACGTCACCCAGGGGTTCGTCCGGGTACTGCCCCTCCGCCCGCCGCCTGCGGTAGGTGGCCATGGAGTCGATGCCCTGCTCCTGGAAGAACAGTTCCCGTCGGTTGAGCAGCGAGGTGACCTCGGCGAGGGTGCGGGAGATCTTCTCCCGGTCGAGCCGGCCGGCGACCCCGCCGACGTGCGGCAGTCCGGACAGGCCGAGCAGCGCTCCGCCCCCGAAGTCCAGGCAGTAGAACTGCACTTCACGAGGGGTGTGGGTGAGGGCGAGCGCGGCGATGAGGGTACGCAGCAGGGTGGACTTGCCGCTCTGCGGGCCGCCTGCGACGGCGAGGTGTCCGCCCGCGCCGGAGAAGTCGACGGTGAGCAGGTCGCGCACCTGGTCGAAGGGCTTGTCGACGATGCCGACAGGGACGCGCAGCTTTCCCCGGTCGGCGGAGCCCGTCGTGGTGAGGCCGTGTGCGGGGTCCGGGACCAGGGGCGGCAGCAGGGCGTCGAGGGCGGGCGGGGCGTCCAGCGGAGGCAGCCACACCTGGCGGGCGGGCGGCCCGCTGTCGCGCAGCCGTCCGAGGGCGAGCGCGAGGAGGGACTCGCCCGAGTCGGGCTCCGCGGTCACCGGTTCGGGGGCGGCGGGCAGGGTGCGCGGCACCACCCAGTCGGTGCCCCACGGCACGACCTGGCGGGCGATCTGCGCCTGTTGGGCGGCTCCGCGCCTGCTCGTGTACGCCCCGGAGACGTATGCGGCGCGGAACCGGGTCAGCGCTTCGACGCCGCTCTTCAGGTAGCCGCTGCCGGGAGTGGGCGGCAGGTGGTAGGCGTCGGGTACACCGAGCACGCCGCGGCTCTCGATCGCGGAGAAGGTCCGCAGGCCGATGCGGTAGGAGAGGTGGGACTCCAGCTGGTGCATGCGGCCCTCCTCCAGCCGTTGGGAGGCGAGCAGGAGGTGGACGCCGAGCGAGCGCCCGAGGCGGCCGATCATCACGAAGAGTTCCATGAAGTCACGGTGCGCGGAGAGGAGTTCGGAGAACTCGTCGACGACGATGAAGAGGGAGGGCAGCGGTGCGAGCGGAGTGCCGGAGGCGCGGGCCTTCTCGTACTCCAGCACGGAGGAGTAGTTCCCGGCCCGGCGCAGCAGTTCCTGGCGCCTCATCAGCTCGCCGTGCAGGGCGTCCTGCATGCGTCCGACGAGGGGGAGTTCCTCCGCGAGGTTCGTGATGACGGCCGAGGTGTGCGGCAGTTCGTCCATGCCGAGGAAGGTGGCGCCGCCCTTGAAGTCGACGAGCACGAAGTTGAGGGTCTCGGAGGAGTGGGTGAGCGCCAGGCCCAGCACCAGGGTGCGCAGCAGTTCGCTCTTGCCGGAGCCGGTGGCGCCGATGAGCATGCCGTGGGGGCCCATGCCGCCCTGGGCGGACTCCTTGATGTCGAGTTCGACGGGCAGCCCGTCCTCGCCGACGGCTATCGGTACCCGGAGTCGGCCGCGGCTCTCCAGCGGGCGGCTGTCCCAGAGCTTGGCGGGGTCGTGGCGGCGCAGGTCCGCGATGCCGAGCAGGGAGGTGAGTTCGGTGTCGGAGACGAACGGCTCGGCCGGGACCGCGCCACCGCCCAGGCGGTACGGGGCGAGCCGGGCGGCCAGCGTGCGGGCGGCGACCGGGCCGAGCGTGTCGGGTTCGCCCAGCAGGGTGGACTGCTCCTTGCGGTCGCGGTCGGTACGCACCAGGTGGAGTCCGTCGTCGCCGATGCGCAGCCGCAGTGTGCCGCGGGCGGGCTTCCAGGCCAGCGACTGCGACAGGTCCACGACGACGACGTTGCGGTACCCGACGCCTTCGAGGCGGTGGCCGCCCGGCACGGTGCCGCCGTCCACGACGACGACGGTGAAGGGCTCGTCGCGGCCGGGCGCGGTTTCCGGGTCGAAGGGCGGCCGTTCGGTGAAGTCCGCGCCGAGCAGTTCGTCCAGTTCCACGAGTCCGGCCGCGACGGTACGGGCCGGCCCCGCACCGTCGCGCTGGTAGGCGTGCTGGGTGTGCGGCAGCCACTTCACCCATTCCCAGTCGGCGCGCCGCGCGTCGGAGACGCAGAGCGCGACGGTGAGTTCCTCGGGGGCGTGGAAGGCCGCGAGCTGAGCGATCAGGGCGCGGGCGAGGGAGCGGGCCCGCTCCTCGTCGCCGTGCACGAGAATCCGCGACCAGGCGCGCAGGTAGAGGGCGATGGGCTGGCCCGGCACGGTCGCGTACGCCCGGATGAAGCTGCGCAGGGCGTGCGCGGTGAGCGGTTCCAGGTCTTCGACGGGCCTGGTGGCCAGCGGGGCGAGCCGGGTGCCGAGCTTCTGCTCGCCCACGGCGACACGGACCTCCGCGAAGTCCTCGTCGGCGGGGCGGCGTTCCCACTGCCGGCTGGTTCCGGTCAGCGCCCACAGCCCGGCCGGGTCCGGGTGCCGCCAGGCCAGGGCTTTTTGCTGGTCGGCCACGGTGCGGCGGATCTTGCGCCGGGTCTGGGCCAAGTACCGCAGGTAGTCGCGTCGTTCGCCCTTGAGCTTGCGCTTGCGTTCGCCCGCGCTGCGCATCAGCTGTCCGACGATCATCGCGACGGACGAGAGCAGCATCAGCCCGATGGCCAGGTAGCTGAAGGTGGTTGCCTGGCCGGGCCTGATGAACATCATCATCATGGCGATCGACGTCAGGCCCACGGGGAGGTACATCCACATGGCCGAGGTGTTCGGCTCCGCCTCCGGGAGGGCGGGCGGTTCCTGGAGGCTTATCTCGCCGTCCGGCATGTCGGGGCCCCGCCTGCGGGCGGGACGACGGAACAGAACGGTGCTCACGCGGAATTTGCTCCTCGGGTTCGTCGCCTCTGCGGCGGCGGGGAGGCGGGGGTTCCAGGGCGGTGCGGCACGAAGGACGTGCGTGCCCCGCTCTGAACGGCACATGAAGGCTGACGGCCTGACGCAAGATCAAAGGTAGTGTGCGGCCATCAACTTTGGTATCCCGCCCCTCGGAGAGGTGTGGCCCCGCCGCAATGACAGACATATCCGCCCCCGGCCTGTGCCGGCTCACGGTGAGAACCCAGGAACGGATCATCGATCTGGCGGTCCCCGCCGACGTGCCCGTGTCCGACCTGCTGCCCATCCTCCTCGACCACGCGGGCCACGACCTGGCGGAGAAGGGGATCGAGCACGGCGGCTGGGTGCTGCAACGCCTGGGCGAGGAGCCCCTGGACGAGGAACGCACCCCGGAGGGCCTGGCGCTGCGGGACGGCGAGACGCTGTTCCTCCGCCCTCGCGCCGAGGCGCTGCCGCCGGTCCACTTCGACGACCTGGTGGACGGGGTCGCCGACACGATGCGCGGTCGCCCGCACGGCTGGGAGGCCCGGACCAGCCGGTGGCTGCTGCGCGGCACAGCGGTGGTGCTCCTCGCGGCCGGGCTGCTGGTGCTGGCGCTGCCGGGCGGCTCCGCACCGCTGCGGGCCGCCGTCGCGGCCGGCACCGGGCTGCTGGTGCTGTTCGGCGCCGCCACGGCGAGCCGGGCGGTGGGCGACTCAGCGGGCGGCGCCGCACTCGGCGTCCTCGTCGCGCCGTATCTGGGGCTGGCCGGTGCGCTGCTGCCCAGTGGTGACGCGGACGCGCACCTGACGGGGGCGCGGCTCCTCGCCGGTTCGGCGGCGGCAGCGGGCGGGGCGGTGCTGGCGGTGGCCGCGGTCGCGGCCTTCGTGCCGCTGCTGCTGAGCGTGGCGGCGGTCGCGCTCGCGGGCGCCCTGTGGGGTGCGCTGATGCTGGTCACCGACTGGCCCGCCGCGCACGCGGCGAGCGTCCTCGCGGTCCTCTCGGTCGTCTTCGGCGGCCTCGTCCCGGGCATCGCCTTCCGGCTGTCCGGGCTTCGGCTGCCCGCCCTGCCGACCAACGCGGAGCAGCTCCAGGAAGGGATCGAGCCGCATGCCAGCCAGGTCGTGGTGAGCCGCACCGCGCTCGCCGAGGAGTGGATGACCGCCCTGTACGCGGGGACCGGCCTGGTCTGCGCGGTGGTCCTGACCGCCCTCGTCACGGTCCGCCCGGACACCGCCGCCGTGGTCACCGCCGCGGTCCTGTGCCTGCTCCTGCTCCTGCACGCGCGCGGTGTCGGCAACGTGTGGCAGCGGCCCGCCGTCATGCTCCCGGGCCTGTACGGCCTGGTCCTGATGGCGGTGCGGGCCGCCGGTGCGCTGGACGCCGGGCAGCGCCCGTACCTGATCGCGGCGCTCGTCGCCGTCGCCGGGTCGGCGGCCATCGCCTCGTGGACGGTGCCCGGCCGCCGGATGCTTCCCTACTGGGGCCGAGCGGCCGACGTCCTGCACACCCTGCTCGCCGTCGCCCTGATCCCGCTGTCCCTGTGGGTGCTGGGCGTGTACACGGCTCTGCGCACCGCCAACGGCTGAGGGGGTACGACATGCAGTCCAGGAAGGACCAGGTCCAGGCCCACCTCTTCGTCATGGGGCGGCTGACCAGCGGCATGCTGCGGAGCGACCCGGACTCCCCGGAGTCCCCGGTGGGGCGCACGAACCGTGGAATGGTCTGGGGAATCGGCCTCGGAGTCGTCCTCGCGGTCGGGTTCCTGCTCTTCGGCCTGATCTCGCCCGCGGGTTCCAAGTCCTGGCAGCAGGGCTCGAACCTGATCGTGCAGAAGGACACCGGTACCCGTTTTCTGTATCTCGACAAGACGCTCCGCCCCGTGCGCAACTGGGCTTCGGCGAAGCTGATCGCGGCCGACGACCTCACCGTGGTCCGGGTGTCCGCGGCGTCCCTGGCGGGCGAGCGGCACGGCACCCCGGTCGGCATCCCCGGCGCCCCCGACGCGCTTCCCGGCCCCGGAGACCTGGAGCAGGGGGCGTGGCAGGTCTGCGCGGAGGAACCGGAACGCACGGGCGCCGACCGGACCGGCCGGCGCCCCGTCACCTCGCTGCGCGTGGGCGTGGCCGCCGACGGCGTCTCCCCCGGAGACGACCGCGCCGTCCTCGTCCAGGGCCCCGACGGAGCCACGCACCTGCTGTGGGGCGACCACCGGCTGCGGCTCGGCAAGCACGGTGCGGCCGAGGCGCTGGGATACTCCGGGGTGACGCCGGTGCCCGTCTCCGCGGCGTTCCTCGACAGCGTGCCGGCCGGCCCCGACCTGACGGCGCCGGAGGTGGACGGCCGGGGCGCGGCCGGCCCCCGGATCGACGGCCGCGTCGGACGGACGGGCCAGGTGTACGCACTGGCGTCGCCGGGCGCCGTCACCCAGCACTTCCTTCTGGAGGAGAGTGGGCTGCGTCCGCTGAGCACTCCCGGGGCAGCTCTCGTGCTGGGTGACGACCGGACGGCGAAGCTGGCGTACAAGGGGTCGGTCCCGGTCGCGCTCCCGCTCACCGCGGACCAGTTGGCCCAGCACCGGGCGCCGGCGGGAGAGGCGACCGAGGACCCGGCGGGGTGGCCGTCCCGTACGCCCGTCGTACGGGACCCCGGTCCCGGCACGTCGGTCTGTGCCCGGATCCAGCCGGAGGGGTCCGCGCCCCGAGTGGCCCTGGCGCTCGTGCCGACGGCGGCACGGCCGGCTCCGGTCGCCTCCGGCCCCGAGATCCGGCGGGCGTGCCTGGCGGTGGACGGTCTGGAGGTACGGCCCGGCGGCGGCGCGCTCGTGCAGGCGCTGGGCGCGGGGGGCTCGGTCATCGGCACGACGACGTACCTGGTCACGGATGTGGGGATCAAGTACCGGCTGCCGGACGCGGAGTCGGTGGACCGGCTCGGTCTCAAGGGCGGGCACGCGCAGGCGGTGCCGTCCCGGCTGCTGGACATGCTGCCGACGGGGCCGGTGCTCGACGCGGCGGTGGCCGGCGGTGAACGGGCGGCTTCCGCGGTCGGGCCGGAGGATTCCTGCGGATGAACGGCCGGTCGATGAGCGCGTCGACCACTGACGCTCGGTCACATCGTGTCGCCCTGAGAGCCGTTAACGACCTCCCAGGTTAACCAATGATCAATTCCAGCTCAGATCTCGCCTCGGAGCATTGCTTGCTCCACACCGCCCTCCCTAGCATCTGCAGACGCTCATGTTCCTGAAAGGACACCTGACATGTCGAACACCCCCGCCCCTCCCGGCAACCTCCAGACGTCGTCCCAGTCCGAGAACCAGAAGGGCTACCACGCCCTCAGCACGGTCCAGAGCGGTATCAAGCAGTCCCAGGAGGAGGTGCGCACGACCATGAGCGGCCTGATCCACGCGTACGGGGGCCAGGACGGCGGCGCCTACCAGAGGCTGCTCGCGGACTGGAGCGGCCAGGTCGACATCATCACCAAAAACATCAACCAGATGATGGAGCAGCTCCAGGAGACCGGCATGCTCCAGCGCGGACTTCAGGGACAGACCACGGCGACGATCGAGACCAGCAGCCGGTCGAACGACGTACTCGCCCAGCTGATCTGATCGCCCGTCCGGATCCCGCCGACCGCCCTGACAGCCCTTCCCTCTCCAGGAGTTCGCCATGACCACTCCGTACGATCACTCCAACAAGACCGACGGCATCATCCACGTCGAGTACAGCCGGGTGGACCAGGCCGCCGAGGACATGCGCCTCCAGACGAACCGCATCCATTCCCTGGTGCAGGCCCTCAACGAGGAGCTGGCCGGGCTGCACGGTGCCTGGCAGGGTGCGGACGCGGCGACGTACGGGGCTCTGCAGGAAAAGTGGAACCAGGCCACCACAGAACTGGGCCAGGTCCTGACGAAGCACGGCGACACGCTGAGCGACATCTCGGAGCAGTACCGCAAGCACGAGAACCGCAGCGCCTCGGAGTGGGGGAACATCCGCGTCGGCGGTTGATCCCCCTCCTGCCCCGACCGCTGCTCCCGCCCGACCCGCCTCCCCCGACGATTGTGAGTAGCCATGGCGGCCGACCCGGCCGATCTGTCGCACCTCGACTTGGACTCCCTCCAGAGGTTCGTCGACACCGACGTGCAGGAGTTCATCGACCTGCTGACCGATCTGGAGAAGGACTCCCCGTACGGGATCTCCTCGCTGAAGTTCCTCAGCGCCCAGATGGCCTCTCCCGGAGTGGGCCTCAGCAGCCACGTGCTCAAGCTCGGCAAACTGGTCGAGAAGGACGCGTCCCCGCTGAGCGCGGCTCCTCTGCTGACCTACCTCACGGGCGCGGCGGAGTCCCAGGCGGAAGTCATCAGCAACCAGCTGAAGCTCTTCACCGACATCCAGAAGAACATGAGGACGGTGCTGGCGACGATGAAGAAGAACCAGGCGGACAGCCTGGAGGACATCAAGAGCCAGGAGTTCCTCAACGACCTGGGTGATGTCGACGGGGACCTGACCCCGACCCAGAAGTCCTGACCCTCACCTTCCGTCTCCGCTCGTCGCACAAGGAGCGTCCAGCCCGTGGCAGTCGATTCAAGCTGGGAATCCGTCGTCAAGCAGCTCACCGGTTTCGACGGCGGCACCAGGGCCAAGGTCGCGGCCGTGGGCGGTGCGGACCCGGACAAGGGAGACGGCAGCGAGTGGATGCGGGTCACGGTGGAGAAGGTCTCCCACGGGATCACCTTGAGGGACCGCATCACCACGGGCGAGGTGGAGGCGGGCGAGGCGCCCGAACGGGTCATCCAGTTCTACGGCCCCTACGACAGCCAGAGCACGGGCGCCCTCATCGTCTACAGGGCGACCATCTCACTCCCCTGGAGCTCGTCGAACGGCGCTGACTGGAGCAACACCGGAAACGCCGGAGCGTACGACTGGGGGTACGGACAGGCTCTGCAGACTCTGCGGAACTCCTACACCACCGCCGGGTTCGGCGGTGGATACGCCCACACTCCGGCGGTCGTCACGGCCGACGCGATCGATCTCAAGGAATTCGGCGCCGTCGCCGAGGCCTTCAACAGGGTCGTCGACTACTTCTCCACCAAGTCCGTCGACCTCGAAAAATGGGTGAAACAGCTCGACGGCGAATTCTCGTCCTACCAGGGCACGGGCGCGGACGTCTTCCGTGATCTGATCGACGCGTTGGGCCTCGGCTACAAGGACTTCCTCACCCTGATCGCTCCGAAGACCGGCGCGGTCCAGCCCGGCGGCGGCAAGGATTTCAAGGCCGACACGGCTCACC
Source organism: Streptomyces sp. NPDC060184 (assembly GCF_042728795.1). NCBI lineage: Bacteria > Bacillati > Actinomycetota > Actinomycetes > Kitasatosporales > Streptomycetaceae > Streptomyces > Streptomyces sp. NPDC060184. The sequence continues at coordinate 41,472 of NZ_JBHWYX010000006.1, forward strand.
AGTCCCGTTCCGCAGTCGGAGACAAGCTCCATGACGCCGAACTGGCGATCTGGACGGCGGCGGACCAACTCTTCACGGCATGGAAGAACTGGCAGGACAATGCGAGCCTGGGCAGTCAGGTCGCGATCGTCAAGGCGTACGGTTCCCTCAGGGCCCAGCCGGCGAACGCATGGCTCGGCACGTCCCATCTCGACGCGCTGCTCGATGATCTGGCGGTGTGGCTGAACGAGAACAACATCACGAAGATGTACCAGGTCTCCGGCTTCAACAGGCCCGGAGCCGGGTTCAAGTACCACCACGACGTCTACGGCGACCTCACCGTGGCGAGCAACTGGAAGACGCTCGCCACGCGGGCCTGCACCAATTGGCTCGACACCCTCTACCCCCTCGACCTGGCCGCGAACAGGGCCATGCTGGACCTCAACCAGGCCATGGTCACACTCAACTCTGATTCGTCCTTTCCGTTCAAGGCCGGTACGGGCAGCCTCACGCAGGCGAACGCGGGCGACGAGGCCGCACGCGCCAAGGAGGAGGCGGAGAAGGAGAAGGAGGAGGCGGAGAAGGAAGCGGAGAAGCAGAAGGAGGACGCCCAGAAGGAGATGGACGAGCTCGGCCAGGGCGCGGACGGCGACGGCAAAACCGGCGAGGTCGACCTTCCACCGCAGATCGGGGAGAACGGCACCGACGGCGAGTTCGGCGGCGGCGGAGCGGGCAGCGACCTCGGCCTGAACAGCGGGAACACCGGCATCGTCGCCCCGCCCACGCTCGGCCTGAACGGCACGGGCGACGGCAGCGGCCTGGGCGGCACGAACCTGCCGGTCACCAACCCCGACGGCTCCACCAGCATCGTGAATCCGGACGGTTCGACCACCACCACGTACCCGGACGGCCACCAGGCGACCACGCCCGCAGGCGTCGTCCCGCCCGCCCTGTCCCCCAACCTCACGGGCGGCAGCAGCGGCGGCTACCCCGTCAGGACGGTCAAGGGCCCTGACGGCAGCACCACGTCGTACAACGCGGACGGTTCGCGTACCACCACGCACAAGGACGGCACGACCACCACCGTCAACCCCGACGGCACCTCCGTCACGAACAATCCCGACGGCTCCAAGACGGTCCTGAACAAGGACGGCAGCGAGACGATCACCTACCGGGACGGCACGAAGACCACGATCGGCCCGGACGGTACGACGGTCACGCGGTTCCCGGACGGCACCTCGACGAAGCTCTCCCCGGACGGCGCCCTCACCAGCACCGACGCCCAGGGCAACAGCACCACCAGCCGTCCTGCGCCCGGTTCGACCGTGCACAACGCGGACGGTTCTTCCACGGCGTTCGGCACGGACGGCACGACCACCACCACGCACGAGGACGGCACGAAGACCTCCGTCTCGGCGAACGGCACCGTGACCACGACCGACCCCGACGGCACCAAGACGGTCTCGCACCTGGGCAAGGGCACCTCCACCGTCCAGTACGCCGACGGCTCGGTGTCCCAGGTGGGCCAGGACGGCACGGTGTCCACCACGTACAAGGACGGCAGCACCACCAAGCTGGGCCCCGACGGCACGTACACCACCATCGACGCCGACGGCCACAAGCAGACCGAGCACCTCAACACCACCGGCGGCGCCGGTACGCAGACGCAGACGACGCACAACGCGGACGGCTCGACCACGACGACCTACCCGGACGGCACCGTCGACACGACGCTCAAGGACGGCGGCCACCGGATCAGCTACCCGGACGGGCGCACGGTCACCACCGACGCGTACGGACGGACGACCGGCACGACGGGCGGCACCGCCGGGCTCGGAACGAACACCACCGGTAGCAGCCTCAGCGACTTCGACTACTACGACTACCCGGACGACGGAAGCGACGAATCCCCCCTGGGCGGGGGCGGTTACGGCGACACCGGCACCGGCGGGTCCGGCAGCGGTCTCCCGCTCAACCCGCTCGGCAACCAGGGACTCATGCCCGGTGGCGGCACGGGTGCCTCGGCGGGCGCCGCCGGAACCGGGCTGGCCGCGGAGCGCGGCCGGGCGATCGCCACCGGAGAGGCCTCCGCGGCGCGGAACGCGAAGTCCGCCCAGCTCGCCGCGGAGGAGGCCGCGGCGGCGAGCCGGCGGCCCAGCACCACATCCTCCGGAAGCACCCCGATGATGCCGTCGATGGGCGGTGGCATGGGCGGCGGCGCGGGCGGCAACACCCAGAGCGACGAACGCGAGCGGTCCACCTGGGTGAGTGAGGACGAGGACACCTGGGGCACCGACGAGGGCGGCGTGGCGGCGGTGATCGGCCGGTGACGGCCGCCTTCAGCCGGAGCGAGGGACCGAGTGGTACGAGCGGATCGAAGGGCGCGGAACGCACATGAGCAACCCGATGGAAGAGCACCTGGCCGAGGCGCTGGCCGAGTTCGAGGAGGCCCGGACCAAGCTGACCGAGGCCGGGGCCGCCGCCGCCCGGATCTCCGCGACCGTCATGGCCAAGGACCGCTCCGTGGAGGCGACGGTCGGGCCGCAGGGCGAGCTGACGAACCTGCGTTTCCCCACCGCGAAGTACCGGACCATGCCCCCGGCTCAGCTCGCCGGCGTGCTGATGGCCACCATCGGATCGGCCCGCGCCCAGGCCGCCGAGCAACTTGCCGACGTGTACCGGCCCTTCGGCCCCATACCCGGCCTCTCACCGACCGGTGAGGGCGGCTTCCAGGAGCTGGACTGGGACGCGCTGTTCGCCCCGCTCCGCGAGGAGGGGCTGCCGGTACCCCCTTCGAAGGCGCCCACCCGCCCGTCCGGTGGCGCGCTGCTCGACGAGATCGTCGACGAGGACGACGCGACCGGCACGGACGAAGGAGCGCAAGCATGAGCGGGCTCGACGTCGACACGGACGGGCTCGACCGGAGCAGCGAGAACCTGGACCAGGTGGCCGACCACATCAAGCTGATCCGCGACGACTATCTGGACAAGATCACCTCGTACCACGGGTGCTGGGGCACGGACAAGTTCGGCATGACCTTCGCGGAGAAGTACCTGCCCGCGGTCGAGGACGCCAAGACGGGCATCACCGCGCTGAGCGACGCGCTGGTCGGCAGCGGGCAGAGCCTGCGCGACGCCTCGACGGACTTCGGCAATCTCCAGAACGACATCCGCGACTCGCTCGGCGGGCACAAGACCGGGAGGAGCTGACCCTTGTCCCTGGAGTTCCCTCCCGACTGCGCCTGGCTGTTCGCCGCACTGACCGGTGAAGTACCGCCGAACGGTGACGAGGACAAGCTGTTCGCCTTGGCCGAGGTCCACAAGGACCTGCACGGCAAGCTGAACAACGACATGAAGCAGCAGATCGCCGCTGCCCTCGGCTACACCAGCGAGAGCTTCGACGGTGACGCCGCCGCGATGTACCAGGCGGCGATGAAGAGCTTCATCGGCGAGGAGGGGCTCAACTACTTCGACGCGGTCGCCGACCAGGCGCAGCTGCTCGCGACGTTCACCCGCAAGGCCGCCACCCAGCTCCAGTACACCAAGTACATGATCATCGCCCAGCTGGTGGAGCTGCTGTTCGAGGCGGTCGTCGCGGCGGCGCTGGCCTTCTTCTTCGGGGCGTCGATCCAGGCCTACCTGGCGAAGTGCGCGATCGTGCGGTTCCTGATCCGCTCGTGGCTGGGCCGGGCGCTGATGACGTTGCTGATGCACCAGCTGATCAACGTGGGCATGGGTGTCGCGATGGATCTGCTGGTCCAGTGGACGCAGCTCAACAAGGGCACGCGCGACGCGTACGAAGGCGACCTCACCAAGGGTGCGGCGCTCTCCGGCATGATCCAGGGGTTGCTGGCCGGTCCGTTCCAGTTCCTGGGCAACAAGCTGGGCAAGAGGCTCGCCGACATCTTCGGCAAGGGCGGCGGGAAACAGCTGGGCAAGGAGCTCGACAACGCGTTCCCGCAGCCCCCCGTGCAGGGCCCCAAGGGGCCGAAGGGCGCCGGGCCGAAGGCCCCGAAGACGTTCGGGGAGGACTTCGCCAAGAACTTCGCGAACGACCTGCCCCACACCGTCGGGCCCGGTGGCAAGGCGGCCGGGGACAAGTTCGTCCGCAACATCGGTGAGACCTTCAGCAAGCACCTGGGCGGCGAAAAGGCGGGAGCCGTCGGCCGCGACTGGGCGAGGACACTGCTGGAGAACACCGGCAAGAAGGACCTCCCGAAGCTGCTGGAGGACGCGCTCAAGCCGCTCGCCAAGGAGGGCGACGGCGCACTCGGCAAGATCCTCGGCCAGGGCGCGGCCGACCAGCTGGGCAGGAGCGCCATCCGGGCGATGGCCCAGTCGGGCGTCCACGGCATCACGGAGGGTGTGTCCGAGGGGGCGCACGCGGCGGTCTCCGAGGGCTTCTACAACCTGTTCTTCAGCGACGACCACACCTTCAGCACCTCGGGCCTGACCTTCGGCTCGGGCATGGTGGAGGGCCGCGTCGGACACATACTCGAAGGCGCGGGCGACAAGCTCGGGGCGGATCTGCGCAACAAGACGCTGGAAGCCGGGTTCAAGCTGCCCGGTGCCGGTCTTGAGTCCTCGGGCGGTCATACGGGGTCGGCGTCCGGCGGCGGCGCGGGGAACAACACGGTCGGCGCCACGGGCTCCCGTACGGTCACCATGGAGATCGGCGACGTGCCGGTCACCGACCAGAGCGACACCTCTTCGCTGTCGTCCACGAACCCACTGTCGTCCGCGAACAACGACAGCGACCTGACGAACAGTTCCGGCTCCGCGACGGATCAACCGCAAGACGAGAACGGGCCGTTGCAGGAGGAGGGGAACGACGACTCCGACGACGACGCGCAGCGGCCCGTCGTGCCCGCGCCGCCGACGATGCCCCGGGACACCAGCGTCCCGCTCACCACGACGGCGAGCACTCCCGCGGCGTCATCGGCGACCGCCCCGGCCAACAGCACGTCGAAGCCGACGCTTTCCACCCAGCAGAACACCGCTTCGAGCACCAGCGGTGCGGCGAACGGCCCGAACACGACGTCCACGGAGGCCGTCGCGGAGCAGGAGAAGGAACGGCCGGAACAGGAAACGCCGGAAGAGGACGCGAAGCAGGATCAGGAGCAGCGGCAGGAACAGCGGCGGGACGAGGAGCAGGAGAAGACCTCCGCGTCCACGGGTCAGAACTCCACGCCGCGGACGCTCTCACAGCCCATCGCCCCCTATTCCGCCGAGTCCCACCTTGCCGTCGACACGGGCGCCCCCGTGCTCACCACCAGTCACGCGCCGCATGAGGTGCCGCATACGGCCATCACCATCGAATCCGACATCTCCACGGCCCCGGCGCTCACCACCGAAACCAGCACCAGCACCAGCACCAGCACCGATGTCCTCGCCGACATCGTCAGCGACGTTGACGACGGTGCGACCAACGCCACACCACCGCCTCCGCCTCCTCCGCCGCCGCCCGCGAATGTATGGCTGTCCGACGAGGTAAGACGATTCGGCACGGATGCCTCCGAAGGCATCAGCGGCGTCCACCTGGCGCCGATCCCGGACCAGGTCGCCACGGCGCTGCAGCGGCAAGCACTCGACGCCCTGAAGACGCCCACCGGCCCTCTCCCCGAGAACACGGCCGCCGAAGTACGCGCCCAGCTCGCCGAGTTGCTCTCTCCACAGGCGCTGCAGGACAACCGTCTGATGCTGCTCAGCAAGGACGGTCACCCGATCACCCTGACCGTCGACGGCAAGCAGCGTTCGTTGGCCGTACAGCTGCGACTGGAGAAACCCAAGCGCTCCACGCTGTTCGGTGCCGGAAGGCACACGCCGCCGCACAACAACGAGCAGCGGCACGCGGCCACGTTCGACAGCACCTCCTCCGCCTCCGTGACCAGCGTCCGTACGATCTCGCTGACTCCGCTCTCGAACGCCATCAGCGTGGTCGCGGACGTCCTCACCCACGTGCCCGTCGCGCTGAACTTCAACATCACTCATCAGCAGAGAACCCTGTCGACGACGGTGAGCAGCGCGATCACCTCCACCAGTCTGTTGCGCAGTTCGGAACCGGCCGGCCTTTTCGACTACACCGCGCGGGGCAGGGTGTGGGAGGTCACCTCGCCGACGTCCCCGGAGACCTCGCCGGAGCCGGCGGAGGGGCAGACGCTCGGCACGGTATCGGCGTGGTTCCCCGAGCATCTGGCCGTGCCCGGTTACACCGCGGCCGGCCGCAACGGCTTCAACCGCATGGAGGACGCCGACTTTCAGAAGCATCTCGACGATTCACCGCTGTGGGTGATGGACTCGATGTCCGACCCCGGCAGCCTGCTGCGAGAGGTCCGAGCCCGGTTCGGCGAGCAGTTCGGCTCCCTCGACGCCGGCTCGCTGGCCGCCGTCGAGAAGTTCCTCGGCGCCGAACACCTGCTCGGTGCTCTCCCTCTGCAACGTGCGACAGGCCGCCCCGGCGGCAGTACGGGCACATGGTCGCCGGTCCTGCTGGACCAGAGCGGCAACGCCCTCGGCATGTTCAAGGTGACCGCTCAGGTGACCCACCGCACCGGCAGGGAGATCCTGGTCGGTCCGAAGTACAGCCTGGAGCGCTTCCTGGACCGTCAGCGCAAGACCGACTCGCTGTCGAAGGTGTCCCAGGCGTACGACCTCGCGGGCGGGATCGGCTTCGTGCTCAACTCGATGCCGGACGAGGCGGACAAGGCTTTCCGGGACTTCCACCTCGGCGGCTCCCTACTGCCCAAGGGCGGTCGCGTCTGGCAGAAGGACCGGAGTCTCGGGGCGGGCGCCACACACGGCGTGACGCACAACATCCGCACCAACGGGGGGCACGTGCTCACCCCGGCGAACGTGGTCTACAGCGTGGAGTTCATCGCGGCGGACGGAAAGCTGACGGACCCGGTGCCGATGCCACCCACCCGGGTACGGCTCAGGATGCTCACCCCGCAGACCGCGACCGGCACCGTGCCGACGGAAGCCACGGGGAAGCAGGCACCCCCGGAGGTGGCTCGGCTCGATGCCATCGGCCTCACCACCACCCCCCTGGCGGTGCACGGCGAGGGCGTCACCGAGGTACTGGAACAGGCACGGACCTGGCTTCTGGACAACGGCTACCTCCCGCGTGAGGGCGAGCACGACGGCTGGTCGATGGACGGGGGCCTCGTCAAGGCCCGTCTTGAGAATCTGCGTAAGTTGTCCCTGCTGGGTTCGCAGCACGGCCTGCTCGGGGCCATGGACGAGCTGGTAGACGGCGGCATGGTCCTGTACTTCAACAAGCCCCGGTCGGGCGGCGGTGTGGACCACGTCCGGCTCCGCTTCACCCTGGACCGCGCACCCGGGGACACCACCGCCCCCACCCATCGCACCTCGCTGAGCGATGTCCACCTGCCGAGCACCAGCAGTCTGTCCGTGCCCGGGACCAGCCAGCAGTCGTCCGGCGGTTCCATCACCGGCCAGGCGGCCGGCCAGATAACCGGTATCGCGGCAGGTCATTTCAGGGGCGTGGTCACGGGGGACTACAAGGGCACCTGGCAGACGACGAACACCTCGACCGCCGCCGCGGGAGTCTCGCACTCCCAGATGATCATAACGACCCAGCAGACGACGGAGGTCTTCAGGGTCCCGGCCGTGTTCGCGGTCGAGATCACCGACGGGGCCGGTCCACTGCCCGCCGCCACGTTCACGTCCGCCACCCCGCCCCGGACCGAGTCCCGGAACCCGACCGGTCCCCAGCCCGAACCGGTGACCATCGACCTGGCGGTGCCGGAGAAGCGCACGGGGACCTTCTCGGAGGCGTACGGGGAGGCGGTGCTCCAGCCGCAGGGCACTCCGCTGCCTCCCGACGGGCAGACTTTCCTGCTGCCCGACAGCTCCCTCGTCGACGTCGTACGCGGCAGCAAGCAGCTGTACGAGGCGGTCGAAGCGATCTTCGAGGACCTCTCGGCGCCCCCGGTGGAGGAAGAGCGCACCGACGCCATCGAGATGAACCAGCTGGGCAACGACGGCGGCTCCGGCCACGGCCCGACCCTGCCCGTTTTCAGCACGGAGGTCCAGGGGAACGCGGAATCGGCCGGCTCTCCCTCGACATCGACCTGGTGGGGGGCGGCGACCGAGGCCGCGAAGTCCGTCGCCGACTCGGTGCTGTCCATGGCCACGGTGATCCGGCAGACCGTGTCCACCGGGGACCGCAGCGACCAGGGCATGCTGCTGCACGAGGCGCTGCACGCGCAGCTGACGCCCGCCGCGCTGATGTCACGCGCGCACCAGATGGTGAAGGGGGTCTTCGTCATCGACGACCTGTTCGTGCCGGGAGTGTCGGGCGGCACCGACCTGGTCGTCGAGGTGAAGGCCGTACTCACCAATCCGCAGGATCTGGGTACGGTCCGGCAGTACGGCGAGACCGACCTCGGAGCCACCGACAGCGCCTCCCACCAGATCACGAAGACCGAATCGCACCAGGGCGGCCCCGGGTTTACGGGGAAGTACGGCCAGAGTTTCGAGGAGGCCGAACAGGCCGCCGCCGGGCCTTCCGTCACCGATCCGTCCACACCCGGCGCGTCGAAGCCGACCACCGGCGGCCTCGGTGTGAAGGGCGTCTACGGGCGGGGAAACAGCAGCTCGGTGACCACGTCGGCGTCGACCAGCATGACGCGGGTCCCCACCGAGGGCGGCACCCAGCATCGGATCAGCGCGGACATCACCTACGAGGTGACCGTCCACCGGGGGCACCGGCGGGTACCGCCGCTGAACCACACCGCGGCCTCGGTGACGCGCACGGTCCACGTGCCGGGCGGCATCACGTTCCTCGCCACGGCCGATCAGCTCCGGCGGAGCGGCCCGACGCTGGAGCCGCTCGCGGGCGAGGAGACCGGGGCGCCCCGCCCCGACACCGAACGGCTGCCGTACCGCTTCGTCGAGTACGGCGCGCTCGGGCTGGCGGCGGTCCTGGAGGCGACGCCCCTGGCGAAGCCGCACCCGCATCCGGCCGAGGCCGACGAGAACACCTCCCAGGAGCAGAGCTCCGCCGAACCGACGGCCGAGGAGCAGAATCCGGCCCACGGCGACCCGCGTCGGCCCCATCTGCTGCGTGAGGCGCTCACCCGCCTGGTCGAACAGCACGCACCGGGCAGCCTCACCCCCGGCCACCGCAACTACGTCCCCGGGCTGGCCCAGCGCGTCGCGGACTACACCTCGCCCGCCGCCCTCGGCGCGCTGCCCGGACGCGGCAAGGACGGATCGCTGAGCTTCAGCTTCCCGTACGCGAACGGCCTGACCACCCGTACCGTCACCGTACGGGTGCAGGGCGAGCCCGCCTGGACGAAGGACCAGCTGCGCCTCGTGACCGGGCGCCGCGGCGACGCGGGGGCCGGGGTGGAGAACTTCTCCGCCCACTCCCCCGCGAACGTCACCGAGAGCCGGGTGCGTACCACCCGCTGGGGCTTCACGGTGCCGGGCAGCATCGTGGTGCCGACGTCCGGAGAGAACTCCCGCAAGGCGACCCTGAGCCCTTCCGGCAGCGGCTCGACGACTCGTTCGGACACGGTGAGCAGGACGCTCACCGGCGAGGACCGGCTGTGGCAACGCGTCGAGAGCGGCAACGAGTTCACTCTCGCGTACACCTTCACCGTCGATCTGCACATCGAAGGCAATCCCCCCACCACTCGTCCTTACGAGAAGGTGGACGGACGGGTCACCCTGCGGTTCTCCGGGGACACCGACCAGCAGCAGGCCCCGGAGACCCCGGCGGAGGAGCTTCTCCAGGGGATCGGCACCGAGGACCCGAGGCTCTCCGGTCCGCTTGCCACCGCGACACCGCTCCGGCCCACCGGTACCGAGGTCGCATACGCGCTCAGCAACCAGCAGGACCTCCTGAACGCGGTGCGGGAGCTGGCGCCCGAGCTGGCCGGCGAGGGCGTCGGTTCCGGAAGCTCGTCGGAGGCGGCTGCCGCGCGGCTGACCGAGCTGCTGCACGGCGGGAGCATCGCCATGGACCCGGTGCGGACGGCGGCCGGAGCGGGCGGGACCTTCACCGGGACCGCGACGCACCCCAGGGTCACCTTGTCGACGCAGGTGTTCCGGCCGCGCGTGATCGACACCACCAGGAACGTGGCGGTCGACCGGGTGCGGGTGACGGGTTTCAGCACGAGCTCCGGCTCCTCGGTCTCCCGCAGCGGAGACTTCAGCCTGGGTGTGTCGGGAACCCTGGCCCCGGGGGGCGGCTTCGACTTCGGCGGATCGATACCCCTTCTCGCGTACCAGTCCGTCCCGGGCGGTCAGGGCGGCGGAGTGTCGGCACTCGCCCGGCACTGGGAGAAGACCGGCACCGCGGGCATGCCCGGCGCCGACCAGGGGCTGCGTACGTACGAGGTCGAGGTCGACACCGTCACCACGCTGACCGGGCAGAACGGGGAGGTGCGGTACGCGACGGGCACCGCGTTGCTGCGGGTGCCCGAACGCGATCTGCTGGGCCTCGGCGTCTTCCCCGAAGCGCACCGCGGCGAGGGGGTGTGGGACCTGTCCGCACCGGACGTGCGGAACCTGAGCGCCTCACAGGTCGCGCAGCTGATCACCACCTCCGACGACGTGCTGCCGCCGGGAGCCGTGGTACAGCTCTGGCTGGATCTCGGGACCAACCCCACCGCGGACGAGCGCTTCGAGGCGCTCTACCGGGCGCGGTCCATCGCCCAGGAGAGCGGACAGACCCTGGAACTGGTGCTGCGCGACGGCGACGGCACCCGCGTCCGGACCCTGGCCCCGGACAGCGACGAGATCCCCGACCGTAACGGCATCCGAGAGCAACTGCGCCACGCGGCAGACCAGTTGGATCTGTTCGAGCAGACGTACGGCCGCCCGCCCGTCCTGGACCCGAACCCGCGGGAATCGCTGCGGCAGGCCGCCGATCTCCGTACCGCAGCCGATCACGAGCTGCGACGGGCGCGGCAGGCCGAGGAGGACCAGCGGACTCTCGTGGCGGGCCTCGCCTACACGCAGCCCGAGGCGCACGACGCCCTGCGGAACGCCACTCGCCTGCTGGATTCCACCCGCACGCGGCTCGCCGCGGCGACCCCCGACCGGGTCGAGACACTGACCCGGCGTCAGGCCGACCTGCTCGACGCGGTGGCCGAACTGGAGCGGAACCTCGCGGCGCACGATGTTCTGCGGGTGGCCGCCGAGTCCCGCCACAGGGCGGAGACCCGGCTGGAGGAGGCGAGGCTCCTGGAGGAGGCCGCGCAACTCACCCTCCAGTGGCACGATTTGAGGCAGGACGTCGAGCGGGCGAACGCCCTGCTCGTCGAGATCGGGGTGCGGCAGCTCACGCTCTCCGCCGACATCACGCACGCAGACCGGGCCGACGACACCGAGGTGCGACTCACGGTGCCACCGCTCTCAAAACCGGCTCCCACAGCCGTCCACGCCCGAGCGCCCCGGCCCGGAACGCGAGCGGTCGGACAGTCACCACCGCAGAACACCGCGGCAGCGTCGATCGACGAGTCGCCGAGCCCGGACGAGCCGCTGAGCGAGGAGGAGAGCGCGGCCCGGGCGCGCCTGCGCGCCGCCGAGTCGGCCCTGGAAGCCGCCGGCCTGCACGCGGACGACCTCCGGCAGAGGATCGACACCACCACCGATGCACAGGAACGGGACGCCCTGCGGGCGGAATTGGAGAGACACGCGACCGTCCTCACCGACGCCCTCCACGAAGTCGACCTCGCGCTCGCGGAGACACGGCCCGGTACCGAGCCCGTCACGCGACCCCGAACGCGGCTGGACCGCACCCCCCGCTTCACCGTTCCCTCCCGCTTCGACGTCCGCCGCATCCAGCACGGCGACGAGACGGTCACCGACCTCACCATCACCGTCGCCTTCAACGGCGGTAACAGTGAGGCGGCTTGGAACACGCTCCGCCAGGGAGTCGAGGAGTACTTCAACCGTCCCGGCCACCGTCTGCCCAACGGCGACCTGCTCCACGTCACCGTCGAGCCCTCCCCACCCGGCAGCACGCCCCACCTGACCGTCGACCTCGTCGGCCGGGACACGGTCATGGACCAGAAGAACTGGCACCACGACGCCGACCCCGTCGACTACGCCCACGAACTCGGCCACCAGCTGGGCCTGCGCGACGAATACCAGGACGACACCGCCCCCCACCGCCCGCACGTCGAGGGCAGCCTCCCCGGCGACTACCGCCGGCCCACCCCCGACGCGCTCCCCCAAGGCCAGCTGCGAGAGCGGCATTTGGCGCTCCTCGGCGCCCTCATCGGCGACACCGACATCCAGAGAGGCAACGGCGACTGGGCACAGTCACGGGCCAATGCCACGCCCGTCGAGCGTAGTCACACATGGGTCGATCCCGTCTCCGAACCCCTCGGCCGCCGGAGCGACGACAACACCGCGCAGCAGGAGACCGACGCCGTCGCCGCCCGCGTACTCCCGCCACCACCATCCCGCTTGCGCCAGCATTCCGACGAGTCGGACGCGGCTGGGTCCGACTGGGACGACTCCGAATCCGACTCCGAATCCGACGCCGATGCCGACTTGGGTGCACCCGTCCCGGCCGTGACCACGGCGGTGCCCGCAACAGCGTTCCCTCCGCCCCCTGTCGCGCCGACACCGGTCCACGTGACACCGGTCCACGTGACACCGGTCCACGTGGCACCGGCGCTCACGCAACCCGAGGACCAGGCTGCCCCCGGGGACAGCCTGGAGGGCGAGGACAGTCAGCAGAGCGCGTCTCCGGAGCCACCGCCCGCGCTCTCGGCCGACGCACTGCCGACAGGCCCCTTCACCGCGTCGACGCTCTGGTCGAACGCTCCGCCGCTGCCCGCCCTGAGCGTGATCAACCTGGGGAATGGCAGCACCCACCCCATGGTCTATCCGGAAGACCGGCCGATCTCCGACTGGGAAGACCGGTACGAGGGCGTGGACGCCTACGAACGCGCCATCGTGGCGAACCATCAGTATCTGGAACTCATCGTGGAGAGGGCCGCGGGCATCGTCGGCGACGCGAACGCCTCCGCGATCGAGAGGAGGGCCGCAGAGCGCCTGCTGGAGACGAACTCCCTTCTGAGGGAGAGCGGGTGGGTTCCGGAATACCGCAGTGAGTTCCTGCGCCTGCAGATGCTGCTGGGAGAGGACGGACTGCTCGACCGTCTCCCCCGTGAACTCGTGAGCAACCCCGACTGGCAGCGGCAGAAGGGGGTGCCGGACCCCGAGGACACACCGTGGGCCCTGGTCGATCCCGCCGACATGACCGGCCCGATCGGCGGATCCCTTCGCGGCGCCGACGGGGTGTCCGCCGAGTTCCACACCTGGCTGAACAAGAACGGCGGAGACAGCCGCTGGCTGTCCGCGTGGGCCGAAGACCAGGCGGGCGGATCCATCAACACCGAATCCCAGCGGTTCAAGGTGATGATCAGCTACTTCCGCCCGCCCAACCCGGACGTCGGCTACCACATGACCAGCTTGAACGAGAGCCTGAGGAACGACATTTGGAAATCCAAGGACGGGGAGCACTGGGTCACGGTATTCGCCCCGGAGTTCCTGTACACCATGATCGCCCAGCACGTCTTCACGTACGAGGTGCTGACCCGGGTGAGGATGCCCAACGTCGACGTGGCAAGAGGAGTCGTCCAGCTCATCCGTCTGGAGAAGCGGAGCCTGCTGGAAAATCATAACTACGGCCGCATGACCGTCGGGGACAACGTACAGATGACCCGTGGCCCCGCCGAGTCGTACAGCCTTCTGACGCCCTACAAGGACCCCACCGACGAGAGCAATCACACGCTCGGACCGTTCTGGGTGACCTCGCAGGAGGTGCCGCTGCACCATGTGTTCGGCACCTACCTCCAGAGCCGCGCTCACACGGATTCCGACCAGTCACTCCTCCTGGGCGAAGGAGAGAACGAGTTCCTCGCACTGGGCGAGGGCGCGACCATCACCTTCCACGGCACCGGCACCCCACCCCTGCTGACCGTCACACCCGCCCAACCGCCCGTCCCGCCCGCCCCTCAGGGGCCGCCCCAGTCCCCGGACGACAGTGCGACGCCGCCCCCGGCCGGGACCGGCGGTTCCCGCGAGGTGGGCCGGCGGACCGAGGACCCGGTGCTTCCGCACGAGGTGGCGGCGCTCCCCCGGGGGAAGACGGCCGCCGTGCACACCGAGCGTTTCGACCCGAAGGTGGTGCAGACCCGTAGCCGGGAGGGGTTCCTCGACGGTTCGCTGACCCTGATCCGCAACCACGTGCGCCGGATCAGGATGCCGGACGGTCGAACCGTCAGGCAGTTCTACGTGGCCCTGCCCATGCGGCTCACCGACGGGTTGAGCGCGCAGGACCTGGCCGCGTTGCAGACCCGCCTTCAGTCGACGCTGGACGCCCACGTCAACACCGGTTACATCCTTCCGGAATCCGGTGACCAACTGCACGTCACGTTGGAGCTCGTGCAGGCACCCGAGCACGGCGAGGCGGTGACACTCTCGCAGTCGGGCGGTACGCCGGTCCGGGCCGACCAGCGCAGGTGGGACGTCGGACACGGCGACGCGGTGCTCACGCACGAGATCCTGCACTACCTCGGCCTGGCCGACGAGTACTCCGATGCCGGGGAGCAGCGCGAGGACCGCCACCTGTTCCGGCGTGACGACCGGGCGAGCGGGGTGCGCCGCGAGGGCCTGATGGTGAGCACGCTCCAGGGGAGCTTGGAGAACCTTCCGAGCGACTACCTGGCCACCATCGAGCGGGTGAGTGACAACGCCGTCGTACCGCTGCACACCACACCGGACGCTCCGACGGCGGCGGCTCCGGAGTCGGATCCCGATTCGGATTCGGAGTCGGAGTCGGAGTCGGAGTCGGAGTCGGAGTCGGAGTCGGAATCCTCCGAGGGGACCACCGCGGAGCATCCGGAACACGGGTCCACGCACTCCGCGCTCTCCGACCTCACCCTGCGCCTCCTCACTGTCGGGTCCACCACCGGCCCTGCGGGTCCCGCATGAGATCACGGAGGCTAGGGTCATCGTCCCGACCAGGAACACCCATTGATGGAGGGTCAGTGCAGCGCAGCAGCTTCACCCGCCGGGAGGACTCCCGGTGAGCGGACTGGCCTCGCGGCTGCCTCGGTGGCGCGGACGGAGCTCGGCGGCGGAACCCTCCCCCGCCCCTGCCTCGTCCGGCCCCGTCGCCCGTGGACCGGAGGGCCCCTACACGGTCCTCGACGAGTTCGGCGCGGAATCCGGTCCCGGCGGCGCCCCCGGATTCCTGCTGCGTTCCTCCGCCGACCGCCGCACCTCCGTGCGTGAGCTGGCCGGAAACCTGCGTGTCGAGCGGGAACGCCCGGTCATCATCGTCGACGTCGCCGCGGACGCGGCGGGGAACCTCGGCGAGGAGTTGGGCGGTCTGCTCGCCCGGCTGCGGGACGAACATCGTTCCGCAGCCCGGCTGGTGATGTCCGGCGCCGCCGCGCGCAAGCACGACGGCCTGCTCCCGCTGGCACAACGACTGTCCGACGCATGGGACTTCGAGATCGAAGCACCCGACGCCGCGGCGGTCCTGCTGCCCGGCGGCGGACTGTACGTGAGCGAGCCGGCGACCCCGGCGGGCGGCTGGTGGCGCTTCGCGCCGGGCACGGAACCCGTGGCTCTGGGCGCACGCCTGCCCGCCCCGCACTGGCAGCGCGCGCTCACCCGGGTGCCGCTGGGCGAACTGGGCGACCACACGGTCCGGCAGATACCCGCGGGGCTGCTGCTGCACCCCGTGGGTGCGGCAGCGCCCCGTCCCGGCGATCTGGCGTTCGCCCTCGCCGTGCACCCGGACCGGCTGACCGTGCTGGTGGACGGCGCGGAGAGCCTGGACGACCTCGCGGAGGACTTGGCCACGCTGCTCGCCCGGCTGCCCGCGGAACTGCGTGACCGGGTACGGCTGGCCCCGGGCGGCGGCCCCGATCTGCTGCCCGTCGCCCGGCGTGTGGCGGACCTGCTCGGCACGGAGGTGACGGTCTGCACGGGGCTCCCGTTGTCTGTGCCGGACCCGTCGGGGGACACGCGCCGGGAGCGGATACGGCTGGTGTCGGCGGAGGGCGAGTACACCTGGCCCGCCCTGCTCACCGCGGTGAGCTGCGCCCCCACAGAAGCGCGGGCCGGGGAAGCCGGACCGGGCACGCCGCAGCCCGCCCCGCGTCCGGTGCACTGGCTGCTGCCCGACACGGTGACCGGCCCTGATCCGGAACCCGCCGTGGGCCGTCTGCCCGGCGGATCGTACGTGGTGGCGGTGCGGGCCGGCCTGTGGGTGGGCCACTCCCCCACACCTCCGGCCGCCGTCCGGGAGCGGCCCGCCGAGGCGCGCGCGATGCGCGTCGAGGTGGGGGACGCGGGCGATGACGGACCGGCCCGGAGTGGACTCCTGACGGCGCTCGCCGCCCTGTTGCCGGAGCTGGACGGTCAGGTACGCGAGTACGCCGAGATCGCCTCGCCCGCGGGTGCGGGGGCCGAAACGGTGGACGTGCTGCGGCGCTTCGCGGTACGGAACGCGCTGATGTTCGCCGCGCCGGCCCCGCGCTCCGCGGTCGCGGCGACAGCGGCGTCGCCCGTACCCGCCACTCCCCCACCCGCACCCGCACCCGCAGGTGCCGCTCCCGTACCCGACGCGCCCCCGACCGCCGCGCCCGCGCCCCGGCCGGCCCCCGCCGGGGCGCTCACCGCGTCGGCACCCCCTTCTCCGGCTCCGGCTCCTGCCACCCGCCCGGCCACGAGCAGCAGCAGCCACGCCGCGCCGTCCACACCTCCCGTACCGGGAGTCGGAGCGCCCCCGGACGCTCCCCGGCCCCGCCGCACCGCCCCGCAGGTCGCATCGGCTCCGAGCACACCCGCGCCCCCTCCGGCACCGGCACCTGCGCCGACTCCATCTGCGCCGGCACCGGCTTCTCCGGCACCCGTCGCCGTTGCGTCCCGCCGTCTCGTCGCCCCTGCCTCGGCCCCGGCCGGCTTCAGCAGTGGCGCGGACCGGTCCGCCTTCCGCGAGCTGGCCGCGTCGGTCTGGGAGGAGCACACCGGACCGGTCAACCGGGCTCTCGTACGACTCCCCGCCCTGCGCGGTACCAAGGAGGAAGAGGCCCACGTCGACCTCGTCGCCGTCCACCTGTATCTGACGTCGGCCCCCGGTGGACGGTTCGGAGCGCTCGCGCTCGCGGCCGACGCGGGTACGGGGAGCGGTGAGCTGGCACCGTACGCCGCCTGCCTCGCCTCGGGACTGCGGAGGCTGCCCGCGCTGCGGGGCACGCTGATCCGGGCCGTGCCGGGGCCCGGCATCCCGGCAGACGCCGTGGTGGGAGCCGTCCTGCGTTGCGACGCGCCGCTCGACGTCGTCCACCGTGAGCAGAAGGGTGCTCCCGCACCGCCGCCCGGCCATGTCCGTTACGTCATCAGGCCGGTGACCGCGCGTCGTACCTCGGTGCTCGCGGCCCCGGGTGCCGGCGGCGCGACGGCACTCTTCGCGGCGGGTACCGAGTTCTCCGTACTGGCCAGGCACGAGGCGTCCGAGGAGTCTCCGGCGCGCGTACTGCTGGCGGAAATCCCGGGCGGAACGACATCGTTCCGGCCGCCTTCGGACGAGGTGGTCGCCCGGCTCGACGAGGCGGCCCGCCGGGACGCCGACGGGCCGGCCGCCGGCTGGCCCGCCCGCTGCACCGGCCACCTCCCGCGCCGCGCCTGAGCCACAGCACCAGCACCAGCACCAGCACCAGCACCAGCACCAGCACGTTTTTATCCCTCCCTTCCCCATCCTGATCCGTCCGAGAGGCATCCGATGGCAACCAGCGAGTCAGCCCCCGCCGGTACGGAGTCCGGCACCCCCGGCTCACCGGTCCCCCGCGCCGCGGCAGTAGCGGTCCTGGCCGAGGAGCCGTCCACCGGGCTGTTCCCGGCGAAGACTCCGGCCGGGACCGCCCCGGCACCGGTCGGCGGGGGTACCCCCGCCACGGTGTCCGGTTCCGCCGCCCCGGCCGCCGAGGGCGAGAGCGAGGGCGAGGGCGAGGAGGCGAAGACGCCCCGGGCACCGGCCGAGGAGCGGCCCGGAGCCGGGACCGAAGAGCGGCCCGGAGCCGGGACCGAAGAGCGGCTCGGGCCCGAGACCCGGCCGGAAGCCGCCACCGCCGGCTCCGGCACGACCGTTTCCGCTGTCGCCGAGGCGAGCCGGGACGACTCCGCCGCGAGCACCACTGCGGCGACGACCGTGGGCGCCACCCGCACCCGCCGTACCGGTGTGCTCCCTCTGGGCCGCCCCGGCAAGCCGCTGATCGCCGCAGCCGTGGCCGGTGGGCTGGTCCTCGTCGGTGTGCCCTTCCTGATCTCCGGCCTGTCCGGATCCGGCGACGACACCTCCGTGCCCACCGCACTCGCGCCCGCGGGCAGCCGGATGGGCCCCGACGGCTCCGGCCCGGGTTTCGTGCCGGGCCGGCAGAACGCCCCCAGTGACGCCCCGCAGAAGCCCCACGGCACGTCCACCACCGGCTCCACCGGCTCATCTGCAGGCGGCTCCGGTACGGGCGGAACGATGACGGACGCGATCCACGAGACCGGAGCGAAGGACCTCCCCGCGGCGGGCAGCGCCGAAAAGACCCCGAGCCCCGGGGAGGCGAGCGCCGCGTCCGGGAGGGACACGGGAGCGGCCGACGCTCCCGCACCGACGAAGGGGAGCACCGCCAAACCGGTGGCGCCCCAGCAGGAGCCGGTGGCCGCGGTCACGTACAGCCACCTCATCGGCCCCGGTTGCGAGACCCCCGGCTTCGCCACGTCCGACCAGTGGCGCGACGGCCTCCAGGGCTGGGTCGGCAGAACCGGCAGCCAGACGTCCTACGGATGCAGCGGTTTCTACTACAGCGTTCCGCTGTCCAACAGCACCACGACGTCGGACGGATACGCCCAGTGGAAGTTCCCCACCGGGTCGGTGACCAACGGCACCTGCCAGGTCTCCGTCTACATCCCGAACGTCAAGGACATCACCCGGGTCGGGGGCAACCCGGCTCACTACGTCGTCCACCGCTACTTCGAGGCCAAGCCGAGCACGCAGATCGGCACCTTCGAGATCGACCAGCCCTCGCACCTGGGGCAGTGGGTCAACGCCGGTACGTTCACGGTGAGCACGGGCAAGATCTCCGTCGTGCTGGAGAACCGCGGCAAGACCTCGGGCAACCGGCACGCCGCCGCCGCTCCGATCAAGGTGGACTGCAGGGCCTCGTAACCACGCGCCGTCGCACCCGTGCGCCGGGGGACGGCCGTCGGGCCCGGTACGCGCCGGCCGGACCGACCGGGCCGGCGCGCTCCGCCGCTTCCGTTCCCCGCTCATGCCGCGGTACCGGGGCGTACGAGTCCGCCCGGGCGGGAGCGGCGGCGGCGCCCCCATGGCCGTCGCTCGACGAACACGTCAATTCCCGGCGTCCAGTCCGCGCAACACCTAGGCATGACAGGTTCATGACGGCATTCTCGAGGCAGACCTCATCGACCCCACGAGGTGCACGCTCAGCCGGACTCCCCCACATCCAGAGGAGATTGCCATGCGTCGCCAGGTCGCCATGTTGCTCGGCACCGTCGCCCTCTCGCTCCCCCTCGCCCTGCTGCCCGCCGCGTCCGCCTCGGCCGCGCCCGCGGACAAGCCCCAGGTACTCAGCTCATGGACCCAGACGAGCGCCTCCAGCTACAACAGCTGGAACGCCGCCCGCGGCAACCAGGGCGCCTGGGCCGCCTACGGCTTCGACTGGTCGACCGACTACTGCAGCACCTCGCCCGACAACCCGTTCGGCTTCCCGTTCCAGACGGCCTGCGCCCGCCACGACTTCGGCTACCGCAACTACAAGGCCGCCGGCACGTTCTCCGCCAACAAGGCACGCCTCGACTCCGCCCTCTACTCCGACCTCAAGCGCGTCTGTGCCGCCTACTCCGGCGCGACGCTGACCTCGTGCAACGCCACCGCCTGGACGTACTACCACGCGGTGGACATCTTCGGAATCGCACCGGCCGGGACGAGCACCGCCGGACTGCCCCGGTCCGCCTGACCGGTCCTCCCTCCCGAGGCTCGGGCCATGGGGCGGCCCGAGCCTCCCGGTCCGGAGCGGGGGTCAGGAGCGGGCGCCGTCCTCGCGCCCCAAGAGCCCGGGCAGATCGGCCAGCAGCGGGGAAGGCCCGCACGCGGCGGCGGTGACCAGTTCCTCCAGCGCCTCCAGGTGCGCCCGGATCGCCGCCGGCGGCAGGTACGCCGTGTCGGCGGTCAGCATGACGGCGAGCGTGCCCTGTTCCTCGGTCACATGGACGCAGTAGCGGCAGCCCAGCCGTTCCTGGGTGGCGGGGAAGGAGAACCGCGTACGCGTCCGGGCCCTCCTCAACTCGTCGGCGCCCGGCGGAGAGCCGTCCGCCGGCGGACGGGTGAAGAACCGCTGGTCGTTGTAGCAGCAGTACGGATGCACGGGGGTGCCGCGTTCCCTGCCGATCCGCTCGCGGAGCGCCTCCCACGCGACGGGGTCGTACGCGGCGGCCCGGTACCCGGCCATCGCCGCACGCCACGCCACCGGCAGCAGGTCCGTGAACCGTACGGCTCCGGTGGTGTCGAGGAGGAACGGAGCGTCCTGCGACAGCATCGCCACCAGATCCCGGTGGTCCGCGGAGGTGCGGTTGCCGACGATGGGCATCATCGCGGCCGTGCCGTGCCCGCCGTCGGCCGCGACGAGAGCCGCCATGCCGGTCATCAACACCGTCGACCCGCTGACGCGGTGGGCGGCAGCCAGCGCGTCGGTGGCCATGGCGAGGGCCTGCGACACCAGCATGCCGCTCCAGAACCGGGGCGTCCGGGGGGCCGCGGCCTGCCGGGGAAACATCGTCGGAGGGATGCCGCGGTAGAAGGACTCCCAGTGGGCCAGCGCCCGCTCGCTGCGGCGCACCCCCGCCGGTCCGCGCTGTTCCACGGCGAGATCCATCGGGGTGGCGCGCGGCTTCCGGCCCGCGGAGCCGCGTACGACCAGCAGCCGCAGGTCGCGCACCACCTGTTCGGCGGCGTGTCCGTCGCAGGCCAGGTGACACAGCACCAGCACCGCGTGCGTGACCCTGCCCCCGCTGCGCACCGCGCCGACCCGCAGCGGCCACTCCTGTTCGTAGTCGAACCGGGTGGCACTCAGCCGGTCGAGCAGATGCCGCGCGGTCGCGTCCGCGTGCTCCGGCCGCGGTTCGTCGACCACGGTCAGCGGCAGCCGGCCCGAGTCCGACAGCGACTGGTCCGGCGTCCGCTCCGTCCCCCGCAGCCTGGTCCGCAGGGCCTCGTGGCGTTCCACCAACGCGGCGAGCGCGGCGGTCAGCTGGGCCGGCTCCGTCGTCCGGCCGCGCTCCCCCAGGGGAAGGATCCGGCCGATGTTGAAGTAGACGTCGTTCGGGGCGGTCCGCAGGATCGCGTTCCAGATCGCCTGCTGCCCCCAGGTCAGCGGCGCCGTCCCCGAGCGGTCCCCGGCGAAGGGGACCTCGATCACCTCGGTGGCGAGGTCCGCCGCCGGGGCCTCCGGCTCACTCACGGGGCGCTCCGGCGTCCGCGGCGTCGACCCGGGCTGCCAGCGTGTCCACGGTTTCCCGGTAGAACGACGGGTCGCCGAGGTCGACCTCGACACCGAACTCCTCCTCCAGGGCGTCGGCCAGCCGCAGCAGGCCCAGCGAGGTGACTCCCGCCTCGGTCAGTGTCGCTCGGGACGTGAGGAGTTCGGCCGTGCCGATCTGCCCGTCCATGGCCTCGTGGATCAGCACGGCGAGCCGGGCGCGCGTCCCGGTGGCGGGGGCTGGGGCGTTCACCGCTGTTCCCGCTCCGCCAGCCGCCGACGCAGGCTCAGCGGCCTGATGTCGGGCCAGACCTCGTCGACGTGGGCGACGCACTCGTCCTCCGTGCCGCTGAATCCGTCCGGCCGCCAGCCCTGCGGCGGGAGCGTTTCGGCCGGCCACAGGGCGTGCTGCTCCTCCTCGTTGACCACCACCTGGTAGCGGATGCTCGCGTTCAATTGCTTTCCTCCATGAGATCGGTGACGCAGGCCGCGACACCGTGGACGGTGGGGCTGTCGAAGAAGACGTCGAAGGGGACCGACACGCCGAACTCCTTGCGGATGCGGCCCGCGATGGCGGTGATCGTCAGTGAGTGGCCGCCCAGGTCGAACAGGTCCTCGTCGGGTCCGAGGTCCTCCAGGTCGAGCACGTGCCGCCAGATCGCCAGCACGGCGGCGACGACTCCCTGCTCCCCGCCACCCTGTTCCCCGCCACCGGTGACCTGCTCGTCCGTCGTGTCGCGGTGCCGCGGCGGCTCGGGCAGACGGGCCCGGTCGAGCTTCCCGTTGGGGGTGAGCGGGAAGGCGTCGAGCGTCACGTACGCGGCGGGCAGCGCGGCGGCCGGCAGGCTCCGGGCCAGATGGGCGCGCAGGGCGTCGGGAGACGGCACCGGGCCGGCCGGTGCGGGCACGACATAGGCCACGAGCCGGTCCTGTTCACCGTCCGCGCCGTCGCGGAGCACGGCCAGGGCCTGGGCCACCTCCGGACGGCCCAGGAGCGCGGTCTCGACCTCGCGGAGTTCGATCCGGTGTCCGCGGATCTTGACCTGGGTGTCGGAGCGGCCCGCGAACTCCAGCCTTCCGTCGGTCCCAAGCCGGACCAGGTCCCCGGTGCGGTAGAGGCGGGAGCCGGGCGGGCCGAAGGGGTCGGGCACGAACCGGCTCGCGGTGAGCCCGGCCCGCCCGCGGTATCCGTGCGCGACTCCGCTGCCTCCGATGTACAGCTCGCCGGTCGTCGCGTACGGCAGCGGGCGCAGGCGCTCGTCCAGGACGTAGGTACGGGTGTTGGCCAGCGGGCCGCCGATGGTGACGGGGGCGTCCGCCTCGATGTCGGCGCAGGTCGACCAGACCGTGGTCTCCGTCGGACCGTAGACGTTGACCAGCCGCCCCACGGCGCGGCGCAGCGAGGCCGCGAGGGGCGTGGGCAGCGCTTCCCCGCCGGTGAGCGCGACGAGGCCGGGGGCGTGCAGTCCGGCGGCGAGCATCAGCCGCCAACCGCTCGGCGTGGCCTGTACGTGGGTGAGCGCGTGGCGTTCGACTAGCGCGGTCAGCGCGTCGCCGTCGCGGTGCCGCCCCTCCGGTACGAGGACGACGCGACCGCCCGTGACGAGCGGGACGAAGAGCTCGACGGTGGAGATGTCGAAGGAGAGCGAGGTGAGGCCCAGCCAGCGGTCCCCGGGCCGCGCGCCGGCCGTTTCGCCCATCGCGGCCAGCAGGTTCGCCAGCGCCCCGTGCGGCACCTCGACTCCCTTGGGCGTGCCGGTGGAGCCCGAGGTGTACAGCACGTACGCGGGGTCTTCGAGGGCCGGCGGTGCCGGGGCGGGGGGTGGGGTGCCGGGCTCGTCGAGGGGTTCCGGGGCGAGGACGCCGGGCCCGGGTTCCTCGGAGACCTGGAGGGTGAGGCCGGAGTCGGCGCGGATGAACGCCAGCCGCTCCGCGGGGTGGTCGGGGTCGAGCGGCAGATAGGCCGCTCCGGCGGTGAGCACCCCGAGCACGGCGACGAGCTGGGCGGCGGACCGGGGCAGAGCGATGCCGATCAGGCTGCCGGGGCCGGCGCCCCGTTCGCGCAGCCGGTGCGCGAAACGGCGTACCGCCGCGTCGAGCCGGGCGTAGCTGATCTCGTCGTCACCGTCGACGACGGCCACGGCGTCCGGGGTGGCCGCGGCCTGGGCCGCGAACAGGGCGGGCAGGCTGACGTCGGCGTTGCCGGGCGCGGACGTGGTGTCGGTGAGCAGGAGCGCGCGCTCCTGCGGGGGGAGCAACGGCAGGCCGGCGAGGGGGGTGTCCGGCGCGTCCAGCACGCCGTCGAGCAGGGTGAGGAAGTGGGTCAGGATACGTGCGGGGGCTTCGGGGGCGAAGGCGGCCGTGCGGTACTGCAGGCTGCCTTCGAGCGCGTCCGGTGAGTCGACGAGCTGGAGGTGGGCGAGGTTGCGGGCGGTACGGGCGAAGCCGATCCATGCGGTACGGACGTCCAGCGCGTCACCGAAGCCGGCCTGCGCCGAGGTGGTGCGGCGCCGGTAGCTGAGGGAGAGCGGGCACAGTGCCGTGCGCGGTGTCAGCCCACGGACGGCGCGGCTCAGCGGTACCGGTCGGTGGGCGTACAGGGCCCGCAGTTCCTCCCGGACCTCGTGGGCGAACTCCCGGAACGGGATGTGCGGCCGGGGGTGCGTGAAGAGCGGCAGCTCGTTGACGTGGAGCCCGGCCCGCCCGGGTGCGGCGGGGGCGCGGGTCGAGAGCTCGACGGCGGTGGCGGGCTCGGTGTTGCCGTACCGCAGCAGGAGCGCGTGCCAGGCGGCGGTCAGCAGTTCGAACCGGGTGAGCCCGAGCGCGTGCGCGGTGGCGGTGAGGCGGGCGTACCGTCGGCCGTCGAGCCGGAAGTCGGCGGCGCTGCCGGGAGCGGGAGCGACCGGGTCCACCAGGGAGGGTGCGGCCTGTCCCGGAAGGGCGGGAGCGGCGCTCTCCTGCCAGCGGCCGGCCCAGAACCGGGCCGCGGCGTCGACGGCCTGCCCGGTGAGAGCGGGCGCGGCCGAAGGGGGTGTGTGCGGTTCACAGGGTGCGGCGGCGGGGGCGGGGTCCTGGGTCGCGGCCCGGTAGTGGCGCGCCAGCCCGGACACAAAAACGTCCTTGGACTCGCCGTCGAAGACGATGTGGTGGGCGACCAGCAGCAGGGTGTGGCGGCCGGGTCCGACGGTGAAGAGGGTCGGGCGGACCAGGGCAGACCCCGGGGCGAACGCGGCGGCGGTCTCCTCCTCCTGGAGTTTCTCCAGGTCCGCGGGGGCGCAGGTGTGGTGGCGCACGGAAGGAACCGGCCCGGGGACCAGAGACGGTCCGGTCGGGTCGACGCGGGCGGCGAGCACCGGGTTGTCGTGCACGAACCAGGTCCACGCGGTGTGCAGGGCGGCGAGGTCCAGCGGCCCGCGGAAGTGGAGCGCGACGCTGAGGTGATAGGCCGAACCGGTCCGCATCGCCTGTTCGGTGACCCAGACACCGTGCTGGGCCGGGTCGAGCGGGGCCGGACCGAACGGGACGGGTCCGGGCACGGTCCGGCCGAGCGGGGCGTCGGCCGCGGAGGGTGTGGGCAGGGTCATGAGATCGCCTCGTCGTCCAGGAGCCGGTGCAGTTCACGTTTGAGGACCTTGCCGCCCTCGTTGCGGGGCAGGGTGTCGCGGAAGAGGAACCGGGCCGGGAGCTCGTGGGCGGCCAGCCGGTCCAGCAGGAAGGACCGCAGCCCGGGGACGTCGGGCTCGCCGTGCCGGGGTACCACGACGGCCGCCACCACACTGCCGAGCACCGGATGCGGGATCCCGAAGGCCGCGGCGTCGGCGATCTCGGGGTGGGCGTGCAGCGCGTTCTCCACCTGGATCGTGGAGACCTTGTACGCCCCGGACTTCACCACGTCGCGTTCCCGGTCCAGCAGGTGGAGGTAGCCGTCGTCGTCCAGCATCCCGAGGTCGCCCATCCGCACCCACCGGCCCTGGAAGACGTCCGTGCCGCTTCCCTCCGGTCCGAGGTAGGAGCGGGGCGAGGCGGGCGAGCGCAGCCAGATCTCACCGGCCTCGCCCGCGGGTACCGGGCGGCCGTCACGGTCGGTGATCCGCAGCTGGTCGAGCGCGGCCGGCAGACCGGGCGAGTCCGGACGGCCGGGATCGAAGAGAAGGGTGATCTGCGCGGGCGCGGCCTCGGTGGAGGTGTAGTAGTTGACGATCTGCGCACCGTCGAAGACCTGCGACAGGCGCAGTGCGACGGGCTGCGGCAGCGCCGCGGCGGTGGAGCCGACCAGCCGGACCGAGCTCAGGTCGCAGCGCGAGAGGGCCGGGGAGGCCAGCAGCTCGATGGCGGTCGCCGGTACCAGGAACACGCTGCCGACCGTGTGCTCCTCGATCAGCCGGGCGAACCGCAAGGGGGTGAACTGCGGGGCCGCGACACCGGCGGCTGCCGCGTTCAGGCAGTTGACGAGCATCGTCTGGCCGGCGTTCGTACCGATGGGAAAGCTGTGGAGGAAGGTACGGGAGTGGCGCAGCGGCCGGCGTCGTTCGTCGAGGGTGCACCCGTGGGCCAGGTTGGCGTGGGTCGCGCGGACGCCCTTGGGCAGGCCGGTCGTGCCGGAGGTGTAGAGGTACTGCGCGGGCGCGCCGGGAGCGGGCGGCGCGATGTCCGGCGCCTCCTCGCCGCCCTCGGCCTCGATGAGGTCGCCCGGCGCCGCCCACACCCCCTCGGGCAGCCGTGCGGGCGGTGCGTCCGGTGCGTGCAGGACGGCGACCGCCCGGCAGTCGCTCAGGACGTGCGCGGCGGCGGCCGGCGCCATGCGGTCGCTGAGCGGTACGGCGACCCCGCCGGCCCGCAGGACCGCGCAGTAGGCGACGGCGTACTCCGTCCAGCGGGTACTTCCGTACCACAGGCCCACCGGCTCCCCGGGGGCCAGCCCGCGCGCGCGGAGGCCCGCGGCGAGGGCGGCGGAGCGGCGCTGCCAGCTGCCGAAGTCGAGGCTGCTCGCGCCGTTGTGCAGCGCGGTGCGGCCGGGGTGGAGCGCGGCGCGGTGGGCCAGCACCTCCAGCAGGGATCCGGGAGACGGCGCGACGGCCGTGCGCCGGGGCGCGGTCACCGCTGTGCCCCGGCCGGCACCGGAGCGGTGCCGGCCTCCAAGGACGCCTCGCGCTTCTTCTGCGCCGCCGCCAGGGTCTGGGCACGCTCCCTGAGCCCGACGAGGTCGTCCGGCTCGGCGTCCGGCACGTCGCGGTCGAAGCGGGCGAGCACCGGCCAGCGCAGGGCGAAGGCCACCAGCACCAGCATGACGAGGGAGAACAGCAGGAACATCAGGCCGATTCCGCGTCCTGGGCCGGTCCCGAGCACCCGGCCCACGCTTCCCGCCAGCACCCCGTCCTCGGCCAGCAGCGGGTCGAACAGCTTGACGCCGAGGGGAGCGATGAGGCCGTGGCCGATCGGCAGGGTGGACCAGGCCACCAGCGTGTTCAGAGCGAAGACCCTGCCGTGGAAGCGCTGCGCCACCTTCACCTGCACGATCGTGGAGTACACGCCGTTGACCATCGAGATGGCGCAGGCCATCCCGAAGGCTCCGGCGCCGATCACCCAGAGGTCGGCGCGCAGTCCGGTCACCGCGCTCGCCAGGGCGAACACGGCGGCCAGCGCCAGCATGCCGCGCACCCGGTGTCTGCGCGGTCCGCCCCACACCCCCATGAGCAGTCCGCCCACGACGGCTCCGGCGCCGCTCGCCATCGCCACCCCGGCCGCGTCGTCCAGGGTGCCGAAGGACAGCACCAGCGGTGTCACCAGCAGGAAGAGGGGCGAGAGGAAGAGGTTCAGTACGGCGAACCACAGCAGCATCGAGCGGAATCCACGGTTGTGCCAGGTGTAGGTGAACCCGTGTTTGATCTCGTCGACGACCGGTTCCCGGCGGCTCCACGGCAGCGTCCGGGGGAATCTGACGCACAGCAGCACGCCCACGGCGACGACGTAGCTGAGGATGTCGAGGATCAGCACGCCGCGCAGCCCGATGCCCGCCATGAGGGCGACCGCCACCAGTGGTACGACGAACTGCGCTGCACCGAAGGCGAGTTGTACGGCTCCGTTGGCGTGTCCGAGGTACCGCTTCGGGACCAGTTGCGGGACGGCCGAACTGTAGGCGAGGCGCTGGAAGGTCAGCGCCACGGACAGCACGGCGAGCAGGACGTACAGATACCAGGTGTCCAGTCGCCCGGCCAGCAGGAGGGCGAGCATGGCGACCTGGCTGAGTCCGGCGGTGAGGTCGCCGGCCAGCATCACCTTGCGGCGGTCGAAGCGGTCGACCACGGCTCCGGCCAGCGGGCCGATGAGAATGCCCGGCAGCATCGCGACGACGGAGTAGAGCGCGAACCGGGTCAACGACCCGGTCTCCAGCAGAATCCAGAGGGGCAGGGCGAATTCGGTGAGCGCGGACCCGATGATGGAGGCGAGCTGGCCGAGTACGACCGTGAGGAAGCGGGCCATGCCCGGTTCCGGCCCGTCCGCCGTCCCCGAAGCGGCGGGCGGGCCGCCGCCTCCGCGTGTCCTGTTCGGACCGGGGGCGCCGTCCGGTCCCGGTCCGGCGGCCGGCTCCGGGTCCGCGCCGTCCGGCCCGGCGGTGTCCCGCGCCGGGGCGCCGGTCCGGTCAAACGGACCGGCGGCCGGCTCCGGAGGCCCCGTCTCCCCGTGGAACCACCACGCCGCGTCCGGGGTCCGCTCCGGCAGCGACGCGGTGTCCTCCTCGCGCAGGGCGCGGTGCACCGTGGTGACCGCCTCGGCGACCTCCGCGGCCCGGTACTTGACGAAGAAGTGGCCGCCCTGGTCGATCACCGCGACCGCCGAGCGCTCGGCCAGCAGCAGCCACTCCCGGTAGCGCTCGGCATAGAAGTCGGCGGCCGGATCGCGGTCGCCCACCAGCGACACCAGGGGGGCGCGCAGCCGTGGTGCTCCCGCCTCCACGTCCGCGATCGCACCGGTGAACCAGTCCTCCGCGGCCTGCGAGTCGCGGCGCATGTTGCCCACGACGAACGCGGTCTGTTCGCGGTCGAGCTGGGAGGTGTCGACCCCCATCCCGGTGAGCCAGTTGACGTAGACCCGGTTTCCGAGCAGGGCCTCCAGGGAGGCGATCCGGCTCAGCGTGCCGAGCACGCGTCCGCGCGGTCGTGCGAAGGGGAACTGGGCTCCGGCGTAGACCGCTTCGAGTTCCCGGCCGGACGCCTCCAGCAGGCGTGCCGTCGCCACCGCCAGCGCGGTGCCGACGCCGCAGTGCCCGTACACGATCAGCGGGCCCTCGACACGTTCCTCTATCTCGGCGGCGACCTTCCTGGCCAGCTCTCCGAACGGCAGGTGCTCCTCGGTGACGCCGACGTCGTGACCGGGTATCGCGACGGACCAGAGCTCGTGGTCGTCGGGAAGCAGGTCGGCGACGGGCTGGTAGACGACCGCGCTGCCGCCTCCGTACGGCACACAGACCACGGTGGCGCGCCGGCGCCCGGCGGGGACCTCGGGGGTCAGCCGGTGCAGCAGCCTGCGGGGGCCCCGGGCGTCCTCGGGCAGTTCCGCCAGCGCCGCGAGGCCTCTGACGGTCCGGCAGGTGAACAGGTCCATCACGCTGACCGGACGGCCCCCGGCCTCCGGCAGCAGCGTCCGCGCCCGGGCCACGACCTGGGTGGCGAGCAGCGAGTGCCCGCCGAGGTCGAAGAAGTCCTCGTCCGCCCCGACCTCGTCCAGTCCGAGCACCTCGGCCCAGATCGCGGCGAGCACCCGCTCGGCAGGGCTCTCGGGTGCGAGGCCGGCTCCCGGGGCCCGGTGCACCTCGGGCTTCGGCAGTGCCCGGCGGTCCAGCTTGCCGTTGGGGGTGAGCGGCAGGGCGGGCAGGGCGGTGAAGGAGACGGGCACCATGTAGTCGGGGAGCACGAGCTTGAGCCGTGTCCGCAGCGCCTGTGGATCGAGGCCGTCCGGTCCGTCCTCCGTGACGAGGTAGGCCGCCAGCCGCTTGTCGCCCGGACTGTCCTCGCGTACGACGACGGCCGCCTCGGTCACGGCCGGCAGCGCGCGCAGGGCGGACTCGATCTCACCGGGCTCGATCCTGAGCCCGCGCAGCTTGACCTGCTGGTCGATCCTGCCGAGGTGTTCCAGCGTCCCGTCGGGGCGGCGCCTGCCCAGGTCGCCGGTCCGGTAGAGCCGTGAGCCGGGCGGTCCGTACGGGTCGGGGACGAAGCGGCTCGCGGTCAGGCCGGGCCGGCGGTGGTAGCCGAGGGCGACACCGGTCCCCCCGATGTGGATCTCGCCCGGGGCGCCGGGCGGTACCGGCCGCAGCGCTCCGTCCAGGACGTACAGCCGGACGTTGTCGATCGGCCGCCCGATGGGCACCGTGTCCAGGATCCCCTCGCACTCCCACGAGGAGACGTCGACGGCCGCCTCGGTCGGGCCGTAGAGGTTCGCCAGCGCGCAGTCCGGCAGCAGGGCCCGGAAGGCGCGTGCGGTGTCCGGCGGCAGCGCCTCGCCACTGCAGACGACCCTGCGCAGCCCGGTGCACCGGCCGGCTCCCTCCTCGGCGAGGAAGAGCGGCAGCATCGAGGGGACGAAGTGGGCGACGGTGACGGGGACCGAGCGGATCAGTTCCTGGAGGTAGGCGGCGTCCTTCTGCCCGCCGGGGCGGGCCAGGACGAGCCGCGCCCCGGTCATCAGGGGCCAGAAGAACTCCCAGACCGACACGTCGAACCCCGCCGGAGTCTTCTGCAGTACCCGGTCGTCGGGGCCGATCGGGTAACTCCGCTGCATCCAGAGCAGCCGGTTCACCAGGGCCCGGTGGGTGTTCGGTACTCCCTTCGGGCGGCCGGTGGAGCCGGAGGTGTAGATCAGGTACGCCGGATCGTCGGGATGCGGCCCCGCGCCCCGACGCGCGGCGGGAGCGCTCCCACGCTGCGCGTCGTCGTCCAGGTACAGCACAGCCGCGTCGCAGACCTCGGGCACGGGAAGACCGCGCTGGGCGAGCAGGACACGCGCTCCGCTGTCGGCGAGCATGAACTGCAGCCGCTCCGCCGGATATTCGGTGTCCAGCGGGGTGTAGCAGGCGCCGGTACGCATCACACCGAGCAGCGCCGCGACCAGGGCGTGCGAGCGTTCGGCGCTGACGGCGACCACGTCGCCACGGGTGACTCCGGCCGCGACGAGCCGGCCGGCGATCCGGTCGGCGGCCTCGTCGAGTTCCGCGTAGGTGAGCGTGCCCTCGTCGGCGGTCACCGCCACCGCCTCGGGGGTACGCGCGATCTGCTCGTCGATCAGGGACACCAGGGTGGCACCGGCCGGGAGCGTGACGCCGGTGGCGTTGAACTCCTCCAGCTCCAGCTTTCGCTCGTCGTCCGACAGGCCGTCCAGTTCGGACAGGGGCACGTCGGGGCGCTCGGTCACCGCGCGCAGCAGCCGGTCCAGGTGTCCCGCCATGCGGGCGACGTCCGCCTCGTCGAAGAGGTCGGTGTTGTAGTTGAAGGCTCCCCGCAGCCCGTCCGGCCACTCCATCAGGAACAACTCGATGTCGAACCGCGTGCCGGCGGCCCGCAGGCCGTAGGTCTCCGCGTGCAGCGCCCCCTCCGCCTCCCGCCGCTGTGCGGTCACGTGGTTCTGAGCGGTCGCAGAGTTGTGAGCGGTCGCGTAGTTCTGTACGGCGAGCACGGCCTGGAACACCGGCGGCCTGGAGACGTCACGTTCGACGCCCAGTTCGGTCACCAGCTGGGCGAACGGCAGTTCCTGGTGGGCGTAGGCCTCCAGGCAGGTCTCCCGTGTTCGCTCCAGCAGCGCGGCGAAGCCCGGATCCCCGTCGAGCCGGGCCCGCAGGGGCAGCACGTTGACGAACATGCCGACGAGGCCTTCGAGTTCGGGCTCCGTCCGGCCGGCCACGGGTGAGCCCACCGCGAAGTCACGCTGTCCGCTGAAGCGGGCGAGGAGCACCTGGAAGGCGGCGAGCATCACCATGTGGACGGTGGCGCCGTGGGCCTTGCCGAGAGCGGTGACCCGGTCGAGCAGCCCTCGGCCCACCTGGAAGCCGTATCCGGCCCCGTCGAACGTCTGCCGGGCGGCCCGGGGCCGCGTGGTGGGCAGCACCAGGGGCTCCACGCCGGCCAGTTCACGGGCCCAGTAGGCCACCTCCGCGGCAAGCGCGTCCCCGCTCAGCCGGTCGCGCTGCCACAGCGCGAAGTCTCCGTAACCGACCGGGAGTTCGGGCAGCGGATCCGGGTCTCCCGCGACCTGGGCGGTGTAGCAGCGCAGGATCTCGGAGATCAGGATCTCGCTGGACCAGCCGTCGCTGACACTGTGGTGCACCACGAGCAGCAGGATGTGCTCGTCGGGTGCGCACCGCACCAGAAGGGTCCGCAGCAGGGGGCCGGCGACGAGGTCGAAGGGCCGGGCTCCCGCCTCGTCCACCAGCCGTGCCGCGTGCGCCTCGTCGACCGCCTCGGCGACGGGCAGCGGAACGGGCGCGGGCTCGGCGATCTCCAGGACGGGCTTGCCGTCGTCGGTCGCCGGGTACCGGGAGCGCAGGGTCTCGTGCCTGGCCACCACCCTGTCCAGGGCGCGCTCCAGCGCCGCGTGGTCGAGTGGGCCACGCAGCCGCCGGGCCAACGGGATGTTGTAGGCGGCGGTGCCCGGCGCGAACTGCTCCATGAACCAGAGGCGTTCCTGGGCGAAGGAGAGCGGGGGCACCTCCCCGTCGTTCCGCCGGGGGACAGCGGGCCGGGGCGCGGCGGTGAGGCCGGTCCGCAGCCGGCGGCTCAGCAGGGCGCGCTTGGCCTCGGAGAGGCCTGCGGAGGACGTGGAGGACGTGGAGGTTTCGCTCATGACGGCGAACCGGTTCCTTCCAGGGAGTCGTCGTCACCGGCGGACAGGAGGCTCGCGGCCTCCTCGTCCGAGAGGGCATCGATTTCGGCCACCAGGGCGGCTTCCACCGCTTCGGCGAAGGCTGCGGCCGTCCGGTGCGTGAACAGGGTGCGCAGGGGGACGGTGAGGTCGACGGTCGCCCGGATCCGGGCGACCACCCTGGTGGCGAGCAGCGAGTGCCCGCCGAGGTCGAAGAAGTCGTCCATCGCCCCGACCCGGTCGATGCCGAGGACCTCGCGCCAGATGTCCGCGACGAGTTCCTCCGCCTCGGTGCGCGGGGCCACGTACGCCTCGCGCAGCGCGGGCCGCTGGTCGGGGGCGGGCAGGGCGGCGCGGTCGAGCTTCCCGTTGGGCGTGAGCGGCAGCCGCTCCAGGACGAGTACGGCGTTGGGCACCAGGTGTGCGGGGAGGGACGCCGCGAGCGCGGCCCGCAGGGCGGAAGGGTCGAGGACCTCGCTGCCGGGGGCGGTGTCCGCCCGGGGGCGGAGGCCGGCACCGGGAGTGTGCGGGCCCTCGGCGCAAGCCGCCGGGACCACGTATCCCACCAGGGCGTCCCCGCGGGCCAGGACCACCGCCTCCGCGACCCCCGGCTGTCGCATCAGCGCGTTCTCGACCTCGCCCGGCTCCACCCGGTAGCCGCGCACCTTGACCTGGCCGTCCAGACGGCCGAGGAACTCCAGCGCGCCGTCGTGCCGGTGCCGGACGAGGTCGCCGGTCCGGTAGCGGCGGGACCCGGGCGGTCCTTCGGGGTCGGGAACGAAGGCACGGGCGGTGGCGCCGGGCCTGTTGGTGTATCCGTAGGTCACCCCCGCCCCGCCGATCAGCAGCTCCCCGGGGGTGCCGGGCGGGACGGGGCCGCCCCGCGCGTCGCAGACAGTCACGCGGACCCCGCCGACCGGTGCGCCGATCGGCGGTCGGGTGCGGCTGTCCGCCGCCGCGAGGTCGGCGGTCGTCGCGATGATCGTGGTCTCGGTGGGGCCGTAGGAGTTGACGAGCCGGACCCGGTCCCCGAACCGGGCCCGCCAGGCACCGACCGCGGTGGACCTCACCTGGTCGGCGCCCAGGATCATCAGCCGCAGCGAGTCGGGCCATGCCACCGCGTCCAGGTCGGCGACCAGTTGGTGCCAGTACGGGGTGGGCAGGTCCATGACCGTGACGTCGGCGGTGAAGGCGTGGCCGAGCAGGTCCGGCAGGGCGCCGCCGGCTTCGGCGACGACCAGGGTGGCGCCGGAAGCCAGCGCCGGGAAGAGTTCCTCGGCGCTGGTGTCGAAGCTGAGCGAGGCGCAGTGCAGGACGCGGTCGGCGTGCGTGATGCCGTAGCCCTCACGCATCCACCGGACCCGTTCGGCGAGTGCGCCGTGCGGCACGAGGACACCCTTGGGGGTGCCGGTCGAACCCGAGGTGTAGATGACGTAGGCAGGGTCGTGGGGACGCGTGACGGGAAGAACGGCGGCGGGGGAACTGCCGGACCCGTCCGGAGCACCGGTCCGTTCGGCACCGCGGTCCGTGTCCGTGTCCGCAGGAGCACCGAACGCGTCCGTGCCCACAGGAGCACCGAACGCGTCCGTGTGCACAGGGCCGCCGAACGCGTCCTGGCCGTCGGCGGTCAGCGTCCGCACGCCTTCCGGAACCTCGCGCGCCCCTGCCCCGCCGGAGGTGAGGACGACCCGGGTCCCGCTGTCCTCGATCATGAAGGCGATCCGGGCCGGCGGGTAGTCGGGGTCGAGCGGCACGTAGGCCGCACCGGCCCGCCAGGCGGCGAGCATCGCCACGACCGCGCCCGGACCGCGCGGCAGGAGCACACCGACGGTGTCCCCCTGCCCGACCCCGTGCTCCGCCAGCCGCACGGCCAGCCGCCCTGCGCGCGACCACAGGGTCGCGTAGTCGAGTGACTCGTCGCGCCCCCGCAGCGCGGTCCTGGTGGGTCCGTTGCGTACCGCCTCCTCGACGGCGGCGAGCACGGTCGGCGGTCCTGCGGCCAGGGCCGGTCCCCGGCCCCGTTCGCGGAGGGCCGCGAGCTCCGACGCGTCCGGCATCGGCAGCCGGCGGACCGGGGTGTCCGGGTCGGCCACCGCGGCGCGCAGCAGCGTCTCGAACCACCGGCCGAGCCGGGCCGCCCATGCGGCGTCGATGAGGTCCGTCCGGTATCCGAAGACGGCGACGACGTCCTCGCCGTCCCGTCGCACGTCCAGGGTGAGGTCGAACTTGCAGGCCTCCATGCCCGGGTCGAGCTCGGTGCAGGACAGGTCGGCGAACGGTGTGGCGCGCAGCAGACCCGCGTCCTGGGTGTGAACGGTCAACAGGGTCTGGAACAGTGGCGTCCGCCCCGGATCCCGGTCCAGGCTCAGGGACTCGACCAGACGCTCGAAGGGGATCCGTTCGTGGGTGAAGGCCCCGAGGACGGTGCTGCGGGCCCGGCGCAGCAGATCGGCGAACCCGGGGTCGCCGGAGAGGTCGGAGCGCAGCACGAGCGTCCGCGAGAAGTAGCCGATGACCTGCTCGGCCTCAGGCTCGGTGCGGCCTGCGGTGGGGACGCCCACGCAGAAGTCCTCCTGCCCGGTGCACCGGTGGAGGACCGCCTGGTAGGCGGCGAGCAGGACCATGAACGGAGTGCTGCGCCGGGCACGGGCCAGCGCGTCCACCACCGGCCCGGCGCCGGTGATCACCTGCGTGTGGAAAGCACCGTGCGTGGAGGGCTGTTCGGGTCGCGGCCCGTCGAGGGGGAGTTCGAGGGCGGGGGCGTCGGCAAGGCGTTCCTGCCAGTAGGCGAGCGCTTCGCGCGCCTGCGGACCGTCCGCCTCCCGCGCCTCGGCGGCTGCCTGGGCGCGGTAGGGGGGCGGCTGGGTCAGCCCGGTGGCTCGACCGGTCCGGTGGGCGGTGTAATGCGCTGCCAGTTCGTCGCGGAGGATGTTGAGCGACCAGCCGTCGGCGACGATGTGGTGCAGGACCACGCACAGGACGTGCTCGCTGTCGCCCGTCCGGAAGAGGGACACCCGCAGCAGAGGCCCTTGCCCCAGGTCGAAGCCGCGGTTGGTGCGCTCGGCCAGCAACGCCTCCAGCCGGTGGTCGCCGGCCCGCAGGTCGATGTGTTCGATGGCCACCGGAGCGGGCGCGCCGACCACCACGGTGGGGGTGCCGTCCTCGTCCGGAAAGCGCATGCGCAGCGACTCGTGCCGGGCCGCCACCTCGTCGAACGCGGACCCGAGGGCCGACGGCACCAGATCACCGGTCAGCCTCAGCACGAGGGGGATGTTGTACGAGGGGTCGTCCGGCTCCAGCTGGTGCAGGAACCACAGCCGTCTCTGCCCATGAGTCATGTCAGGACACAGAACTGGAACACTCATCGGGCTCCCCCGGGCGCGACGGTAAAGCCGACGAATTCAAGCCAAACTTGGCTTCAGATGTTTCGATGTTATGAACAGCACACGCGCGAGTCAATACAACTCCCCTGCCCACGAACGGACTTGAGCGCTCCGGTCTGCTGGCCGCACCCGGCCGCACACGGGCCGGAACAACGCGTCCGCGACCGGCGACGGAATCGAACTCGCAGGTGAGGGCCGCTCTCTCCACGCCGAGGCGGAGCCCTGCCGCGCCGCCCGGGTCGCCGGACGCGGCCGGACGGGAGGGCACGACGGTTGCCCACCTCCCGGCTCGGGCCGAACCCAGACGCGACTGGGCGCACAGTAGGCGTTCAAGACTTGAAGCGTGTCCATCTCCTTGACGGTTCACCCTTGTCACTCAACACTGCCTTGACGGCGCCAGCACCTCGCTCATCCGTAGATTGAGAGCGTTTTCAAGAGGTTCATTCAAAGGTCCGCAGAGTTGGCAAGGCGATGCCCGCACAGATGTCGAGACCGTCTGCACCCTGTCCTCCGCGTTGATCCGGTGTTCACTTCGCGAAACCAGGTGAAAGGACTCCCCCCATGCGCAACTCCGTCCCGCCCGGCCGCACGAGACCCCTGCCAGGTCCGAAGCAGCGCGTCATCGCTCTGCTGAGTGCGCTCCTCCTCGCGCTCGTCGGACTGCTCGGCCTCGATCAGAGCGCCGCTCCCGCCTCCGCAGCCGAGGCCGACTACACCCAGAGCGTCACTCAACTGAGCTCCACGCAGGCTCAGATCTCCTTCACACCGACCACGTCCGCGGTCTACGTCGATGTGCACTACCTGGTCAACAGCGCCAACCAACAGAACGTCCGTATGACCAACGGTGCGGGCACGTGGACCCAGACCGTCGGCTCGCTCTCCGCCGGAACGGTCCTGGAGTACTGGTTCACCTACGAGAAGAGCGGGCCGCAGTACGACACGCCCCACTTCACGTACACCCAGGGCGGTGGTGGCACCGGCACTGTCGCCACACCCACCTTCACTCCCGCAGCGGGCACCTACGCGTCGGCCCAGAGCGTGACGCTCGCCGACGCGAC
The DNA here is from genome assembly GCF_042728795.1 of Streptomyces sp. NPDC060184. Taxonomy (NCBI): domain Bacteria; kingdom Bacillati; phylum Actinomycetota; class Actinomycetes; order Kitasatosporales; family Streptomycetaceae; genus Streptomyces; species Streptomyces sp. NPDC060184. The sequence goes on from NZ_JBHWYX010000006.1 coordinate 78,293, forward strand.
CGCGGGCGCGAGCATCCGCTACACGCGTGACGGCTCCACCCCCACCGCGTCGTCCACTCTGTACAGCGCGCCGATCAGCGTCACGGCCACCACCACCATCAAGGCCATCGCCATCAAGTCCGGACTCGCCGACTCCGCGGTCGCCAGCGCGACTTACACGATCGGCGCAGCGGCGAGCTGCCCCACCCAGTCGGACACGCCGGACTTCGGCCCGAACGTGCACATCTACGACCCGAGCATGTCCAGTGCCACCATTCAGGCGCAGCTCGACGCGCAGTTCGCCCAGATGAAGGACACCGCATCCGCGCAGTTCAGCGAGAACCGGGTGGCACAGCTCTTCAAGCCGGGTACGTACGCCGTCGACGACAATGTCGGCTACTACACCTCGGTGGCGGGTCTCGGGCAGAATCCGGGCGACGTGACGATCAACGGACACGTCACCGTGGACGCCTTCAACGCCTCGGACGCGGGCAACGCGACGCAGAACTTCTGGCGCTCGGCCGAGAACCTGGCCATCAACCCGGTGGGCGGCAACCGTTGGGCCGTGGCCCAGGCGGCCCCGTTCCGCCGGATCGACGTCCGCGGCGACCTGCAGCTCTACCCGGCCAGTTACGGCTGGGCGAGCGGCGGCTACATCGCCGACACCAAGGTCAGCGGCCAGGCGGCGTCCATCTCGCAGCAGCAGTGGTACACCCGGGACAGCAACGTGGGCAGCTGGGCCGGCGGCGTGTGGAACATGGTCTTCTCCGGCACCGCCGGTGCTCCCGCGAACACCTTCCCCAACCCGCCCGAGACCACCTTGGCCACCACCCCGGTCTCCCGTGACGTGCCGTATCTGTACGTCGACGGCGCCGGAAAGTACCGCGTGTTCCTTCCGTCACTGCGCACCAACGCGTCGGGGGCGAGCTGGGCGAACGGCAGCACTCCCGGCACCTCTCAGCCGATGAGCCAGTTCTACGTGGTCAAGGCCGGCGACACCGCCGCGACCATCAACAACGCCCTTTCCCAGGGCTGCAACCTGTTCGTCACGCCGGGCGTCTACCACCTGAACCAGACGCTGAACATCACCCGGCCCAACACGGTCGTCCTCGGCATCGGCTACCCGACCTTCGTCCCGGACAACGGCGTCAACGCGATGCAGGTCGCCGACGTGGACGGAGTCCGTCTCAAGGGACTGCTGATCGACGCCGGAACCACCAACTCGGCGGCGCTGCTGACCGTCGGCCCGTCCGGATCGTCCGCGAGCCACGCGAGCAACCCGACGACCGTCCAGGACGTGTTCTTCCGGATCGGTGGCCAGATCGCCGGCAAGGCGACGACCAGCCTGATCGTCAACAGCAACAACGTGATCATCGACCACATCTGGGCCTGGCGGGCCGACCACGGCAAGGCAGGAAGCTTCGGCTGGACGACCAACACGGCGGACACCGGCGTGATCGTCAACGGCAGCAGCGTTCTGGCGACCGGTCTCTTCGTCGAGCACTACCAGAAGCACGAAGTCGTCTGGAACGGCCAGAACGGCAAGACGATCTTCTTCCAGAACGAGATGCCGTACGACGTGCCCAACCAGAGCGCGTGGATGAGTGCGGCAGGGGTCAACGGATATGCCGCCTACAAGGTGGGCGCGGGCGTCACCACCCACGAGGCGTGGGGACTGGGCAGCTACTGCTACTTCAACGTCAACCCCGCGGTGAACAGCTACCACGCCTTCGAAGTGCCCAACACTCCCGGCGTGAAGTTCCACAACGCTCTGACGGTCTCACTCGGCGGCGTGGGCACCATCACCCATGTCATCAACGACACGGGGGCGGTGACCGCCTCGGACACCACTCCCAGCAATGTGGTCGCCTACCCATGAGGCAATGACCTGACGTGAAAGGCGGGCCGGGGCTCCTCGCGGTTGCGAGGGGCCCCGGTGTCATCCCCGTGCTCGACAGGCTGCGCGTCCGCGGCCCGGCCGGCCGGCCCCGCAGGCGGCCCGACGCGCTCGCCTGGGAGAGGCCACCCCTCCCCCAGGGTCTTCTTCAGCCTTCTCAGGGTTGTCCCGCAATGCGTGGTGGATCAGTGCGCGGTGTGTGATGCGGGCACCGGCAGCGCGGTGAGCGGTACCGGCTGTCGCACCTTGCGGTGTCCCGCGCGCCCGCCCCTCCGCGACCGCGCCCCACGGGCGGTGTCCCAGCCACGTCTGCGCCGCCCAAGTCGATGCCCCGGCTACCTCGTTCACACGTTCCCCATTGCTCAGGGTTGCAGCGTGACCGGACGGATTCTCTTTACCGCATGGCTGGAGCATGGTGAATACGAAGGTTTCCTCCCCACCTGAAATGGTTTCTGTCGCCACCGTGGCCGAACGCGTCCCACGGCGCGGCCTGTTCGACCCGACGGTCGCCGACGACGTCCTCGCCGGACTTCCGCCGGCCCTGTTCACCGAGTTCCGCAGGAAGGACCAGCGGGACAAGGCCGAGCAGTATCTGCGCGGTCTTGTCTGCGCCGAGGGACGCAAGTCCGTGCGGAACATCGCGGCGCTGGTGGGCGGTGGCGCCGCCAAGCAGAGCCTGCACCACTTCATCACCGGTTCCACCTGGGACTGGAAGCCGCTGCGCGCGGCGCTCGCTGCCCACCTGATGCGCACCTTCACCCCGCAGGCCCTGGTGGTCCAGGCGATGCACATTCCGAAGACCGGGGAGCACTCCGTGGGGGTGAACCGGCTGTTCGCCCCGCAGCTGGGCCGCATGTTCCATGGCCAACAGGCTTTCGGCGTATGGCTTGCCTCCCAGCGGCTGAGCTCCCCGGTCCATTGGCGGCTGCATCTGCCCGAGCCCGGGGGGATCGACCAGGATCATCTCGATCGCTCCGATCTCCCCGAAACCGTCAGACACGAGAGCCTGGGCGCCTGTGCCACGAGCGCCGCTCTGGAGACAGCGCACCTTGCGCAGTCCGGCGCCCTCCCCGTCGTCATCGACCTGCGCGGGGGCCAGGTGCGCCCGGCGGTCTCCCGGTTCAGGGCGGCTGGGATCCCCCTGCTCGGACGTATCGGCACCTCCGTGCCGGTGGTGGTGGCCGACCGGACGATGCCGGGTTTCGGTGCGGGTCCGCTGAACCCGCGGCAGATCCTTGAGTCCACCAGGGGCCTGCGCAGGCCGGTGCACTGGCCGGACGCCGCCCGGCGGCACGCACTTCGCACCTCGCTCGTCTCCGCGGTCCGGGTGGCGCTGCCCCATGGCCCCGCGAGACGGCCCCGCCCCATGCTGCTGCTCGGCGAGTGGCACGACCCGGACCGGCCCCCCGCCGGAATGTGGCTCACCGACCTGACGCACCTTCCGGTGGCGCAGATGCTGCGGACCGCGAAGCTTGCCCACCGTGTCGAGCAGGACTTCGCCGACATCGGCGAAGCGGTCGGTCTGCGAGACTACGTCGGCCGTTCGTTCCCCGGCTGGCACCGGCACGTCACTCTCGCCTCCGCCGCCCATGCCGCGAGCATCCTGTCCGTCAACGGCTGCGCACCGCAGGCGGCTTACTAGTGTCTAGCTGCTTCGGCGCGCGCCCAGGACCTGGCGGGCGCGGCGGAGCCGGAGGGCCAGCTGCACTTCGAGGGCCCGCTCGGGCTCGTTCCACTGTTCGCCGAGAAGTTCGGTGATGCGCTCGATACGGCGGGAGACCGTGTTGGGGTGCACGTGCAGTCTCTCCGCCGCGTTGGTGGGACTGGAGCCTGCTGCGAAGTACTGCTCCAAGGTGGCGATCAATTCCGTCGTACGGTCCGTGTCGTAGTCGAGGACCGGCCCCAGGGCCGACTCGATGAATCCGTCGACATCATTGTCGTCGGAGAGGAGCAGTCCCAGGAACCCCAGGTCCTGTACGGAGGCCACACCCCCCACCCCGTCGAGGGCGGTCAGTGCGTCCAGGCACCGCACCGCTTCCCGGTACGACCGGCCGGCTTCCGCGGCCGAGGCCTGGGGGCCTGCGGCGCCCACCGAGACGGGGTGGCCGAGCAGCGGGGAGAGCTCGTCGGCCACGGCGCGGGCAGTGGCCGAGGCGTCAGTGCCCGGAACCATGAGGACGATGCGGCCGTTGTCGACCATCTTCAGGCCGCTCACGCGGAAAGCGTACGAGGACGCCCATCCCCCGGCCCGCTTCGGCTCCCCGCCCTCCGGCCGGGCCACGAGCAGGACGTGCGGGCTGTCCAGATCGATCCCGAGCCGGGTGGCGCGCTGGGTGATCTGGCGCGGCACGGGCGCACCGGCCGGCAGGCTCAGCAGTTCCTCGAGCAGCTCGTCTCGGACCGATCCCTCCGCGACGGCCCCGCTGCGTTCCATCACGAGCTGCAGCGCGAAGACCTGAGCGATCGTCCGCAGCAGCCAGACGTCCTCGTCGAGGAGTTCGGCAGCCGGATACAGGACGAGCGAACCGAGCACTTCCTTCCCGGCGGTGACCGGGGTGGCCCAGGCCCGGTCGCCCACCCGGGCGGGGCCACCGCAGGTGTACGCCTCGAGTACCGCCTCGTTGAGGGCGTCCTCGTCGACTCCGGCGATCTCGCCGCCGGCCGCCAGCACATGCCCAGCCAGATCGCGGATCTGGAGGGTGCTGCCCAGGACCGAACCTGCGGTATCGACGAGTACGTCCAGGTCCGTTCCGTCGATCAGGAGGTCCATGATCCGGCGGTACATCGCACTCATCTGCCCGAGGCGTGTGAGGCGGGTACGGACGCGCGCCCCGTCGCTCTGCGACTCGGCCAGTTGTTCCCGCGCCCGCTGGAGCTGCTCCACCCTGCCGATCGCCACCGCTGCGATGTCCGCGAGCGAGCAGATCAGATCGATCTCGTCGGGAGTGTAGTTGCGCACCCTGCGGTCCGCCCCGTACAGCACCCCCAGGGCCTCGCCCCTCTGGAGCAGGGGGACGGCCATGAGCGCGCGCAGCCCCTCGGCCTCGACCACCCCGTCGATGGTGTCGGAGTGTGCGATGGATCCGTCCTCCGAGTAGTCGGCGGTCCACAGCGGCGCCCGGCATCGCATGGCCTCCGCCCCCAGTCCCCGGCCGCCGCCGAGCCGCAGGCCCGTGTTGAGCGCCGTGGTGGAACCCTCGGAGCAGCGCACGTACATGCCCTCGGCATCCGGCAGGGCGATGTACGTCATGTCGAAATGCAACAGACGCCTGCCCCAACGGGCGATCAGCGGCAGCAGGCCGTCCAGCTCGCTCGGGGACGACAGGTCCCGGGCGGTGTCGATCAGAGCCGCGAGTCCGGCCTCCCGCTGGTGACTCCTGGCGGTGGCGAGACTCACCACGCGCGCCAACTGCACCGCGGACTCGATGCCGGCCAACCGCTCGGGCCCGTGCCGGTCCTCCCTGCGCACGCGCTGCAACAGCGCCTCCAGCCGCCCCGCGGGCGCCCCCTCGGCCAACAGCTTCAGAATGGACAGCAGTTCGTCATCCCCGGTCGATACCTCTCCCGGCATGCCACGCTTCCTCTCGCTCCGGCGCCCGGTGAAGATAGCCGTTGATCGATCAACGGGTCAACGTCCGGACCAGTACGGATACCGTTGCGTGGTGGTGAGGCCACCGATAGGCACCTGCAACAGTGTCCTGAAGCCACCTTCCCGTTTCCACGCCGCATCGCGGACGCTCGTCCGGCGGGGTGGGGAAACTCCTCTGCCCGCACGGGGGAGTCACGTTGGAGATCCGCAGTTACGCCCAGTCGCTCCAGCGCAGCCGTGCGGCACGCGACGACAGCAGGCGCCCCGACAGCTTCCGTCTGCGAGGGCGGGAGTGGACCCTGCTTCCGGACGTCTTCGCCCCGCCCTACACGACGTCCACCGACGCGGCCATGGAACTGCTGGGATTCCACGAGGACCACCAACCGGCCCGGAACGGTTCCTTCCTGGAGATCGGCTGCGGCACCGGAGTCATCGCGGTGAGCGCCGCACTGGGAGGCTGCGAGAGAGTGCTGGCCACGGACATCAACCCGCTGGCCGTACGCAACGCGGCGCTGAACGCACAGCGCCACAAGGTCGCCGACCGCGTCTGCGCACAGCGGAGCGACCTCTTCGACTCCCTCGACCCCCGTGCGCGCTTCGACACCGTGTACTGGCACTCCAACTTCGTTCTGGCGCCGTCCGATTACCGATACACCTCCCTTCACGAGCAGGCGTACGTGGACCCCGGTTACGCCGCGCACCGCCGCTACCTCGATCAGGCACCCCTGTGGACCACGGAGGGGGGCCGGGCCCTGCTGCAGTTCAGCAACCGGGGCGATCTCGCAAGGCTGTCCGCCCTCGCGGACGAGACGGAGCGCGAGCTGAGCACCGTGCGCAGCATGCGCGTCGAAGAGGGCCGGGACACGATCGAGTACCTGTTGATCGAGATCGCGCGGAGGGACGCGTGAGCCCTCGCCCGCAGCGCGCGGGTACCGCCACAAGAAGTCGGCAAGGGAGCTGAACGGCCCTTCGCGTCATGCCCCTCTCCTTTTTCCGGCTCACGAGGAATCCTGGAAGCCCCGTGCGTATCCTGCTTGTCGACAATTACGACTCGTTCACCCACAACCTCGCCCACTACCTGGCGCTGATCACCGGTCGGGAGCCGGTCGTCGTACCCAACGACTCGCCGCTCCTGCGCCCGGGCCTGCTCAGCGGGTTCGACGCCGTCGTCCTGTCCCCCGGGCCCGGAACTCCCGCTCGCACCAGGGACTTCGGGAGGTGCCGGGAGCTGGTGGAGAGCTGTGACCTGCCCCTGCTCGGCATCTGCCTCGGACACCAGGGCATAGCTCAGTGGCACGGGGCCACCGTCAGCCGTGCGCCCGAGCCTCGGCACGGACGGCTGTCGCCGGTGCTGCACGACGGCACGGGTCTGTTCACCGGGTTGCCCTCGCCCTTCAACGTCGTGCGCTACCACTCGCTCGCGGTCAACGATCTTCCGGAGAGTCTCCAGGCCACCGCGTGGACCGCGGACGGAGTTCTCATGGGCCTGGAGCACCGGAGCAAGCCGATGTGGGGGGTTCAGTTCCATCCCGAGTCGATCCTCACCGAACACGGCATGGAACTCCTGCGCAACTTCGTTGAGCTGAGTCGAGCATGGCACCGGGACCGTCCCGGCCCAGACCGGCCGGCGCTCGTGGTACCGGTTCCCCGGGCTCCGGCCGCAGCCGCACCGCCCCGGCGTTCCCTCCGGGTGAGAGTCGAGCGGCTCGACACCGGGTGGGACGACGAGGTCGCCTTCGAGGCGCTCTTCGGCCACGCCGAGCACGCCTTCTGGCTGGACAGCAGCGCCCATGCCACCTCGGACCCGGCCCTCGGCCGGTTCTCCGTCATGGGTGATGCCGGCGGGCCCCTGTCGCGGGTCGCCGAGGCCGACGTGCGGACGCAGACCGTGACGGTGCGCTCCTCGAAGGGCACGGAAGTGGTCACGGGCGAGTGGCTGTCCTGGCTCGACCGGGATCTGGCCGCTGCCCGCATCCCTCCGCTCGACCTTCCGTTCGATTTCTGTCTCGGCTGGGTCGGTTACCTCGGCTACGAACTCAAGGCCGAGTGCGGCGGCCGACTCGCCCATCAGGCCCCCGAGCCGGACGCGGCCATGATCTTCGCTGACCGTGCTGTGGTGTTCGACCACCACAGCCGCGTGACCTATCTGCTGGCCCTCGTCGAGGACGGGCAGCACGGGGAAGCGGTCCGCTGGCTGCGTGACACTCGTACAGCGCTGGAGAAGCTCCGCGGCCGTTCCCCCCGGCTGATCTCCCACCCGGTCCCGCCGGCCGAGGTGACGCTGCGCCACGACCGGGCGGCCTATCTGGGACTGGTGGACAGGGCCCTGGAGGAGATCGCGGCCGGGGAGAGTTACGAGGTCTGCCTGACCAACATGGCCGACACGCAGGGCACCTTCGCACCGCTGCCGAGCTACCGGCTGCTCCGCAGAAGCAGTCCGGCACCGTTCGGGGCCCTGCTGAGGCTGGGAAGCGTTTCGGTGCTCAGCACCTCGCCCGAGCGGTTCGTGAAGGTCGGCGCCGACGGTCGGACCGAGTCCAAGCCCATCAAGGGAACCCGGCCGCGAGGAAGAACCGCCCGGGAGGACGCAGAGCTCGTGGCGGACCTCCTGAGCGACGAGAAGGACCGGGCGGAGAACCTGATGATCGTGGACCTGGTCCGCAACGATCTGGGGCGCTGCGCGGAGCCGGGCTCGGTGCGGGCTGACGAGATCTTCCGGGTCGAGACGTACGAGAGCGTCCATCAGTTGGTCAGCACCGTGCGGGCGCAGCTGCGAAAGGACGCTTCCGCCGTGGACTGTGTGCGCTCCGCGTTCCCGCCCGGTTCGATGACGGGAGCGCCGAAAATTCGGACCATGGAGATCATCGACGACCTCGAGGGCGGCCCGCGGGGCGTCTACTCGGGGGCGCTGGGGTATTTTTCGCTGTCGGGAGCGGCCGATCTCAGCGTGGTGATCCGCACCGTGGTGATCACGCCTGGTCGGGTGCGGTACGGCGTGGGAGGCGCCGTCATAGCGCTGTCCTCGCCGGAGGACGAATTCGAGGAGACCGCCGTCAAAGCGGCCCCGCTGCTGTCCCTCACCCGGAGCCGTTTCCCCGGTAGCAGAGGATCGGCCCTGCCGGCCCCGGGGCCGACGCCGTGAACCGCGTCGGCCACCACCGGGATCCATGTCACAGCCAGCCCTTGCGAACACTGAGGGCGAGCAGCTTCCGCGTGTAGTCCCACAGCACGGTCGATCCCTCGTCGATGACGGAGGTGCGCTCCCGGACACGAGCCTCGTCGACTCCGGGCGCGCGCCAGGTACCGCCGCCGTTGCCGGCGTTCAGCAGCAGGGGCTGGAGCCGGTCCATGGCCTTGGCGAACTTCGCCTCAGGAGTCCGCCGCTCCTCGAACTCGTTCCACAACGCGTGGAACGCCTTCTCCTGGTCGGCCGGCAGCAGAGCGAACAGTTTCCTGGCCGCCGCCTCTTCGCGTTCCGCCTGGTCCATCCGGCCGACGTCGTCGAACAGGCAGGTGTCACCCGCGTAGATCTCGACGAGATCGTGCACCAGAGCGAGCTTCAGAGTGCGCTCCACGTCGAGGGGTTCGTTCGCGTACTCCGCGAGGACGAGCACCATCAGCGCCATGTGCCAGGAGTGCTCGGCGTCGTTCTCCCGGCGGTCGTCGGCGAGCAGCGGGCTCAGCCGCAGGACCGTCTTCAGCCGGTCGATCTCGGCTATGAACTCGATCTGCGCCATGAGACGTGCCGGGACCTCGGGAACCAGCCCGTCGAGGTCCAGGAGGCGCTGTGCGTCCTCGGGCGCGGGCTGCGGTGTACTCATGTCTGCTCTCCTGTCACAGGGGCCGGCGTCGAGCGTGGGGTGGGCGGAAGGCGTTCAGACCCGGAGCAGTTCGAGCAGCCGGTTCCGGTCGAGTTCCTGAACGATCGTGATGGGCGGCCGGTCCGACCGCGTGTCCTGCCAGTCGACGGCCGTGACACCGTGCTGGAGGGTTCCGGGCCCGTAGCCCACGTACACACGGTGCCGTACGGCCCTGGTCACCACGGTGGGATCGAGAGCCACGGCCATGGCCAGAGGATCGGGGCGCAGATAGTGGGAGCGACCGGCGTACCCCGGGTCGGTGCGGTATCGGTTGTGCACGATGCGCCGCAGTGTGGTGGCTGCCTCGGTCCCGCCCTGGAAGAAGGATTCGAGTTCGTCCGGGGTGAAGGGGAAGGCCAGCGTCGCATCCCAGGTGAGCAGGGTGAGGTGGGGGAAGTGCGCGAGGACCAGGTCGGCCGCGGCAGGGTCGGCGACGATGTTGAACTCGGCGTTCAGTGTGTGGTTTCCGCGGCCGTGGACCGCGCCTCCCATCACCACCACCCGTCGCAGCAGTTGCGGAAGCCTGGGCTCCAGCCGCAGCGCGAGGGCCACGTTGGTCAGGGGCCCCAGGGCGACGAGCGTGATCCCGCCGGGGTCGCGCCGGGCGCTGTCGATGAGCGCACGGGCGGCCGGCACGTCGCCTTCCTTCACCTCGGCGACAGGCCACCGCGACAGGTCGCCGAGCCCGTCGTCGCCGTGAATGTGGGCGGCTTCGGCCCCGGGCCCGGCGAGAGGACCCGCGGCACCCCGGTGCACCGGGGTGCGGGCCGCCCGTTCCCCGTAGGCGCCGAGCAGCCAGCGCGCGTTGGCGGTCACCGCGTCGATGCCCGTGTTGCCGGCGACCGTACAGACCGCGGCGACGGGAACGTGGGGCCGTTGCGCCGACGGGGTCAGTGCCATGGCGAGGGCGTGGGCGTCGTCCAGCCCGGGGTCCGTGTCGATGACCAGTGCGCTCATCATGAACTCCCTGTGTGCGAGGGGCTGTCAGTTCCGCTCGCCCGGTTTCGGCAGTCCGCGGTCGAGGCTGTGCGTACGAGGCGTCCCTCGAGGGTGCGGTAGCGAAGCATCGGGAGTTCCGGCTCCCGGTCGATGCGTTCGGCATGGAAGTGCGCCCCGGACTCCTTGAGAGACTCCAGGAGTACGTCGACCACGGCCCTCGCCAGAGCCGCCCCGGGGCAGTAGTGGGCGCCGGCACCGAAGCTCAGGGAGCGGGTGCGCACGCCTCGGTCGCGGATCTCCAGCGGGCCCGGATAGCGTTCCGGATCAAGGTTGGACGTCCCGAGGCAGAGGTTGACCCTGGCGCCTGCGTCCAGGCGGTGCGGGCCGATGGACACCGGCCGGCGCGCGTAGCGGCTCGCGAAGCGGAAGGGTGCCGCGAGACGCAATACCTCTTCCCTGACCTCCGGCACAGGCATGCGTGCGAGCACGTCACCGTGGACGCGTTCCCCCACGACGCACAGGGCCGTGGTGATGGGCTCGTATGCACCCGTGACGACCTGGGTGAGCAGGGCCGTAGCGGCCTCCGGGCCGAAGGCCGGGTCGTCCCACAGCTCTCCGAGCCCTGCGACGAACGGCGTCGGCGGCTCGGTCCTCGCCCGGCCGAGCCAGTGGGACAGCGCGTCGACAGAGGCGAGCGCGCGATCCACTCTCGCCATGTCGATCCGGGGGGTGGCCAGCTCGTCCATGACCCCGACGCCGAGCTCGATCAGCCGGACGGCGTCGGCATCCCCCGTCAGGCCCGCGATGGCCTCCCGGGCCATGGGGCGTGCCACGGTGTCTGCCCAGTCGAAGGATTCACCGACGCCGGCCGCGAGGCGGGAGGTGGCGAGCCGCCGGCACGCGGCCAGCAGCTCAGGCGTCACCGTCCCCCGCAGAAGCTGGATGGAGGCGTGCCGCACCCGCTGGTGGTAGGCGCCGTCGGAGAACACCGGCCAGAGGGAGTAGAAGGTCTTCAGCTTCCTCCGGCGTTTCCTGTCCTCGCCGGTCAAGGCTGCGAGCCGCTGGTCCGAGGACCGTTGCGACCAGAAGTCCGCACTGGTCAGCGCTCTCTGCACGTCGTGGGCGCGGAAGGCGTACACACCGCCGTTCTCGGACGCCTCCTGAAGCGGGCAGCCCTTCGCGGCTTCGGCGAGCGCCAGGGCCGGGTCGCGGGAGCTGTAGTCCCCGAACACGTCAAGCACGGGCCCCTCCGGCGTGCGGACCGGGAACGGCGGCCGACAGCTCTTGCTTCGGGAGAGCGGAGCGGGTCCGGTTAGAGACGTGGAACATCATCGCCGAGCGGTCCCACGCGGGTTCTTCGTCGGCCATCTCCGTGATGCGCCGCAGCACGTCCTGTTCGTCGAGAATGGCCCCGACCGCCTCGGCCACCGTGACGTGCTTTCTCGGCTTCCAGACCACCTCGACCTTGTCGCCGACGGATATCCGCCCTTCCTTGAGCACACGGAGATAGACGCCCGGCCGCCGGGCGTTGTTGAAACGCTTGGCCCAGCCCTTCTCATCCATCCAGGACCCGAACGTGCCGCAGGCCATACGGGGAGCCATGACCTGGAGGAGCACGTCACCGACCTGCCACTTCTCAGCGAGTACGGCATTGCTGGCATCGAAACCGATGAGATCCAGATTTTCTCCGAACATCCCGTTCCGTAAATCCCTTTGCAGCTGGCTCGACCACCAGTCGAGGTCCTCCCGGGCGTAGGCATAGATCGCCTGGAGCGTGCCTCCGTGAAAGTCGGCGGCCTGCTCGTCGCCTTCGATTCCGAGTTTCGTCAGCCTGACGCTTCCGTCGACGGGAAGCTTCTTGATCGCCGTCCTCCCGCGGCGTACTGCAAACTCAGGAACGACACAAGGGCCAGAATTGACTGAGAGAATGGTACCCATGCAGAGGACGCTAACTATGACGCTGTTCGTCGGTCAACGACAATGCCGATAATGTGTCAGGTCCCGAACCGGTCGGCACAGCAACCCTGTTGTAATTTCTCGGGGGCCACATTCTCGGCGCCGCGCGGCATGCGCACACCACCTCCCTCGAAGACACAGGCTGGGGGCCGGAAGGGGACCACCCCTTCCGGCCCCCATTGGCCCGGAATACGGACTGTACGGCTGTACGTCAGCTGCACCCGAGGGATGTCCCGCAATTCGTGGTGGATCAGTGCGCGGCGTCAGATGCGGCGCATCGCAAGGCGGAGGAGCGTCCGCATACTGGATGTATGCGGACGCTCCGACAACGCGGCGAGGTGCCGTAGCTGTCGTCGCGCACCCGCCAGGAATTACGGGACAGCCCTCAGTGAGCGGGGGCGCCCTTGGCCTTCGCCACCACGAAGAATGTCGGTACGTTCACATACCGTTTTCCCTCGGTGACCGTCCCCTGATAGTCGATGGGCGCGGTGGAGAGGATGTCGAAGCCCGCCTCGGCGAGCTCACGTTGCAAGGCGTCCTCCTCGCGGGCGACGGGCAGGGGCACCCGTTCGAAGACGAATCCGAACTTCTCCGCGGGGACTCCCTCGCCCTCGAGCTTGGCCGCAATGTACGCGCCGCTGGTCGGGGCGAGTTCGTAGAAGAAGGCACCTCCCGTGCTGCCGGCCAGGGTCGCCAGCGACGTGACGGCGAGCTTCAGTTCCTCCGGGGTGAACGCGTGCAGGACCGTGCGGACGTAAAGGCCGGCGTCGCCGATCCGGTCGTGCAGGGCGACGGCTTGCTCGGGCTTCAACAGATCCAGCTGCTCGTACGAGACGCCCGGAGCGTCGTGGTACTTGCGGGCGCGCTCCACGGCGCTCGGGGCCACGTCCACGCCGATCACGCGCTCGAAGTGCTGCCCGATGGCCACGGTCTGCGTGCCGTCGCCGCACCCGACATCGATGACCGGCCTGGCGGGGTCGAGCACACTGCCGAACAGCTTCAAGTGGGCATGGGCGACATAGGTGGGGTCCACATCCCACGGCGACGCACCGGCGGTGTGAGGGAGGTCGGTCCAGAAACGGTTCCACATGGCCTCGAAGCGGCTCATTCTCATTCCCTCTCTTTGTACTTTCAACGGGCGGCAACCCCTCCCCCGCATCTGCCGCGTGATCCGGATGTGCCCGAGGACAGGCAAAAGCGCGGCGAGGTTTCCGGGACGACTTCGACCATTCACCGCCTCGTGCGGAGATGTAAAGGGAAGAGTGCAGTCTGTGTCAGGTCCGAATGGCCCTGATGCGCCGACCGTGCAGCACCGTGGACGTGCGGGTGAGCCGGGGCGCCTTCATGGACGCACCCCGGCTCACCCGTCATGTCATTTCACCAGTTCCCTGATCACCGGCAACAGCGACCTGAACGCCTTGCCGCGATGGCTGAGGGAGTTCTTGATACCGCCGGGGAGCTGCGCGAAAGTTCGGCTCTCACCGTCCGGCTGGAAGATGGGATCGTAGCCGAACCCGCCGGTTCCGGCCGGGGCAGTGCGCAACACCCCGGCCAATTCCCCGTGCGTGACGCGTTCCGTTCCGTCGGGCAGTGCGAGTGCAGCCGCGCAGAAATAGCGGGCGGCACGGTGCGGAGCGGCGATGTCGCTCAATTGCGCCAGCAGCAGTTCCGTATTGGCCAGATCCTCGCCGTGCCGGCCGGCCCAGCGGGCGGACAGGATCCCCGGACTCCCTCCGAGGACGTCGACGCACAGGCCCGAATCGTCGGCGATGGCGGGAAGACCCGTGGCCCGGGCAAGAGCATGCGCTTTGAGCAGAGCATTCTCCGTGAAGGTTACCCCTGTTTCCTTGACGTCCGGGATGTCGGGATAGGCGTCAGCACTCACGAGGTCATGAGAGAGGTCCGCATCGGCCAGAATCTCCTTCAACTCGACCAGTTTTCCTGGATTCCGCGTGGCCAGAATCAACTTGTTCATGGGGTAATTATCGGCGAGAGGGAGGACCGAGTCCATATGAATCCTTCGGTACTCACCGACAAATGCCGCTTGCCGGTGGTCCGTTGATTCCGACGTCGCACGACCGCCGCCCCGGATCGCCGGCACCGTTCACCGCGCACACGGCGCCCGGCACCGGGGCGCGCAGCAGGGCGGAACACCGTCCGGGTGCGGCCACCGAGGCATGTCACCGCGAAGCCCTACGGCCGCGCGGGCGCGGTCATGACGGTCCGGCTTCCTGCGCTGCGATCCGCCGGAACACCACCATCATGCCCATGACCACCACCACCATGACCAGGCACACCGCGCTCGCCGCGACCATCGCGTCCGGGTATCCGGCACCAGGCGGCCGATCCCCGGCGGCGGCGAAGAACACAGCGCCCACGGCGGCGATCCCCGCCGAACTCGCGAACTGCTGCGCGGTGGTCAGCGCACCCGAGGCCATCCCCGCCTGCCGCGGCGGCACGCGCAGCAGCGCCGCACCGATCAGTGACGGCAGCACCACACCGTTGCCCAGACCGACCAGGCAGAGACATCCGCAGATCCAGGCGACCTCGGTGTCCGCGCCGGCCGACCGCACCCCCAGCAGCAGCGCGAGCAGGCCGACCGCGGTCACGGCGGTGCCCGCGATCAGCGCGTTCATGCCGTACCGGGCCGTCAGCCGCTTGCCCGCCATCGACGTGACCATGTAGGCGACGCCCATGGGAGTGAAGGCCAGACCCGCCCTCACCGGGCTGAGCGCGAGCCCGCCCTGCAGCAGCAGCGTCAGCGTGAAGATGAAACTGCCGAAGTAGATGTAGAACGCCGCGCTCGCGATGAGCCCGGCGCGGAACGACGAACCGTGAAAGAGCGTCAGGTCGAGCACCGGGGAGCCGCCGCGCGCGCCCAGCGCCCGCTCCCACCACAGCGTCAGCGCGCCGAGCACCAGACCGCCCGCCAGGGACAGCCAGGTCCACAGCGGCCAGCCCGAGGAGTGGCCGAGCGCCAGCGGCACCAGGAGCAGCCCGAGGGCGGCACTGATGCCCGCCGCGCCGACGGGGTCGACGCCGGTACGTCCGCCCGACTCGGCCCGCGGCAGCACCCGCGGCGCGAGCAGCGCGACCACGGCGCACACCGGCACGTTCACCAGGAACACCACCCGCCAGCCGAGTCCCGCCACATCGGCGTCGAGCAGCAGACCGCCCAGCAGCTGGCCCGCGATGGAACCGATGCCCGCCGTCACGCCGTACGCCGCGAAGGCCCGCGCGCGCTGTGCGGGGGCGAAGGTCGCGGTGATCGTCGCAAGCACCTGCGGCGCCATGACGGCGGCGGTCAGCCCCTGGAAGAGCCGGGCCGCGATGAGCTGGCCCGGACTCGTGGCGATGCCGCACAGCAGCGAGGCCAGGCCGAACCCGGCCATGCCCAGTGTGAACAGCCGGCGGTGCCCGTACAGGTCGCCGAGCCGGCCACCGGTGATCATGCCGCTGGCGAGGGCGAACGCATAGCCGCCCACGACGAGTTCGAGCGCGGTGGCCCCGGCGCCGAGGTCGGCCTCCAGGGTCGGCGCCGCCACGTTCACGACGAAGAAGTCGAACTGGGCGATGAACGTGCCGGCCAGCAGGACAGCCAGCACCGCGGCGACGGACGGCCCGGCCGGGACGGTTTCGGTGGTGCGCGCGGTGGTGGGAGAGGCCGCGTCGGTCATGTCTTTCCTCGCTGCATGCGCTGAGCGGTGTTGGGGGCGACGGTGATCCGGGCGGTGCAGGTGCGCCGGCCCGCCTCGTCGGCGATGACGACCTCGTACGAGGCGGAGGTCGGGCCGAGTGCGAGCGCGGTGGCCACCCCGGTGACGGTTCCGCTGCGCACCGGCCGGTGGTGTGTGGCGTTGATGTCGACGCCCAGGGCGATGTGGCCCCCGCCCGCGTGCAGGGCCGCGCCGATCGAGCCGAGGGTCTCGGCGAGCACGACGGACGCCCCGCCGTGAAGCATCCCGTACAGCTGTTTGTTGCCGGCCACCGGCATGGTGCCGACGAGCCGCTGCGGTGACGCCTCGACGAGCTCGATGCCCATGCGCGCGGCCAGCGTCTCGGGGGCACCGGGCCGGGAGATCCAGGTCGACAGGTCCTCGGCGGCCACGGAGGCCTCGGACGCGCTCACCGGACCACCAGACCCTCGGCGGCCGTGGCGACGCGGCCGGTGGCCGACGCCGCGTAGGCGCCGAGGTCGGCGTACCTCTCGCGCAGAAGGCGCTTGAGGACCTTGCCGGTGGGGCCGGTCGGGATGGCGTCGTCGTCGAGGGCCGCCGTCTCCAGGACCGCCAGCGGCGGCTGCCCCGCCGCGACCAGCGCGGAGTTGGCCCGCGCGAGCAGCTCCGCCGGCCCCGCCCGGCCCGTGGTCACTCGCACGACCGCGACCGGTGCCGGGATGTCGCCGTGGTGTCCCGCGACGACCGCGCAGTCCGCCACCTCCGGCAGGGCGAGCAGCAGGATCTCCTCCATCAGGACCGAGTAGCCGGTCCCTTCGGGGGTGTGGATGGAGTCCACCGCACGGTCGACGTGGAAGAAGTCGTCACCCTCCCGGTAGGCGAGATCGCCCGACAGCCAGTAACCGGCCAGCTTGCTGCGGTAGTACGTGTCGGCGTCGTTCCAGTAGCCGGGGACGACCGATTCGCTGCGCAGCCCGAACAGGCCGACCTCGCCGTCGGCCGCCGCCGTGCCGTCCTCGCGCAGCACGGCGACCTCACCGGCCGGTACCGGGTTGCCCAGGAAACGCGGGCGGGGCGTGGTGTCCTGGGTGATGTACCGGCGCAGCGTCGCCCAGCCCAGCTCCGAGGAGCCGAGGCCGTCGCTGAAGACGGCACCCGGGCGGCGCTCGCCGTCGACGACGTGGTGGCCGTGGCGGATCAGCTTGCGGATGTGCGCGTCGTGCGCCGCGTCGCCGGTGTTCTGCCATTCGCGCACCGACGTGAAGTCCTCCGGGTCCAGCTCCATGGCGGCCAGTTCCGAGTAGGTCTGGTTGAACGCCAGGATGCGGGTCGGGCGGTGTTCGCGGGCACCTCGGGCCACGCCCGCGCCCGACTGGTCGGAGAAGGAGATCAGTGGCATGCCGCACAGCAGCGAGTAGTTGGTGTAGGCGATCGCCGACGAGTGCGACTGAGGCGCCGCCGACAGCATCACCGTCGGCTCCTCGGGCACCGTCAGGCGCCAGCCGGGGCCGGCCAGGCTCTGCCGGTGCGCCCAGATCACCGGCTTCGGATTGCCCGTCGTGCCGGAGGAGTGGCACAGGAACACCGGGTCGTCGTCGCCGTGCCGGTACCGGGCCCGCTCGGGCAGCGTCCTGCGGCCCAGGGCGTGCGCGTCGTCGCCGGTGATCGTCCAGCGCAGGGAGGCGAGTTGCGTGTGGCGGCCGTCCAGCAGCACCAGGTGGGCGGGGTCCGTGTACAGGCCGACCGGGTCCGTGCGGGACATCAGGCTGAGCGCGAGGGCGGGGTCCATCCGGCCGTTGACGAGCAGCGGGATGGCGCCGAGCCGGGCCAGGGCCGCCAGCTGGAGCTGGTCGTCGAAGGAGTCCTCGACGTAGACGGCGACGCGGTCGCGCGGGCGCACCCCGCGGTCCCAGTAGAGAGCCGCCCAGGATTCGGCGAGTTCGTCGAGCTGACGCAGATTGAATTCCGACCGGTCGATTCCGTCGACACCTGCCACCGGCCGGTCGGCCACCAGACAGGTCCGATCGGGGTGCGGGCTGAATTCGAGGGCCTTTCTCCAGGCGTTTCCACCGCCCAGTGACGGGTCCTCGGAGATACGCCTGCGGGCTTCCTGGTCGAGCATGGTCTGCGTCGAGAGAGGCATGGTCACCTGGCCTTGGTCGGGGTCGCTGACGAGCGTAGGCGTCGAGGTGAGGGGTCGTAACCACTCGCATGAGTAGGTGAGTCGACGGAGTCCCTACTCGTTCGCGCGAGGTGCGCGGCCTGGGTCGAGGGCTAGTTTTCGAGCACCGGCAGAAGGGAATCCAGCAGTGACCACGCAGAGAGCCCTCGCAGTTGAGAAAGTGCGCGAGATCGTGGCGACGGTTCTGGAACTCGAAACGTCCGAAGTGGGGGAACTCGACGGCTGGGCGGACGAACTCGGCATGACCTCGCTGGAGAAGGTCGAGATCATCACGCGGATCCAGGAGGGTTTCGGCATCACGCTCCCGCCGCGGCACTCGTCCCGGATCGGGTCGGTGGCGGACGCGCTCACGGCTCTCGGCGCGGCGGGCGGTGCCGGGCCGACGCCGGCCGGGACGCACGATCTGATCGAACGTCTGGTGGGCCATCGGCTCGCCACCGGCGCCGACGCCACCGCCTACGTGGACCCCGACGTCGGCCGTGTCCGGTACACCGACTTGCACGCGGCTGCCCACGACTACGCCGCGGTGCTGCGCCGGCGCGGCGTCCGGCCGGGCGAGCGCGGTGCCGTGGTCGCCGAGGACTCCGTCGCCACGGTGGTGGCCGTGCTCGGGCACTGGTGGCACGGCAGCGTGCCGGTCGTGGTCAGCCCGCTGCTCGACGACCGGGACATCGCCTTCGCCGTCGACGACTGCCGTGCCGTTGTGGTGCACATCGACGGCACCGACGCCCGGCGGGCCGCCCTGCACACGGCCCTGCGGAAGCACCCGCGCCTGGACGGCGAGGAGCTGCGCACGCGGTGGACGGTCCGCCGGACCCCGGACGGCGCCGCCGCCCCGTACCACTGGCCCGCGCCCGCCGAGGCCCTTGTGCAGTACACGTCCGGCAGCACCGGGACCCCCAAGGGCGTACGGCACTCCGCCGCGGGACTGCTGGCCATGGTCGACGGCTTCGGCGGCGCCCTGGGGCTGCGCCCCGACGACCTGCTGCTGACCACGGCCCGCCTCTCCTTCGGCTACGGCTTCGGCAACGCCGTGCTGTGCGTGCTCGCCGCGGGAGCCGGGGCCGCGCTGATCCGGGGCGCCGTCGATCCCTACGTGGCGGCCGACGCCCTGCGCACCCACCGGCCCACCGTCTTCTGCTCCGTGCCCCGCCTCTACGCGGCGCTGACGCTGCTGCCCGACGAGGAGGACGCGTACCGCGCGGTGCGCCTGTGCACGACGGCCGGCGAGCACTGCCCGGCGCCGCTGGCCGCACGGATCCGCGCCGCGTTCGACGCCCCGCTCGTGAACTGCTTCGGCGCCACCGAACTCATGCACGTCGCTCTGCTCACCCCGGCCGACAACACCGCGGAGGGCAGCCTCGGCCTCCCCGTGCCAGGCGTGCGGGCCACCGTTCGCGACGACACCGGCGCCGAACTCCGCGACGGACGGGACGGACGGCTGCACATCGCGGGACCCACGGTCGCCCTCGGTTACGTCAACCGGGCCGAGGCCGGCCGCGCCGCCTTCGCCGACGGTGGCGCCTACACCGGTGACCTGGTGCGACGCGCCCCCGACGGGTCCCTCGACTACCTGTGCCGGACCGACGACATCCTCAACGTCGGCGGCTACAAGGTGGTCCCGGCCGAGATCGAGAACGTGCTGCGCGCGGTGGAGGGCGTCGCGGCGTGCGCGGTCGTCTCCGGCCGCGACGCCGACGGCCTGGAGCACGCGGTGGCGTGCGTCCAGCCCGCCGCGGGGGTCGAGGCCGGGCGGCTGCGCCGCCAGGTGCTCCTCGCCGCGCGGCGCGAACTGCCCACGCACAAAAGGCCCTCGCGCGTCGAGGTGTTCGCGCAACTCCCCACCACCGGTACCGGCAAGATCGCCACCCGAGCCCTGCGTGAACAGGTGGCAGACGCATGACCTGGGACATCACCGGCCTCGGTGCCGTCAGCAGCGTCGGTGCCGACGCCCGCTCGACCTATGAAGCCCTGTGTGCGGGACGCGAGGGACGCGCCCCCGTACGGGTCTTCGACACCGCCTCCTACCGGGCGGGCCACGCCTACGAGATCGACGACCGCGGTCCTGACGGCGACCGGCCGCTGCGGGCCACCGGCTGGCTCCTCACCGCCGTCGAGCAGGCCTTGGCCGACTCCGGCCTCGGCGACGACCTCACCGACGTCCCGGTCCTGGTCGGCACCACCCTGCGCGAGCAGCGCAGCGTCGAGCTGTGGTGGCGCGGCGGCCCTCGAGTCCCTCTGGACGAACTGCACTTCGGGACCGCACTGCGGCGCCGCTTCAACGCCACGACGAGCTACACCTTCGCCAACGCCTGCGCCGCGTCGCTGTACGCCCTCGGCATGGCCTGCGACCTGATCGCCCTCGGCGAGGCCGACACGGTGGTCGTCGCGGGCACCGACTCCATCGCGGAGTCCACCTTCGCCGCCATGGACCGCGCCCAGACCCTGGTGCCCGACGCGGCCCGCCCGTTCGACCGCCGCCACAAGGGCATGGTCATGGGTGAGGGCGCCGTGGCCGTCGTGCTCACCCGTGCGGGTGCCGGGGCGGCCCGGCCCGCGGCCCGGCTGCGATCGGTCGGCCTCAACTGCGACGCCGGCCACCCGACCGCCCCCGACCCGGCCGGCATCACCGCCGGGGTGCGCGAGGCCCACCGGCGGGCCGGGGTGTCCCCCGCCGACATCGACCTGGTGATGCTGCACGGCACGGGCACCGCCCGCAACGACGAGACCGAGGCGCGGGTCATGTCCGAGGTCTTCGGCCGTGGGCCGGGGCCCCTGATGACGGCCGTCAAGTCCGGGGTGGGCCACACCCTCGGCGGCTCCGGGCTGCTGAGCCTGGTGATCGCCGTGCTCAGCATGCGGCACGGCACCGTGCCGCCGGTCATCGGACTGACCGACCCGATCGAGGAGGCGGCGGCGCTGCGCACGGTGTGCGGTGGCGGCGTGTCCGCACCGGTCGGCCTCGCCCAGGTGAACGCGTTCGGATTCGGCGGGATCAATGCCGTCGCGGTGGTGGAGCAGCCATGAAGAGCGAACCGACAGGACAGCCGACCACTGTCGTGGTGACCGGAGTGGGGCTCGCGGTGCCCGGACTGGCGGGGCCGGCCGGGCTGCTGGGCGCGGCGGACCCGTCGCGGCCGGACGGCGGCGGCGAGCCCTTCGACCCGGAGACCGCCCTCAAGGGCCGCGAGCTGCGGCACAAGGACCGCGCCACCCGCCTCGCCCTGCGCGCCGTCGAACCGGCCCTGCGGGACGCGCGGTGGTACGGCTCCGAAGGCCCGGAGCCAGACGGGGCGCGCACCGCCGTCGTCGTCAGCTCCAACACCGGCAACGTCGACAGCGTCTGCGACTACGTCGACACCGCCGCCCGGCACACCTCGCGCGCGATCAGCGCGACGGGCCTGCCCCAGACGTCCACCAGCGCCATCGCGGGCTGGATCGCCGCCGGATTCGGGCTGCGCGGCCCCGCCGTGACCCTGTGCAACGGCGCGACCAGCGGGCTCGACGCCCTGCGGTGGGGCCATGCTCTGATCGCCGCGGACCGGGCCGACACCGTCGTCGTCACCGGCGTGGAGCCGCACAACGACGTCGTCGCCCGCCTCTTGGGCGCGCGCGCCGTGGACGGTGCCGCGAGCGTCGTCCTGGAGTCGGCCGGGCACGCGGCTGCCCGCGGGGTCCGCGGCCGGGCCCGCCTGCGGGGCCACGGCCGCGGCGCCGACCCGGCCGAGGTGCTGCGCCGCGCCCGCGGCCGGAAGGACGGGGAGGTCGGCCTGTGGCTGACCGGAGCCCCCGGATCCGACCGCGCGCCCGTGGGCGCCCGGCCCTTCGACCTGGAGGACGCGTTGGGCCGGTGCGGGGGTGCGCTCGGCGTGCTGCAGTGCGTCGCCGCCGTCGCCCACTACGACCGAGGTGGCGGCGGCCTCGTGGTCGCCACCGCCCACGCCACGGACGCCTGTGCCGCCGTGGCCTTCCAACCCCCCTGTTGAAAGGAAGCCCGTTTCATGTCACCTCACACCGCCCCCTCCGTGGACCTGGAGGAACTGCGCTCCCTGATGGCCGTCACGTTCGAACTGGAGGCCGAGGAGATCACCGACGACGCCCACTTCACCCAGGACCTGGGCATGGACTCCCTGATCACCCTGGAGATCGCCACCCGCCTGGAGAACCGTTACGGGATCGCCGTCACCGACGACGAGCTCAAGGAGATCAGCACCCTGGTGGGCGTGCACGAGCTGGTCCGGCAGAAACTCGGGGCCGCATGACCACCGCCACCGCCCCGCCCGCGGGCGACCGGCCCGTGGCCCTGGTCACCGGCGGTTCCCGCGGCATCGGCCGCGCCGTCGTGGCCCGGCTCGCGGCAGCAGGACACGACGTGGCGTTCTGCTACCGCTCCGACGAGGCCGCCGGGCGCGAGGCGGCGGCAGACGCGGTCGCGGCCGGGGCCCGCGTGCACCGCGGCGCCCTCGACGTCGGCGACCCCGCGGCGGCCAGGGAGTTCGTCAAGGAGACGGAACGCGCGCTCGGCCCCGTGCAGACCCTCGTCAGCGCCGCGGGCATCACCCGGGACCGTCCGCTGGCCCTCATGGCCGACGACGAGTGGCGTGCCGTGCTCACCACCAACCTGGACGGGACGTACGCGATCTGCCGGGCCGTCATCACCGGCATGATGCGCCGCAAGTCCGGCAGCGTCGTCACGCTCTCCTCCGTCGCCGGGGTGCACGGCAACGCCGGCCAGACCAACTACAGCGCGTCCAAGGCCGGCATCATCGGCTTCACCCGCGCCTTGGCCAAGGAGTGCGGCCCCTACGGCGTCCGCGCCAACGTCGTCGCGCCCGGCTTCGTCGACACCGACATGACCGCGGCACTGCCGGACGAGACCCGCGCCCGGCTCAAGGAACGCATTCCGCTGGCCCGCTTCGGCGCCCCCGCGGACGTCGCCCACCTCGTCGCCTTCCTCGCCTCCGACCATGCCGCGTACATCACGGGACAGGTCCTCGGCGTCGACGGCGGACTCGTCGTGTGACCGGCCCTCCTGGCCGTCGTACTCACACCGCTCGCATGGGAGAGACATCAGTGGACAACGCCCTGCTCGATCTTCGGTACAAGGAGGTCCTGCAGCAGCCGCCCTGGGACGATCCGGACCAGGTGCACCGGGTCCGGCACGAACTCGCCGAACGCCCCGCCCTCGTACGGGCCGAGGACGTGGCACAGCTGCGGTCGCAGCTCGCCCGGGTTGCCGCCGGGGAGGCCCATGTGCTGCAGGCGGGGGACTGCGCGGAGGACCCCGACGACTGCACCGCCGGGCCCGTCGCCCGCAAGAGCGCCGTGCTCGACCTGCTCGCCGGCACCCTGGGCCTGGCCACCGGCCGGCCGGTGGTCCGCGTGGGCCGCATGGCGGGACAGTTCGCCAAGCCCCGCACCCGGGCCACCGAGACCGTCGCCGGACTGGAACTGCCCGTGTTCCGTGGGCACATGGTCAACGGGCCGCAGGCCGACCGGGACAGCCGTCGCCCCGACCCGCTGCGGCTGCTCACCGGCTACATGGCAGCCGCCGACATCATGGGCCACCTCGGCTGGCACGCGCCCCGGCCCACCGGCGCCGGGCCCGTCGTGTGGACCAGCCACGAGGCACTCCTCGTCGACTACGAAGTGCCCATGCTGCGACGCACCCGGACCGGCGAACTCCTCCTGGCCTCCACCCACTTCCCCTGGATCGGGGAACGCACCCGCGGCCTCGACGGCGCGCACGTGGCGCTGCTGTCCGCCGTGGTCAACCCCGTGGCCTGCAAGATCGGCCCCGACATGGGTGCCGACGAGATCCGGGCCCTGTGCGAGCGGCTGGACCCACTGCGTACCCCGGGCCGGCTGACCCTGGTGGCCCGGACCGGCGCCGACCGCACGGCCGAGGTGCTGCCCGCCCTCGTCGGCGCGGTCCGGGCCGCGGGCCATCCGGTGGTCTGGCTCACCGACCCGCTGCACGGCAACACCGTCACCGGAGCGGACGGGTTCAAGCGGCGGCACGTGGACACCGTGCGGCGCGAGGTCGAGGCGTTCCAGGAGGCGGTGCGCGGCGCGGGCGGCGTGGCCGGCGGACTGCACCTGGAGACCACCCCGGACGACGTCCTGGAATGCCTGCCCGGCAGGCCCGGCGCCTCCTCGGGCGGGGCGTCGGGCCCGTACACCAGCCTGTGCGACCCGCGTCTCAACCCCGAGCAGGCGAGGGAGGTCGTGTCGGCCTGGCGTCCCTGAGCCCGGCACCCTCCGACTCTCGCACCCGCAGACCACGGAAGGACACGCACATGCGCGACAAGACAGCCATCGTCACCGGAGCGGCGGGCGGGATAGGCGCCGCGGTGGCCACCGCCCTCGCCGGGGCCGGCGCCAAAGTCGCCGTCGTCGACCGGAACGCCGACCAGTTGGCCAAGCTCGCCGCCGAGTTGCGCGACACCGGCGGCCGGGTCGCCGCCCATCCCGCCGACGTCACCGACGCCGACGCGGTACGGGACCTGGTCGACTCGGTGGAACAGACGCTGGGGGCCGTCGACTTCCTCGTCAACGCGGCCGGGGTGCTGCACCTGGGGCCGGTCGTCGGGTTCAGTGCCCAGGAGTGGGCCCGCACCTTCGCCGTCAACACCACCGGCGTCTTCCACATGGCGCAGGCCGTGGCCCGGCACATGGTGCCCCGCGGCTCCGGCGCGATCGTGACCGTGGCGTCCAACGCGGCCCGCACCCCGCGCGCCGAGATGGCCGCCTACGCCGCGTCCAAGGCGGCAGCCGCCCAGTTCACCAAGTCCCTGGGCGTCGAACTCGCCCCGCACGGCATCCGCTGCAACGTGGTGGGGCCCGGCTCCACCGACACCCCGATGCTCCGCTCGATGTGGCAGGACGAGTCCGGGTACGAGGCCACCGTGCGGGGCCGGCCCGAGGCGTACCGCCTCGGCATCCCGCTGGGCCGTGTCGCCCAGCCCCGCAACATCGCCGACGCCGTCCTGTTCCTGCTCTCCGACGCGGCTGCCCATATCACGCTGCACGACCTGACGGTCGACGGCGGGGCCACCCTCGGCGCGTAGCGCCCGTTCCCCCAGAGAGGACCGTCCATGCCGGGCATCCCGCCCATCGAGCCCTATCCGATGCCGACCAGCAGCGACCTCCCCGCGCGCATACCCCGCTGGACGGTCGACCCCGCCCGCGCCGTGCTGCTCGTCCACGACATGCAGCGCTACTTCCTGCGGCCCCTGCCCGACACGCTGCGCGCCGAACTCATCGGCAACGCGGCGGCCTTGCGCGCGTACTGCGCGCGTTCCGGAGTGCCCGTCGCCTACACGGCCCAGCCGGGCGGCATGACACCGAAGGAGCGCGGGCTGCTCGACGACTTCTGGGGGCCGGGCATGCGGGTGAGCCCCGGCGACCGCGAGATCGTCGAACCGCTGACACCGGCGGCCGACGACTGGGTGCTCACCAAGTGGCGCTACAGCGCCTTCTTCAAGTCCGACCTGCTCCAGCGCATGCGCCGGCACGGTCGCGACCAGCTGATCGTGTGCGGGGTCTACGCGCACGTCGGAGTCCTGATGAGCGCCGTGGAGGCGTACACCCACGACATCGAGACCTTTCTCGTGGCCGACGCCGTCGCCGACTTCAGCGCCGCCGACCACCACATGGCGCTCGCCCACGCGGCCCGTACCTGCGCCGTGGTCACCACCACGAAGGAGGTTCTCGCTTGACCGGCACGCAACCGGCCGATCTGCTCGGCCGTGTCCTGGACGGCCCGTCCGGGCCGTTCGCCCTGCTGCACCGTCCCGTGTCGGCCCCGCACGGCGGCGTGGACGTGCTGCTGGGCGAGGTCCGCGAGCACGCCACGCTCGACGCGCTCCCGCTGCCCGCCTCGGCCCGGGAGGCCGGGGCCCACCACGAGGTACTGACCGTCGTGCCCTTCCGGCAGATCACCGAGCGCGGTTTCGACTGCGCCGACGACGGGGCTCCGCTGCTCTCGCTCACTGTGCGCGAGCAGGCGGCGGTGCCGCTCGCCGAGGTCCTGATCCGGGTGCCGGACCGGGGGATCGAGCTGTCCGGCGGCGGCTTCGACGTCAGTGACGACGACTACGCGGCCGTCGTGGGCCGGGTGATCGCCGACGAGATCGGCACCGGGCAGGGCGCGAACTTCGTCATCAAGCGGTCCTTCGTCGCCGAGATCACCGACTACGGGGTGCACCACGCGCTGACCCTGTTCCGGCGGCTCCTGGAACGCGAGGCCGCGGCCTACTGGACGTTCGTCATCCACACCGGCGAGCGGACCTTCGTCGGCGCCTCGCCGGAGAGGCACCTGAGCCTGCGCGACGGCACCGCCGTGATGAATCCCATCAGCGGCACCTACCGCTACCCGGCGGGCGGCCCCACACTCACCGGCGTCATGGACTTCCTGGCCGACCGCAAGGAGGCCGACGAGCTGTACATGGTCGTCGACGAGGAGCTCAAGATGATGAGCCGCCTCTGCCCCGACCACGTGCGCGTCGTGGGGCCCTACCTGAAGGAGATGTCCCGCCTCGCGCACACCGAGTACTTCATCGAGGGCCGCACCGCACGCACCCCCCAGGAGATCCTGCGCGAGACGCTGTTCGCGCCGACGGTCACCGGCAGCCCGCTGCAGAGCGCCTGCCGGGTCATCGCCCGCCACGAGCCGGGCGGCCGGGGCTACTACAGCGGCGTCGCCGCGCTCATCGGCCGGGACGGGCACGGAACGCGCACCCTCGACTCGGCGATCCTGATCAGGACCGCCGACATCGACCGCGCGGGCCGGCTCGCCATCGGCGTCGGCGCCACTCTCGTGCGCCACTCCGACCCGGCGTCCGAGGTGGCCGAGACCCGGGCCAAGGCGGCCGGACTGCTCGCCGCCCTGCGGGACACGGCACCGACCGGGTTCCGCGACCATCCGCGGGTCCGCTCGGCGCTGAGCGGCCGCAACGACCCGCTCGGCGCCTTCTGGCTGGCCGACCGTCCCCGGTCGGCCGCGGCGCGCGGCGGGCCGCTCATCGGGCGGCGGGTCCTCGTCGTCGACGCCGAGGACACCTTCACCTCGATGATCGAGATGCAACTGCGCTCCCTGGGGACCGAGGTGACGGTGCGCCGCTTCGACGAGCCGTATGCCTTCGACGACCACGACCTCGTCGTCATGGGACCGGGGCCCGGCGATCCTCGGGACACGGCCGATCCGAAGATCGCCCATCTGGACCGCGCGATTCGTCAACTCCTCGTCACTCGGAGGCCGTTCCTCTCGGTGTGCCTCAGCCACCAGGTGCTCAGCCGGGTCCTCGGCCTCGACCTGGTCCGCAGGGACGTGCCCAACCAGGGCGTGCAACGGGAGATCGACCTGTTCGGCCGCCGGGAGCACGTCGGCTTCTACAACACGTTCGCGGCGCGCAGCCCGCGTGACGTCCTGTCCGGGCCCGGTGGGACCCGCATGGAGGTCAGTCGTGACGCCGGCACCGGCGAGGTGCACGCACTGCGCTCTGGGCGGTTCGCCTCGATGCAGTTCCATGCCGAATCCGTGCTGACCCGCGACGGCCCGCGCATCGTCGGCTCCCTGCTGGCCCATCTGGCGTCGGTGGCGGAGCCGGAGTGCGCCGCCGCCCCCGTACCCCTGGCCGTCGGAGCCGCCGACGGCCCACCGAGCGAGGACCGTTGAGGACATGAGCGCACTACTCGAAGGAAAGACCGTCCTGGTCACGGGCGTGCTGACGCAGCAGTCGATCGCCTTCCACGCGGCGCGGCTCGCGCAGCAGGAGGGCGCCCGGGTGGTCCTGACGGCGTTCGGGCGGCGCTCGCTCGTCGAGCTGATCGCCCAGCGGCTGCCCGAGCCCGCCGCCATCGTCGACCTGGACGTCCAGAACCAGGACCACCTGGAGACGCTGGCCGACCGGGTCGCCGCGCAGCTCGGCCCGGACGCGGCGCTCGACGGGGTGGTGCACTCGATCGCGTTCGCGCCGCGCGACGCCCTCGGCGGCAACTTCCTGCACACCGGTTGGGATTCGGTCGCCACGTCCTTGGAGGTGTCCGCGTATTCGCTCAAGGCGCTGACCGTTGCCGTGCTGCCGCTCCTGCGCCGGCGCGGGGGAGCCGTCGTCGGGCTGGACTTCGACGCACAGCAGGCCTGGCCCCACTACGACTGGATGGGCGTCGGCAAGGCAGCGCTCGAGGCCACCAGCCGCTACCTCGCGCGCTACCTCGGCGGCGACGGCATCCGGTGCAACCTGGTCTCGGCGGGGCCGATCCGGTCCACGGCCGCCAAGTCCATCCCGGGGTTCCAGGAACTGGCCGACGCCGGCACCTCGCGCGCGGTGCTCGGCTGGGACCTGGAGAATCCCGAGCCGGCCGCCCGCGCGGTGGTGGCCCTGCTCTCGGACTGGTTCCCGAAGACCACCGGCGAGATCGTCCATGTGGACGGAGGAACCCACATGGTGGGGGCGTGAGCGCGGGTGTCCGGCGCGCTGGACGCCCGCCGCGCACCATGGTCAGCCGAACAGCGGCTTCAGACGCGCCACGCCCGTGGCGATCACCACCGGATCGTGGGCGGCGAAGGAGAGCCGCAGGGTCGCCGGGTCGCCCTCCCCCGCGAAGAACGGCGCCCCGGGCACGAAGGCCACCTCGCGCTCGACGGCCCGCGGCAGCAGCCGCGCCGTGTCGTACCCGTCGGGCAGCCGCACCCAGACGAACATCCCACCGTCGGGCCTGCCGCACCGACTGCCGTGCGGCAGCACGCCTTCGAGCGCTCGGAGGAGCGCCGCGCAGCGTTCCGCGTACGCCGTGCGGCAGCGGCCGAGATGGGCGTCCAGGTCGTATGCGGCAAGGTAGCGGGCGGCGGCGGCCTGGTCGACGGCCGACGTGTGCAGGTCCAGGGACTGCTTCGCCACGGCGCAGGCGCGGCGCACCTGTGCCGGAGCGTGCAGCCAGCCGAGCCGCATCCCGGGGGAGAGGATCTTGGAGAAGCTGCCGAGCAGCACGGTGCGGTCGGCGGCGTCCGGCAACTGTGCGATCCGCGGCAGGTGTTCACCGCGGAAGCGCAGCTCGCCGTACGGGTCGTCCTCGATGATCCAGAAGCCGTGCCGGGCCGCGTGCCGGGCCAGGGCCGCGCGGCGGTCGGCGGGCAGGGTGCGTCCGGTCGGGTTCTGGAAGGTCGGCACCAGGTAGACGGCTTTGGGCCGGTGCGCGGCGACGAGGCCGGGCAGAGCCGTCACGTCGATGCCGTCGGCGTCGGTGGGCACGGGGACCGCCCGCACTCCCGCCCGCCCGAAGCACTGCAGCGCCGCCAGGTAGGTGGGGTCCTCGACCAGGACGGTGTCGCCGGGCTCCAGCAGGACGCCCGTCAGCACGGCGAGGGCTTGCTGGGAGCCGGTGGTGACGAGCAGCCGGTCGGGGTGGGCGGCGAGCCCGTCGCGCACCAGCCGGGCCGCGATCGCCTCGCGCAGCACGGGGTCGCCCTCGGTGAGCGAATACTGCAGGGCCCGGTGCGGGGAGCGGGAGAGCACGTGGTCGTAGGACGCGCGTATGCCGTCGGTGTCGATCAGCTCCGAGGCCGGCAGGCCGCCCGCGAAGGAGATCACTTCGGGACGGGCGGTCAGCGCCAGGGCCTCGCGGATGACGGAGCTCTCGGCCGCGGCGCCGCGGAAGGACAGGGCGGGAGGCGGAACGGTGTGCTGCATGGCCATGGTTCTCCGGGATCGGAAATAACGACGGAGGAAAACTATGTCTTGACCGGACGGAGCGTCAACGGATAGCTTGGAAAAAGTCGTTCAGATGTTCCCCGATTCCTTTCGGAATACTTGTGGGACTGCGGCCAATCGGCCTCTCGCGCCGGGCTCCCTCGCCTTTTCAGTTGATGGTTCTGTCATTCGATGGAGATTTTCGTGCATCCCAGTGAAGTGCGTCCAGAACTGCCCCTGCCTGCGAGAACAGTGCTCCTGAAGGTGTGGCGCGAGGTGCTTGAGGTCGACTTGGTCGAGGAGCGTGACAGTTTCTTCGAGCTGGGCGGTGATTCACTTCTCGCGACACGGATATGCGGTCGCCTGAGTGAGCTGACCGGAATTCCGGTGGGGGTGCGGGAAATATTTCTGCATCCTACGTTCGGAGAATTCGCCGACGTGCTGGATTCTCTCGCTTCCGCCCCGGAACCGGTTGTCGTTCCCGGCACGGCCTCCCCGGGAAATGACCCGGACGAGCTCTCGGTGAACGAGGAACAGATGTGGTTCCTGCACCGGCTGACACCCGACGACCCCGTCTACAACGGCTACCGCACCGTGCGCGTCGACGGGCCTCTCGACCTCGACGCCCTGGAGGCGGCGCTCGGCGAGGTGCACGCCCGGCACGACATCCTGCGCACCACCTACCACGACCGGTCGGGCCGGCCCGTTCCCGAGGTCCACGGCGCGGCCGTGACCCGGATCCACCGTGTCGACCTGTCCGGCCTGCCCGACGAGGAGCGCGCGCGTGCCCTGGAACACGCCGTCCGCCAGGAGACGGCCCGTTCCTTCGACCTCGCCGAGCTCCCGCTGGAGCGGTGGACGGCCTACACCCTCGCGCCCGAGGAGCACGTCCTCCTCGTCGTCGCCCACCACATCGTCCACGACAGCATGTCCTTCTCGGTCGTCGTCCGTGAGGCCGAGGAGTTGTACAACGCTCGCCTGGAGAGCCGGCCGGCGCGCCTGGACCCGCCACCGCTCCAGTACCGCGACCACGCGCGGGCCGGGCGCCGCGCGGCCATGTCCCCGCCGGCGCGGACTCGACTGGACTACTGGAAGCGGAAGCTGGCGGGCACCCCCGGGGTGGTCAACCTGCCCACCGACCGGCCGCGCCCCGCCGTCCACACCACCCGAGGCGGGCGCGTGGTCCGCGAACTGCCACCCGGCCTCCTGGAGGAATGCGCCCGGCTGGGGCGCACGGAGTCGGCGTCCACGTTCATGGTGCTGTACGCCGCGCTCGTCGCGGTCCTGCACCGCTACAGCGGCGACACCGATCTGTGCGTCGGCACGCCCATGGCGAACCGGCCGGGGCGCGCGGAACAGGCGCTGGTCGGCGTGGTGATGAACACCGTGGCGCTACGGGCGGTCCTGGATGCCGACACCCCGTTCAGCGACCTGCTGCGCCAGGCCAGGGACACCGTCCTGGATGCCGCGGCCCACCAGGAGTGTCCGCTGCCGACCGTGGTGGACGCCCTTGACGTGCCCCGCACACCGGCCCGTCCGCCGCTGTTCCAGAGCATGATCACCGTCCACGACCACGGCGAGCAGAGCGCCCGGTTCGGCACCGCCCGCGCCGTCGTCGCCGAGCCCGGCAACGGCACCGCCAAGACGGAACTGAGCCTGATCCTCGTCCCGGCCGACAGGAGCGGGTCGGGGGCCACCACCCCCGCCCTCATCTGGGAGTACAACGCCGACCTGTTCGACGCCGGGACCGTGGCGGGCATCGCCGACGCCTTCGAGCAGCTGCTCGGTCATGCGCTGGAGGCCCCCGGCACCCCGGTCGGAGCGCTGCGCCTGGCCGACGACGCACACGTCGCCGACCTGCTGCACCGCCTGGACGGTGGCGCCCCGCGCGACACCCGCCCCGTACATCTGCGGGTGCTGGAGCAGGCCCGGCGCAGTCCCGGCCGCACCGCCCTGGTCGCCGCCGCCGACCGGCTCACGTACGGCGAACTGGCCGACCGGGCAGATAGGTTGGCGTCCGCCCTGCGCCGGCACGGGGCCTGCCGCGGTGGTGTCGTCGCGGTCTGCCTGCCCACCGGCGTCGACCTCGTCGTCGCGGAGCTGGCGGTGCTGGCCGCCGGCGCCGCGTTCCTGCCCGTCGACCCGGAACACCCCGGGGCCAGGGCCCGTGCGATGGCCGCCGAGGCGGGGGCCGTCGCCGTGGTCACCACCGAGGAGCTGCACCACCGGTTCGAGGGGCTGCCCCGGGTGGCGCCCGACGCGCAGGAAGCGGCGGGCACCGGGGCCGTCGCGGACGACGTCACCGGTGACGACCTCGCGTACCTCATGTTCACCTCCGGCTCGACCGGCCGCCCCAAGGGGGTCCGGGTCCCGCACCGCGGCCTCGCCAACCTGGTGTCCTGGTACGCCGACACGTACAACATCACCGCCGACGACCGGGCCAGCTGCGTCTTCTCACCGGGGTTCGACGCCACTCAGCTGGAGATCTGGCCGACCCTCGCGTCGGGCGCCACCCTTCACTTCCCCGACCGGGCCACGCTGCTGGTGCCGGCCGCGTACCAACAGTGGCTCGCCGCTCACGCGTTGACCCTCACCACCCTCCCGGTCGCCCTGGCCGCACCGCTGCTGGGCCTGGACTGGGGCACCGGCACCGCGCTCCGACTGATGATCACGGGCGGCGAGCGCCTGACCGTGCGGCCCCGGGCCGGCCTGCCGTTCCAGCTCCTCAACGTCTACGGACCGACCGAGACGACGGTGCTCGCCACCATCGGCGCCGTGGCCCCCGAGGGCGCCGGCCACGGGGACCCGGCCATCGGCCGTCCCGCCGCAGGAGTGCGCGTCCACCTCCTCGACGGGGCCCTGCGCCCGGTGCCCGCAGGCGTCGTCGGGGAGGTGCACATCGGCGGCGCCGGTGTGGCCGACGGCTACCTCGGTCTGCCCGCCGCGACCGCCGAACGCTTCCTGCCCGATCCCTTCGCCGACCGCGCAGGCGCCCGCCTCTACCGCACCGGCGATCTGGCCCGGCTGCGCGGCGACGGCGAGATCGAGTTCATCGGCCGCGTCGACGAACAGGTGAAGCTGCGCGGCCACCGCATCGAACCCGGCGAGATCTCGGCCGCCCTGCGCCGCCACGAGCAGGTGCGCGACGCGCACGTCATGGTCCGGGACACCGCCTCCGGCGCCCAACTCGTCGCCTACGTGGTCCTCGACACCGCCGGCGCCGCCCCGGCATCCCCGCGCGACCTGCGCGCCCATGTCGCGCGCCACCTGCCCGCGTACATGGCGCCCGCCTTCGTCGTCCCCCTGACCGCCCTGCCGCTGACGCTCAACGGCAAGGTGGACGTGCGCGCCCTGCCCGCACCCGGCACCCAGCCGCCCTCGACGGGCCGCCCGGTCCCGGCGTCCCGCACGGAGCCGGCCGCCGGCCCCGGCCGGGTGCCGCGGACGGACGTCCGAGCCCTCGTCCGCGACATCTCCGCCATCTGGTGCGACGTCCTGGGCCTGTCGGACGTGGACCCGTACGACACCTTCTTCGACCTGGGCGGCCACTCACTGCTGCTCACTCGGGTGCACCACCGGCTCGCCGCCGACCTCGGCGTCCACGTGCCCCTGATGACGCTCTTCGAGCACACCACCGTCGCCTCCCTCGCGCAGCACCTGGGAGCCCCCGCGACCACCGCCCCGGCCGCCGCTCCCGAGCACCCCCGTACGGCCGGAGCCGCGGCCCACGAGCCCATCGCCGTGGTCGGCATGGCGGGCCGGTTCCCCGGTGCCCCCGACGTTGCCACGTTCTGGCGGAACCTGTGCGAGGGCATCGAGTCCATCACCCCGCTCGACGAGGTGCCGGAGGGCGGCGAAGGGCTCACCGCATTCGGTCTGCTGGAGGGCGCCGCCGAGTTCGACGCCGCGTTCTTCGGCTACTCCCCGCGCGAGGCCCTCCTGATCGACCCGCAGCAGCGCGTCTTCCTCGAAGTGGCGCACACCGCCCTGGAGGACGCCGGGCACGTCCCGAGCGCCGACGGGCCCCGTGTCGGCGTCTTCGCCGGCGGCAGTATGACGACGTACTACTCCGTGCTGCAGTCGCAGCGGGCCCGGCTGCCGTTCGCCGACGACTGGGAGTTCCGGCTCGCCGCGGGCGCCGACCACCTCACCACCCGCGCCGCCCACAAGCTGGGCCTGTCGGGCCCCGCCGTCACCGTGGCGAGCGCCTGCTCCACCTCGCTGACCGCCATCCACCTGGCCGCCCAGTCGCTCAAGAGCGGGGACTGCGAGATCGCCCTGGCCGGCGGCGCGGGCATCCGGCTGCCCCTGCTGCCGGTCCGCTACACCGAGGGCGGCCCCTTCGCCCGGGAGGGACATGTGCGGGCCTTCGACGCCGACGCCTCCGGCATCGTCGGCGGCAGCGCCGCCGCCGTCGTCGTGCTCAAGCGGCTCTCCGACGCGCTCTCGGCGGGCGACCACATCCACGCCGTGCTGCGCGGCTCCGCCGTCAACAACGACGCGGGCGCGAAGATCGGCTTCACCGCGCCCGGCATCGAGGGCCAGACCAGGGTCATCCGCGCCGCGCACGCCGCCGCCGGGATCGACCCGGCCTCGATCGGCTACGTGGAAACCCACGGCACCGGCACCCCGCTCGGGGACCCCATCGAAGTTGCCGCGCTCAACCGGGCGTTCGGCACCGACCGCACCCAGGGCCCTTGCTACATCGGCTCGGTCAAGACGAACATCGGGCACACCGACTCGGCCGCCGGCGTGGTCGGCTTCATCAAGGCCGTCCTCACCGTCGAGCACGGCCGGGTCGCACCCAGCCTGAACTACTCGCGGCCCAACCCGGAGATCGACTTCGCCGCGGGTCCCTTCGAGGTCAACACCGAGCTGCGGCCCTGGCACCGCACCGCGGGGCCGCGCCGCGCCGCCGTCACCGCCCTCGGCATCGGCGGCACCAACGCCCACGTCGTCCTGGAGGAACCGCCCCCGCCCACGCCCGGGCCCACCGGGCGCGCGGCGCAGCTGCTGCCGCTGTCCGCCAGGACCCCGCAGGACCTGGACGCGCTCACCACGGCCACCGCCCGCAGGCTGGCCGAGCAGCCCGGACCAGCGCTGGACGCCGTGGCGCTCACCTTGCAGCAGGGGCGCGCGGAACACCCGTACCGGCGTTTCCTCGTCACCGACGCCGCCGAGACGAGCGAGCAGGCGGCCCGTGTCCTGGCGGACTCCGGGGCCCGCCGTGTGGTCAGCTCCACCCGCGTGCCGGCCGATCGCCCGGTGACCTTCATGTTCCCCGGCCAAGGCGGCCAGCACGTCGGCATGGCCCGTGCGCTGTACGAACGCCAGCCCGAGTTCGGACGGCACCTCGACGCGGCGTGCGACGCCGCGCGGGACGGCCTCGGGCTCGACCTGCGCTCCCTGCTGCTGCCCCGCGAGGACGATCCGCAGGCGCTCGCGGAGGCCCAGCGCCGGATCAACACGATCACGGTGGCCCAGCCCGCCGTGTTCGCCGTCGAATACGCGCTGGCACGCCTGTGGCGGCACTGGGGCATCACCCCGTCCGCCGTGGTCGGCCACAGCCTCGGGGCCTACGCAGCCGCCTGCGTCGCCGGGGTGTTCTCGCTCGCCGACGGCATGCGCCTGGTGGGCCGGCGCGGGCAGTTGCTGGAGACCGTGGCGGCCGGAGCGATGCTCGCGGTCAAGAGGCCCGAGGCCGAGGTGCTGCCGCTGCTGCCGGACACGGTGACGGTCGGCGCGGTCAACGGCCCCGGCCAGGTGACCGTGTCGGGGCCGGAGACGGAGATCGATCTGCTGGCCGCCCAACTGGCCGACAAAAAAATCGACTTCCGCAAGCTGCGCATCTCAGGTGCGGGCCACTCGCCGCTCGTCGAGCCGATCCTGGCGGAGTTCCGCGCCGCCGTGGCCGCAGTCGAACTCCACGACCCCGACGTACCGTTCGTCTCCGACACGACCGGTGCCCGGGTGCGGCCGGGGGAACTGACCGACCCGGAGTACTGGACGGCGCACATGCGCCGAGCCGTCCGCTTCAGCGACGCCCTGACCACCCTCCTCGCCGACCCGGACCAGGTGCTGCTGGAAGTCGGCCCCGGCATGACCCTCACCACCCTGACCCGCCAGCACCCCGCCCTCACCGCCCGCCACCTCGTCGCCCAGTCCCAGCCGCACCCGACCGACCCCACCCCCGCGGACGTCGTCGCCCTCGACGCCCTGGGCCGGCTGTGGCTGTCCGGCGCCCGGGTCGACTGGCCGGCCGTCCGGGCCGGCCGCCCCGCGCGCCGCGCCAAACTCCCCGGGCACCCGCTGCACCGGCGCCACTACCTGGTCGAGCCGGCACAGGAGACGACGGGCGGCTCGGGCCTGCCGACGCCGCCCGGGTGGATGGGCCGGGACACCTCCCCCGAACCGGCCGTCGCCGAGGCCACCACACCGGCGGCGGCGTCCGCATCGAAGGCGCAGACCGCCGTGGCCGGCGTCTTCCGCGACCTGCTCGGCGTCGACGAAGTCGAGCCCAGCGACAGCCTGTTCGACCTCGGCGGCGACTCCGTCCTCGCCTCCCGGCTCGCCGCCTGGCTGCGCGACACCTTCGGCATCCCGTTGGAGACCAGGGAGATCTTCACCCATGCGACGGTCGCGGCCCTGGCCGCACTGGTCGACACCCGCACCAGCACCAGCACCAGCACGCAGGAGGCCCCCCGATGACGACCGCCGCCTCACCCTGGCTGGTGCGCCGCCGCAAACGGCCCGAAGCGGCGCTGCGCCTGTACTGCTTCCCGCACAGCGGGGGCTCGCCCGGCGAGTACGTGCGCTGGGCCGACGACATCGACGACGTGGAGGTCTGGGGCGTCCAGGCGCCGGGGCGCGGCTCCCGCGTCACCGAACGACCCGTCACCTCCGTCGAGGAGTTCACCGACGGGCTCCTCGCCACCACCGACTTCCAGGGCCCGTTCGCGTTCTTCGGGCACAGCCTCGGCGGGCTCACCGCCTTCGAGACGGCCCGGGCGCTGCGCGCGGCCGGACGCCCGATGCCCCGCCGGCTCGTCCTGTCGGCCTACCCCGCACCCCACCTCGCCCACCCCCGTGCACCTCTGCACACCCTCGGCGACGCCGAACTGATCGACGCCGTCCACCGCCGGTACGGAGTCATCCCGGCCACCCTGCGCGACGACCCGGACCTGTTGCGGCTGGTCCTGCCCGCCTACCGCGCCGACTTCACGATCTTCGAGACGTACCGGCACGCGCACCGACCGCCCCTCGACGTGCCCATCACCGTCGTCGGTGGCGACGACGACCTCGCCACCCCGCTGCTGCCCGAATGGCGCCGGCACACCACCGCGGGCTTCGACCTGCGGCTCCTGCCCGGCGGCCACTTCTACTTCCGCGAACGGCCGGAGGAGTTCATGAACGTACTACGGAGAGCGATATGCCCCTGAACATCCTGCGCGACATGATCCACGGCACGTTCCCCTGGGACCGGCTGTGCGAGGCTCCCGCGCCGTCCGATCAGGACCGGCGCACCGCCGACGAAGCGATCGACGCGCTGCGCCGCATTCTCGACCGGCACGTGGACGCCCGCGCGGTGGACGGCGGCCGGCCCCTCGGCGACGACCTGGTGCGCGCCCTCGCCGACGCCGGTTTCCTGGCCATGCTGCTGTCGCGCGAGGACGGCGGCCTCGGCCTGTCCGAGTACGGGGCGTTCCGGGTCTTCGAGACGGCCGCCGCCCACAGCCCCGCCGTCTCCATGATGCTGGCGGGCCACAACTCCATGGGCCCGAGCACCTATCTGCCGACGCGGCCCGACGCGGCGCTGCGCGACCTGCTCACCCGGCACCTGGCCGAGGGCTCGCTGTCCGCCATCGCCAGCACCGAACCGGAGGGCGCGGCCAACACCGACCGCTCCTGCCTCGCCCGGCGCAGCGCGGACGGCACCGGTCATCTCCTCAGCGGCGACAAGGTCTTCATCACCAACGGTTCACGGGCCCGGCTGCTCGCCGTCACCGCCACCGTCGAGGCGACCGGCCATGTCGGGCTGTTCTTCGTCGAGACGCCCGCGCCCGGCTTCGAGGTGGTCGCCGAACACGAGTTCATGGGCCTGCACGGCGCGCCCACCTCCCACATCCGGCTGACCGACGTGTTCGTTCCGGACGGTCACATGGTCTCCGCGCACGAACAGTGGCGCACCGCCTCCCCCTTCGCGGAACTGCACACCCTCGCCCGCGTCTACCTGATCAGCGCCCCCTCGGTGGCTTCGGCACGGCGCAGTCTGGGCTGGGCCCGCGACTGGGTCGCCACCCGGCGCGTCGACGGCAAGGAACTCGCCTCCTACGAAGCCGTGCAGCGGATGATCGCCGCGTCCGCCGCCGACGTGTTCGCCGCGGACAGCGCGGTGCGCTGGGCACTGGCCTGGCAGGGCACCCGGGCGCCGCTGTGGGAGCGCGACGCGCTCAAGAACCTCACGTCGACGGCGGCCTGGCGGGTCACCGACCGCACGGTCTCGCTGCTCGGCGCGCAGGGCTACGAGAGCGCACGCGGCAAGGCCGCCCGCGGCGCGCCGGACCTGCCCGCCGAGCAGGCTCAACGCGACGTGCGCGGTCTGCGCATCGGGGGCGGTGTCGACTTCAACCTGGACCGGGTCCTGGCGGCCCGGCTGCTCTCCACCTACTACCGGGGCGAGCGGCCGGAGCGCACCGGGACGCCGAAGCCGGTGGCCGCCACGACCCTGTCGGCCGCCAACCAGGACCACCTCGCGCGCGTCGAGCACGACGTGCACCGCCTCGCGGACGCCTGCGGCGTGCTGACCTCGACGCTTCCGCCCGCCGAACTCCTCGCCCGCCAAGAGACGTTGATCACGGTCAACCGGATCGTCACGGAGCTGTTCGGGCAGGCCGTCGTGCTCGCCCGCGCCGCGCACCTCGACCCGGCGGCCGACCCGGCGGCGCCCCTGGCCCAGGACCTCACGGACGTGCACTGCGACGCCGCACAGGGCCGGCTGACCGCCCTGTGGGCCCGGCTCGGACGTGAGCTGCCGGCCGCCTACCCGCGCGTCGCCCAGGCGTGGACGGACGGCGGGAGTGCCGGCCTCCTCGACATCTGACGTGCCTCTCCCCCATCGACGCAGGACGACAGGAGCACCATGACGCCCCCCACCCGGACGGGGCCGGTGGCCGGACCCGGCGAAGAGCCGACGGCACACCCGCTGCCCGAAACGTACCGAGCCGCGCACATCCGCGCGCGGGACACCGAGATGTTCACCGGGGTACCGGACAAGGACGTCCGCAAGTCCCTGCACGTGGGCCAGGTGCCGATGCCCGAGATCGCGCCCGACGAGGTGCTGATCGCGGTGATGGCTGCCGCCATCAACTACAACACCGTGTGGTCGGCCATGTTCGAGCCGCTGCCGACCTTCGGCTTCCTCAAGCACCTTGCCGCGCAGGGAGGTTGGCACACCCGCCATGACCAGCCGTACCACGTGCTCGGCTCCGACGCGGCCGGTGTCGTGGTCCGGGTGGGCTCCGCCGTCCAGCACTGGCGGCCCGGCGATCACGTGGTGGTGGCCACGGCCCACATAAACGACCAGGAGCCGGCCAGCCATGCCGACGGCATGATGGGCGAGGACCAGCGGGCCTGGGGCTTCGAGACGAACTTCGGCGGCCTCGCCGACTACGCGGTCGTCCGTGCCAGCCAACTCCTGCTCAAACCGGCCCACTTGACGTGGGAGGAGGCGGCCAGCAACCCCCTGTGCGCGGGCACCGCCTACCGCATGCTGGTCAGCGACCGCGGCGCCCGGATGAAGCAGGGCGACGTCGTCCTCATCTGGGGCGCGAGCGGTGGCCTCGGCAGCTACGCCCTGCAGTTCGTACGCAACGGCGGCGGTACCGCCGTCGGCATCGTCAGCTCCGCGGAGAAGGCGGAGACCGTCCGCAGGCTCGGCTGCGACGTCGTCATCGACCGCACCGAGATCGAGCAGGGCGACCCGGGCAGCATGCAGCGGCCCGACGGCTGGAAGCGCCTCGGCAAGGCCGTCCGCAAGGCCGTCGGTGAGGATCCGCACATCGTCTTCGAGCATGTCGGCCGGGCCACTTTCGCGGCATCGGTGTTCCTCGCGCGGCGTGGCGGCACCGTCGTCACGTGCGGGTCGAGCACCGGCTACCAGCACCAGTTCGACAACCGCTACCTGTGGATGAAGCTCAAGCGGATCATCGGCAGCCACGGCGCCAACCTCCAAGAGCAGTGGGAGACGAACCGGCTCGTCTCGGCCGGCCGGATCGTGCCCGCGCTCTCGGCCGTGTACGGCCTGGACGAGGTCGGCGAGGCGGCGCGCAGCGTTCAGACCAATCAGCACATCGGCAAGGTGGGCGTGCTCTGCCAGGCCCCCGAGGAGGGGCTCGGTGTCACGGACCAAGCGGCCCGCGACCGCATCGGCGTCGACCGGATCAGGCTGTTCCGCGGTGGCCGGGCACCCGTGGACGGAGGCGGGCGCTGATGCGCGAGATCCGTGAGGCGATCCTCGCGTCCGCGGCCGACGGCCCCCTCTCCGCCCGGGCGGCGGCGGCCCTGCCCCTGCCGGAGGCGCATCGGGCGGTGGTGCTGCGCCGCGAGGAAACGGAGATGTTCGCGGGGATCGACAGTGCGGACAAGGACCCGCGCAAGTCCCTCCACCTCGCCGACGTGCCCGTGGCCGAACTGGGCCCGGGAGAGGCCCTGGTGGCGGTGATGGCGTCGTCGGTGAACTACAACACCGTCTGGTCGTCGATCTTCGAACCGCTGCCG
Source organism: Streptomyces sp. NPDC060184 (assembly GCF_042728795.1). Taxonomy (NCBI): domain Bacteria; kingdom Bacillati; phylum Actinomycetota; class Actinomycetes; order Kitasatosporales; family Streptomycetaceae; genus Streptomyces; species Streptomyces sp. NPDC060184. Next base: position 118,841 of record NZ_JBHWYX010000006.1, read on the forward strand.
ACGTTCGGGTTCCTGGAGCGCTACGGCCGCACCGGCGAACTGGCCAAGCGCCACGACCTGCCGTACCACGTCATCGGCTCCGACCTCGCGGGCGTCGTGCTGCGCACCGGACCCGGCGTGAACGTCTGGCACCCGGGCGACGAGGTCGTCGCGCACTGCCTCTCCGTCGAACTGGAGTCGTCCGACGGCCACAACGACACGATGCTCGACCCCGAGCAGCGCATCTGGGGCTTCGAGACCAACTTCGGCGGCCTCGCCGAGATCGCGCTCGTCAAGTCCAACCAGCTGATGCCCAAGCCCGCCCACCTCAGCTGGGAGGAGGCAGCGGCCCCCGGTCTCGTCAACTCGACCGCGTACCGCCAGCTGGTCTCGCGCAACGGCGCCGGCATGAAACAGGGCGACAACGTCCTGATCTGGGGCGCCAGCGGCGGTCTCGGCTCCTACGCCACCCAGTTCGCGCTGGCCGGCGGCGCCAACCCGGTCTGCGTCGTCTCCTCTCCGGAGAAGGCCGGGATCTGCCGGAAGATGGGCGCCACGGCGATCATCGACCGCGATGCCGAGGGCTACACGTTCTGGAAGGACGAGAAAACCCAGAACCCCAGGGAGTGGAAGCGCTTCGGCAAGCGCATCCGCGAACTGACCGGCGGCGAGGACATCGACATCGTCTTCGAGCACCCCGGCCGCGAGACCTTCGGCGCCTCCGTCTTCGTCACCCGCAAGGGCGGCACCATCACCACCTGCGCCTCGACCTCGGGCTACATGCACGAGTACGACAACCGCTACCTGTGGATGTCCCTGAAGCGCATCATCGGCTCCCACTTCGCCAACTACCGCGAGGCCTGGGAGGCCAACCGCCTCGTCTCCAAGGGCAGGATCCACCCGACCCTCTCCAAGGTGTACTCCCTGGAGGAGACCGGCCAGGCCGCCCACGACGTCCACCGCAACGCCCACCAGGGCAAGGTCGGTGTGCTGTGCCTCGCTCCCGAGGAGGGCCTGGGCGTGCGCGACCACGAGAAGCGGGCCCAGCACATCGACGCCATCAACCGCTTCCGCACGGGAGGTTCGCAGTGAGCACAGCCGAGTCGCACCCCGACATGCCGCCGGACACCCCCGACGTCTGGTTCTCCTGGAACGACATGGAGGCCGACGCCGACCCCGCCGCCGAGGCCCCGCTCGCCTGCACCGGGCTGCTCTTCGACGAAACGCTGCGCGACGGGCTCCAGGCCCCGAACGTCACCAACCCCGGCCAGGACCGGAAGCTGCGCCTCGTCGACCACATGGTGCGCTCCGGCATCCGCGCCGCCGACCTGGGCTTCCCCGGCTCCGGCCCGTCCGCGGCCCGGGAGTGCCTGGACCTCGCCCGGCACGTCGCCGCCGCCCGCCACCCGTTCTCCGTCGGCTACGCCGGCCGCACCCACCCCGCGGACGTGCACGCCATCTGCGAGATCGCCCAGCAGGCCCAGATACCCCTGGACGCCTATGTGTTCACCGGCGTGAGCCCGATCCGGCAGTACGTTGAGGACTGGGACGTCACCACCATCGAGCGGACCATCCGCGCCACCGTGCGCTCCTGTACACACGAGGGCGTCACCTTCGTCCTCGTCCTGGAGGACGCGGTCCGCTGCACCCCCGAGGTGCTCGGCCGCATCTACGACGTCGCGATCGACACCGGCGTGAACCGGCTGTGCCTGTGCGACACCGTCGGCGCCGCGCTGCCGCACGGCACCGCCGCCCTGATCCGGTGGACCCGCCGGTACTTCACCGACCGCGGCCACCTCGTGGACCTGGAGTGGCACGGGCACAACGACCGGGGCCTGGCCCTCGCCAACTCGCTGACCGCCCTCTCCCTCGGCTGCGCACGCGTGCACGGCACGATCCTCGGCATCGGGGAACGCACCGGCAACGCGTCCCTGGACCAGCTCGTCGTCAACCGCACCCTCGAAGGGGACGACGGCTACGACCTGACGGCGCTGCGGGAGTACGCCGAGTACGCCGCGCAGGTGCTGGACGTGTCCATCCCGCAGAACTATCCGGCCCTGGGCGCCGACGTGTTCAAGACCAGCGCGGGCGTCCACGCCTCCGCGATCCTCAAGGCCCACGAGAAGGGCGACACCCTGCTCAAGGACGCCGTCTACTCCAGCGTCCCCGCCGCCCTCCTCGGCCGCGAACAGGACGTCCTCGTCGACGAGGTGTCCGGCGCCAGCAACGTGCGGTACTGGCTGACCACGCACGGCTTCGACAGCACGGACGACAACCGGGTCAAGGCCATTCTCGAACGGGCGAAGGCCGGACGCGGCCCGCTCACCGACGCACAGATGAGGCAGATCATTGCGACCGCTCCCTAAGACCATCTCGCTGAACGGCAGCGTCCTCGTCATGACCGAGGACCCCGGCACCGTCGCCGGACAACTCGACGGCACCTGCGCGCGCACCCCGGCACAGCTGCTGACCGAGCCGCTGCGGGACAACATCTCCACCGACGAGATCATCCCCGGCTGGTGCTGCTACTGGTACGACGAGAAGCTCGGCGACTACGCCTACCTCGGCCTGAAGGGGCGGGAGTTCGGCGAAGGCGCAGTGAGGAATCTCGCGCCACAGATCATCGTCAGCGGCGAGGCGAAGGGCTGCGGCTCCTCGCGCGAGCACGCCGTCTACGCCGAGAAGTACGCGGGTGTCGAAGTCGTCTTCGCCCGCTCCTTCGAGGGCATCTACCAGCAGAACTGCCGCAACGTCGGCATGCTGACCTGCGACGACTTCACGCTGTTGGACGCCCTGCTGGCCGGTGAGACGCTGCCGCTCGAGGCGTTCACCCGCCGCGCCACCGGCATCGAGCGTGCGATCGTCGACCTGGGCGGGCTGTTCGGCTTCAACCGGCGCGGGCACACGGCCGACGCATCGGCCGTCGACACCTCTTTCGACGACCGGCGCCCCCGGAACGTGGTCGAGAAGATCGTCGAAGGACGCCTCGCCCCGCGCAACGCGCTCCCGCCCGGCGCGAGCGTCCGCGTGGGCGAGTCGTACTTCCTGACGGCCGACGTCCGCTTCTCGCACGAGTACGTGACCCCGATGGCCGCCGGCATGTTCACCAACCAGTTCGGCCCCGACGCCACCCTCGACGACCCGGACAGCTGCTACTTCTTCCAGGACCATCTCTCGCTGGCTCCCCAGGTCCTCCAGCGGCGGCCCAGGGGACTGGAGCTGATCGGCCGGGTCGAGAGTCTGGCAGCTCGCCAGGAGGCGTTCGCGACCGCGCAGGGCGGCCGTTTCGTCGGCCCCGCCGACACCGGCGGCAGCCGGGCCATCTGCCACAACCACATCGTGGAGCAGGTCGCCGAGCCCGGACAGGTCGTCATCGGCACCGACAGCCACACCTGTACCGCCGGCGCGGTCGGCGCGCTCGCGTTCGGCGTCGGAGCCACCGACATCGCCAACGCCTGGTACAACCGCGAGATCCTGGTGAAGGTCCCCGAGGTGCTGCGCGTCCGCCTCACCGGCGAGCTGCGGCCCGGGGTCTGCGCCAAGGACGTGATGCTCACCCTGCTCGCCCATCCCCGGGCCAGGGGCAGCCGCGCGCTCGGCAAGGTCCTGCTGTTCGACGGCCTCGGAGCGCGCCGCCTCGGCATGGACGAGCGGGCGACGCTGTGCAACATGGCTGTCGAGGCAGGCGCCATGACCGCCCTGTTCGAGCCGGACGAGATCACGTACGCGCATCTTGCGCGGCGCGGTCCGCGCGCGCGGACCGCCCCCGTCGCGCCGCGCTCGGACGAGGGCGCCGCCTACGCCGACACGCTCGACCTGGCGCTGGACACGGTCGAGCCGATGGTGGCCCTGCCCGGCGACCCGCGGAACGCGGTGCCGCTGGCGTCGGTGCGTGACGAGGTGCGGGTCGACAAGGTGTACGGCGGCTCGTGCACCGGCGGCAAGGCGTACGACATGGACATGTATGCCTCGGTCTTCGCGCGGGCCCGCGAGCGGGGTGTCCGGGTCCCCGAGGGGGTACGGGCCTACATCCAGGTCGGCAGTGAGAGCGTCATGGCGTACGCCCGCGAGCGCGGCTACGTCGACCTCTTCACCGAGGTCGGCGTGGAGGTCCTGCCACCCTCCTGCGGCGCCTGCATCAACGCGGGCCCCGGCGTCTCCGAGAGCCCGCACGAGGTCACCGTCAGCGCCCAGAACCGTAATTTCCCCGGCCGTTCGGGGCCGGGCCAGGTGTATCTGGCATCTCCCTACGTCGTGGCGGCCACCGCCGTCGCCGGCCGGCTGAGCTCCGTGGAAGACATGTTCACCGCGCGGGAGGCGGCATGAGGATCGCGGTCGTCCCCGGCGACGGCATCGGCAAGGAGGTCGTGCCCGCCACCCTGCCCGCCCTGAGCCTGCTCAACGACGCGTTCGGTCTCGGCATCGCCTACGACGTCCTGGACTGGGGCGCCGACCGCTGGCTCGCCGACGGGACGGGCCTGCCCGACGGTGCCCTCGACCGGCTCAGGACCGAGTACGGGGCCGTGCTCCTGGGAGCCCTCGGCGACCCGCGGATCCCCGACATGGCGCACGGCCGCGAGATCCTGCTCGGCCTGCGCACCGGACTCGACCTGTACGTCAACCACCGGCCCCTCGACCTGGCGCACGGCACCGTCGACCTCTACCGGGAGAACACCCAGGGCCTGTACAGCCAAGTCGGCGGCGCCGTCACCGGCCGGGGCGTGGTCAGCGTCGCCCTGGACGAGTGCGTCTACACCCGTGACACCGTGGAGCGCTTCGTCCGCACCTGCCTGCGCCGGCTGCGGGCGGCCGGACGCCGCCGGGTGACGCTGGTCCACAAGGCCAACGCGGTCCCCCACACCGGACGGTTGTGGCAGGAGGTGTTCCGCGCCGAGCTCGCCCACGTCCCCGAGCTGACCGGCTCCGAGGAGTACGTCGACGCGTTCTGCTACCACCTGGTGCGCGACGCCTCCGCCTACGAGGGCGTCCTCGCGCCCAACCTGTTCGGCGACATCATCAGCGACATCGGCGCCGCGCTGATGGGCGGCCTCGGCCTCGCCCGCAGCTCCAGCTTCTGCCCGGAGAGCGGCTTCGCCCTGTTCGAACCCGTGCACGGCAGCGCGCCCGACATCGCGGGCCGCGGCATCGCCAACCCGTATGCCACCGCGATGTGCCTGTCCATGCTGCTCGACCACCTCGGCCACACCGAGGCGGCCGTCCTGCTGCGCGACTGCGTCCTGGAGACGACGCGTACGGACGCGGCCACCCCCGACCTCGGCGGCGCCGGAACGACGGACGGCTTCATGTCCGAAGTGACCGCCCTGCTGACCGAGCGCCTGACGGGCGAGCGGCCCGGTCCGAAGGAGAACCGACCATGACGAATGCCCCCGACGCCGTCCAACCGGGCGAGGGGGCACGGACGCCGACCGATCTGCTGACCCGGCAGCGAGCGCCGCCCCGATCCCACCGCCTACGTGTTCCCGCGCAACGGTTTCGTCCGCACCGAGCCTCGCTGCTTCCTCAGGATTCCGCCCAGGCTGACGCCAGTTCGCCTGTCACGGCCTCGGCCACGGCATCTCTCACCTGCGCTTCGGCCGGCATGGGAAGGCCGGACTCGACGGCAAGTTGAGCCAGGGAGGTCATCCGGGTGCCGGGCAGGGCGCAGGCGGTGAACGTCGTGTAGACGTCCAGGTCGGGGTGGATGTTCAGCGCGAATCCGTGGCTGGTGACACCCCCGCTGATGCGCATGCCGATGGAGCCGAGCTTGCGGTGGTCGGCCGTCCACACACCGACGAGGCTCTCCGCACCACGGGGCGTGTCGCGGCGTATCGCCTCGAATCCAAGTGATCCCACCGCACGGATCAGGGCGCGCTCGATGCGTCGAATCAGGCCGCGCGGTCCGAGCTCACGTACGTTCAGTACGAGGTAGCCGATGAGTTGGCCCGGTCCGTGGTAGGTGGCGTGACCACCTCGGTCGACCTCGACGAGGCTGATCGGCGACGTCGCCGGCGGGAGCTGGTCGGCGGGTGTTCGCGCGGTGTAAGTGATCACAGGAGGATGGGTCAGAAGGAACAGTCGGTTCCCGGCACGCTCCTGCTTCCGCTCGGCGACCCAGCGAACCATGTTCTTCTGCGCCACCTCGTAGGGCACTTCCCCCAAGTCGATCCGTTCGATGCTCATGGCTGTGCGACAACTCCTCTCGGCCGTACCGACGCTGTCTTCTCGTCCCATGGGGGAGCGCGGTCCCTCACTGCCCCGTACCTGACCCGGCCTTCGGCCAGGGCCTGTGCCGAAAGTGGCGCCGTCCTCCCGGAGGGCGTCTTCCCGGAGGGCGTCTTCCCGGAGGGCGGGTCAGGCGGGGTTTTCGGTCCACCAAGCACTGCGGGACATCCCTCAGCGGGAGGGCATGTCGTTCTGATTCCCCGCAGACATCTCACCTCCGGACGCCGTTGCCGCCTCCATCCTCGGGAGCACCGGGGTCTTCGCCCGGCTTGTCCGCAGGAGGACCACCGACGCCGCGGTCAGAGCGATGAAGGCAAGCGTGACGGTTGCCATCGCGGTATGCGCCTCACGAAGTGCGGGCCCCGCCACGGAGAAGAAGAACGTGCCGAACAAGGCCACGCCGACGGCACTTGCCGATTGCTGCACGGTGTTGAGGGCACCCGACGCCGCGCCTGCTTCCCGCGGGCCCACGTGTGAAAGGGCCGTGCCCATCAACGCGGGCAACAGAAGCCCGTTGCCGAGACCGACGAGGACGAGAGAGGGAATCAGATCCACCGCTTCCATGCGGTCCCCTGTCACGGCCAGCTGCGCGGCGAGGAATCCCAGACCCAGAATGATCAGCGCGCCTCCGGCTTGTGGAACCACTGCGCCATGGCGGGCCGTCAGCCGCCCGCTGAGCAGCGAGCCGATGCTGTAGAGCACCGCTTGCGGAAGGAAGGCGAGGGCCGCCGCGAGGGGACTCGCGTCGAGGCCTGCCTGCAGAAGCAGCGCCAAGGTGAACATGTACGCGCCGAAATACAGCTGGAAGAGGCCGACGGCGCCGACGAGCGTCGTGTACGGGCGGTTACGGAACAGGGATGGGTCCAGCACTGGTTCACCGCCCCGTGCCCGAAGCGTCTTCTGCCAGCGCAGCGTCAGCCAGACAGCAGGTGCGGACGCGGCCAGGCAGACCCATGTCCATACGGGCCATCCCTCGTCCCGGCCCAGGGACAGAGGTGCGAGGATCAGGGCAAGCGTCAGGGTGACCGCGGTGGCACCGACCGGGTCGAACCGGTGCTGCGCGCCCGCCATTCTCGGCAGGAGTCTGCCTGCGAGCACGCAGGCAGCGGCGCCCACGGGGACGTTCACCAGAAACACCATGCGCCAGCCGAGCCCCAGGATGTCCGCCTCCAGCAAGACGCCGCCGACCAGTTGTCCGGCGATCGCCCCCATGCCACTGACCGCGCCGTGCCAGGCTGTTGCCCGGCCTCGATGGGCGGCGGGGAAGCGCGCCGTGACCAGGGACAGCACCTGGGGCACCATCGCGGCAGCCGCGAGGCCCTGCGCGAGGCGGCCCAAGACAAGCAGGGCCGGAGACTGCGCGAGGCCGCACAACAAAGAGGCGAACGTGAAGAACGCCATGCCGGTCACGAAGATCCGCCGATAGCCGTACCGGTCACCGAGCCGACCGCCGGTCACCAGTCCTGCCGCGTAGGTGAACGCGTAGCCGGACACGACGAGCCCGAGTTCGGCATCGCTCGCTCCCAGATCCGCGCGCAGTGTCTCGGTGGCGACGTTGACGATGAAGAGGTCGAAGCTCGCCATGAAGGTGGCGGTCAGTGCTGCCGCAAGCATGCGCCAGTCACGAGGAGTCGGACGATCTGCGGGCCGAGGCGCCCCGTACTGGGCGTTCACGTTCGTCACAGGACATCGATATCATCGATACGTAATGTCCAGCAACTAGGATGGTCGGCATGAAGCTTTCGCAAGGTGTCGAGTGGGCGGTGCACTGCTGCCTCCTGCTCACACATGCAGAGGACGGTTCCGCCGTGCCCCGGACGACGTTGGCCGGGTACTACGGCCTCCCGGACGCCTACCTGGCCAAGCACCTCAAATCCCTTGTGCGCAGCGGCGTCCTGGCTGCCACCTCGGGGCCACGCGGGGGGTTCCGGCTCGCACGGACCCCGGACGGCATTACCGTGCTCGACATCGTGGAGGCGATCGAGGGCTCGGCTCCTCCGTTCGTCTGTACGGAAATCCGGCAGCGCGGCGCCTGCGCCCTGCCCGTCGAACGGTGCGAGAGGCCGTGCGGTGTCGCACAGGTCATGTATGACGCCGACCGCGCCTGGCGCGACTCCCTGCGCGGTGTCACCGTCGCCGGCCTCAGGGACGGACTTCCCGACACCCTGCGCGAGCGCGCCCGCACCTGGATCAAAGACCCTTCCGGCCCACTGCCCGCCTTCGTGTGAATGGTGCTCGCCCCGGCCGTGCGCGATCGACCGCGCTGGGGCCGCGTCGGGGCTGCGTCGAACGGGCCGCACGCGGCAGGAATCGACCACCGCCCGCGACCGGTCGAGCCGCCTCTCGGCCCGCGGTCTCGCCAACAGGATCAGGTGCGACTGGTCCCGGACACCGGCCTCGTTCCCGGCAGTCGCCCGGCACCGGCACGTCATGCCCGGATCGAAGCCCAGCTCCTGCGGCAGGCACTCCCACGGATCCCGGTATCCAGCACGAACACGATCCCGCACGACGCGCCCCTGGTGGTGTCGCTGAAGTCCTCCGCCATCCGCCTCGGCAACGGCCTCGGCACCGTGCTCGGCGGCATCGCACTGCCCCGGGATGCACGATCCCGCGGCGGAGTTGACACAGTGCGGCACCGGCGGTGGTCCCCGCACGGCGAGGAGCACAGAATCTTCGGCGAGGCTCCGCGCTCCGCCGCTACGAGAACTGCCGCTTTCCCCGGCAGAGCGGGGTGACAGCAGGGCAGGCCCGCCGTGGAGCACCTCCCGCCCCCACCCTGCCCTCGTACCCGGCGTACCTCGTTCTGCTCCAACCAAGGGAAAGAAGCATTGAACCCGAAACGCGTCGGCAAGGGCATCCGGCTCGGCACGGTCTTCGACCACGCCGCCGCCCGGCATCCCGCAGGCCCCGTCCACCTGGACCATGGGGACGTGGCGCCCGGGGCGTGTGCCGGGCGTCGCCGGACGGGCGGGACTTTCGACACACGCCCTGAGGATCCGGTGACCACGGCCGCGGGCGCCTTTCCCCGAATCCGTCTGAAGGTGCGCGGCATCGAGGTCGTCTCGGCCGGCGATGTACACGCCCGATACCGGAGGCGCTGGAACCGGCCCATGAGGACCGCGCACGGGGCACGTACGCGAAGCTCGTCCTGGAGCGACGGGCGGCCCCTGACCTGCCACGTGCTGGTAGGCGACACTCTCCCGCGCCCCGCCCGGTCCGTCCCGATCGGGGGAACTCCCCTTCTCGTCAGCCCAGTTGCCGTTCTCGTCCTGACCCGCGTGCCCGCTCCCCGTAGGCCCGGCACATCACGGGCCCCTCACGGCGGCATCGAGGGCGCCCGACACGGCAAACCGATCTTGTCCGGTTCCCTCACCTCAGCAGAATCTCGCTGCGTACACAGGAGCCGACCGATTCAAGGCAGGTGGACACCCTCACATGCTGGACCAGGCGCTACCGCAGGAAAGCCCCTCGGAGGCCGCCGAGGCGACCGACGTGGCCAACGCGCTGCGTGAACTCTCGGCGTCCGGACGGCAGTTCGTGCAGGCGGCTGCGCTCGTCGGCGACGTCTTCACGCTCCACGAGATCGCCCGCGTGCAGTCGGTGACGACCTTGTCGATGCTGCCGGCCCTGGAAGAGACCATCTCGGCCGGACTCGTCCGGTTCGCGGGCGACCGCCTGGCGTTCTGCTCCCCCGGTGCCCGCCGGGCCCTGCATGCCGGGATCCCGGCACCTGTCCGCAGGACACTGCTGCACGCCCTGCCCGGGCACCGTCCGGCGGGGCAGTCCTCGCCGGGAGAGCCCGGGTCGCCCGACGCCCTGGTGTCCGTCCTGTTCCTGTCCCAGGACTGCCCTGACCGGCCGCTCGCGCCGAACACCACGTCCGCGCTCGGCCGGGCGCTGACCGAGACGCTCGCGGCGGCCGATGACATCGGCACGGCGGCGACCGAAGCGGCCCTGATCGTCTCCCTGTTCGGCCAGGACGAAGCGGGGCTGCGGGACCGGGCGCGGGCGATCGTCATGACGGAGCGGCCGGGGGCGGCTTCGGTCGTCGCGGCGGTGGCCCTGTCGAACCTGGAGTGGGCGGCCGGCCAGGTCGACACCGCACTGCAGTGGGGCCGCGAGGCCCGGCACCGGGGCCAGGACGCGCTGCCCGCCGCCTGGCGCCCCTACCCCGCCCTCGCGCTGGCCGTGAAGCTGATCCAGCTCGGACACCTCACCGAGGGGGAGGCCGAGTTGGCCCACTCCCGGGACATCTCCGAACGGCTGCGGCTGCGGCGCGCGCGGGCGGAGACGTCGATCGCGCACGGCCGACTGCTCCTCGGCACGGGCCGGGCGGAGGCGGCGGAGGCCGAGCTGTGCGCGGGGGTCGGGCTCGCCCAACGCATTCAGGCTCATCTGCCCGCCGCACAGGGTCTGTCCCTGCTGTCGCTGCTCTCGCTGGCCGGCGGAAACCGGGGCGAGGCCGCCGACCAGGTGTGGCGGGCGCGCATGGAACTGGCCGACCAGCCCGGTGCGTCCCCCTCTCTCGGGCACACCTGGGCGGACTTCCTGGTGACGACGGCCGACATGGAGGCACGGGGCCGGGCGGACCTGCTCGTGAACCGGTTCCCCGAACTGCTCACGAAGCCCTCCCTGTTCCTCCGCGATCCCGCGGCGGCGGCACAGCTGGTGCGCCTGGCTCTCGCCGCGGACGAGCACTCGTTGGCCGCCGCGGTCACCCGGCGCGTGGAGCGGCTCGCCGAGCAGGACCCCGGCCAGCCCGCGCTCGCCGCGGCGGCAGGACACGCCTGGGGGCTGCTGCACCGGGACCGCGACGCGCTGGAGTACGCGGCCGTCGAGCACCGGGCGCCTTGGGCCGCCGCCGCGGCGAGCGAGGACCTGGGGATGCTGCTGCTCGAACGTGACGGCGCGGGCAGCGGCACGGCGCGGCGCCATCTGCGCGCCGCGGCGGACCGGTACCGCGCCACCGGCTGGCTCGCCGCCGCCGCCCGGCTCGAACCGCTCGTGCGCCAGGGACGGAAAAGCAGTCCTCCGCACGCCGGAACCGCACCTGCACGAGAACGCGTCCCGGCTCCGGCCGGCCCGGCACTGACAGCGGCCGAGCAGCGCATCGCGCGCCTGGTGGCCGAAGGGCTGACCAACAAGCAGGTCGCCACACGGGTCTCGCGCTCCCCGCACACCGTCAACTACCACCTGCGCCAGATCTTCCAGAAGCTGGGCGTCGCGTCCCGCGTGGAGCTGGCCCGGCTCGTGAACTGAGTTCCTGTCCCCGCACCGCACCCGGCCATCAGTTGCCCGGCCCGCCCTCCAGGTTCACCTCCTTTCACGACTGACCGGAATGAGGCTCACCACTCCTCAACTCCGCACCGCACCGCACCGCACCGCACCAGCGGCAACCGAACCCAACCCCGACCAAGCCGAGACGAGCACCGCCCACCAGGCCATCTGAACGCCGTTCACGCACGCATGGCACGGAGAGTCGGCGGCACGAACCCTGCGGAGTGGTCCTGGTCAGCCCAGGAAACTCAGACGAACCTGTCGGTTGTGATTCGAGACGTTCGTGTCCGCCAACCTCCGATAAGACAACCCGCAGCATAGTCAGGGGTCCGCAGCCCCAGTCCTGGTGGGCGGCTCTGTATCGCAGCACGCGGAAGCAGGTGGCGAGGTCGTTGCATGCATGCTGCTGTACCGACCCGAACGAGCCGCTGGGCAGGGCCGGCGGGCTGGCGCCTGCCGCGGACTGCTACCCGTTGCCCCCGCTCGCTTCTACAGGCCCGGCCACGAGCGCATCGAGGTCCTCGCGCCGCCTGCGGACACTGGGGGCGCATGCCGACCTGCCGTAGCCCGTTGACAGCGTCAACGCGCACATGCCACACTTGATAGCGAGTCAAAGGTGTACACTGCTGCAGGGTGTAACCACCTTGTACGCGACGGGTGAAACGGGGATGGGCAGTGGACCTGGTGACGGTCAACGGACGATTCCGGATCACGGGGATCGTAGGGCGCGGGAACATGGGCGAGGTACACCGCGCCGAGAACCTGCAGGCCGTCTCGGACTCCCCGCACCGGGAGGTCGCGGTCAAGACCGTGTTGCGCGGCCGAACCGGAGTCGCGATTGACGCATCGGGGTCCGGCAAGGAGATCGACCGCTTCCGCCGCGAAGTACGGATCATGCGCATGCTCTCCCAGGGCCACCCGAACCTCACCCGGCTGATCGACGGCGGCGTCGACGACCAGCCGGGTGGCAGCGGTCTGCCCTACCTGGCCATGGAGCTGCTCGACGGTCATCCGCTCGCGGACCTCATCGACGAGGAGCCCCAGCTCCCGGTCTCCTGGGTCGCCGCCATCGGGGCGCAGATCGCCGCCGGGCTCGCCGCCGCACACACGGCCGGGGTCGTGCACCGCGACCTGAAGCCCGCCAATGTGATGCTGACCCGCGACGGCACCGTCAAGATCCTCGACTTCGGCATGGGCTCGATCGTCGACGATCCGGACCAGACTCGGCTGACCAGCACCGGCGTCAGCGTCGGCACGGCCCGCTACATGGCACCCGAGCAGTTCCGGGCCGAGCGCGTCACCGCGCTCGCCGACCTCTACGCGCTCGGCTGCATCCTGTACGAGCTGCTGATCGGGCAGCCGCCGTTCTCCGCCCGGACCCCGTACGAGCTCTCCGAGCAGCACCAGCACGCGCGGCCGCCGCTTCTGACCCTGGTGCGCCCGGACCTGCCCGCCGAGCTGGTCCGCCTGGTGGACCGCCTGCTCGAGAAGGACGCCGAACTGCGGCCTGAGAACGCCGCCCTGCTCCGTGACGTGCTGGTCCCGCTCGCGTTCGCGCCGGACGACACGGCCGCTCTCCTTGCCCCGCACTGGCAGGTGATGGACCCGGTGGCCCGGCTGCGGGCCCTGCTCCCCGAGCGCACCCCGGCGGCGCCCGCTCCTGTGCCGCGCAGAGAGCCGCGCCTGCCCGAGACGATGGACGTCTTCGGCATCCACGCCGACCTGATCAGCGAGTACGAGAGCTTCACCAAGAGCGCGACGGTGATCCGGGACGCCCGGATCGCCGGCTTCGTCGAGGACGACATGGCGGCGAAGTCGCAGTGGCCTGACCCGTGGTTGTCGCTGAACCCGTTCTTCGCCGACGGAGGCAAAGTCACCGACCTCGTGCGGGACGGCATCCTGCAACCCAAGTGCGCCGAGATCTTCCAGGCGGGCAAGAAGGAAAGCTCACGGCGCCCGGACGGGCGCCCGCTGACCTTCCATCTCCACCAGCGGCAGGCGATCGAGGCCGCGCAGGCGGGCGATTCCTATGTGCTGACGACCGGTACGGGATCCGGCAAGTCTCTGTCGTACATCGTCCCGATCGTGAACCGCGTCCTGAAGGAGCGTCAGGCGGGCGGCACGGAGGGCCGGGTGCGCGCGATCGTGGTGTACCCGATGAACGCGCTGGCGAACTCGCAGCTGATGGAGCTGGAGAAGTACCTGCGCCACGGATTCGGGGCGGGGAAGGAGCCGGTCACCTTCGCCCGCTACACCGGCCAGGAGTCCGACGAGCAGCGCCGGGAACTGCGCAAGAACCCCCCGGACATCCTGCTGACTAACTACGTGATGCTGGAGCTCATGCTGACCCGGCCGGACGATCGGTCGAGCCTCATCCGCATGGCCGACGGGCTGCAGTTCCTCGTCTTCGACGAGTTGCACACCTACCGGGGCCGCCAGGGCGCGGACGTGGCGTTCCTGATCCGCCGGGTCCGCGAGGCCTGCCGGGCCTCGGCGACCCTTCAGTGCATCGGCACCTCGGCCACCATGTCCACCGAGGGAACCTGGGAGGATCAGCGGCGCGAGGTGGCCAAGGTCGCCGGCCGGTTGTTCGGCACGACGGTGCTGCCGAAGCGTGTCATCGGCGAGACCCTGATCCGGGCCACCGAGGAGCCGCCGGTGACGGTGCCCGCCGAACGGCTGCGGGTGCCGGCGGCGCCCCGTTCCTACGAGGCGCTCACGAAGGACTCGCTGGCGCGTTGGCTGGAGTCACGGTTCGGTCTGGAGCGCGAGGAGGGCACAGGGCGGTTCCGGCGCTGCGCCCCGGGGACCGTCGAGGACGCGGCGGCCGAGCTCGCCGCGGAGTCCGGCGTGGCCGAGGAGAGCGTCCGCGAGGCGATCCGCACCACGCTGGAGGCGGGTTCGCAGGCGAAGAACCCGATGACAGAGCGGCCGCTGTTCGCCTTCCGTCTGCACCAGTTCCTCTCGAAGGGCGACACGGTCTACACGACCCTCGAGGATCCGCTCAGCCGCCCGCTCACCCGCACCTACCAGCTGGAGCAGCCCGGCAGTGACGGCAAGCCGCTGTTCCCGCTGGCGTTCTGCCGTGAGTGCGGCCAGGAGTACCTGACGGTCTGGCGCACCGAGGAGAGCGGGGCGTTCCGGTACGAGCCGCGCCGGGACACCTCCGCCTCCGGGGGCCGGGACGGTGAGGGCTACCTGTACCTCGGCATGCCTGGGGAGGATTACGAGTGGCCGGCCGATCCGCAGACGGCCGTGGACGACCGGCGGTTGCCGGAGTCGTGGCTCGAGACGGACGCGCAGGGCGTGACCGTCGTCAAGAAGTCCTACCGCCCCCGGGTGCCCAAGCGGGTCGTCGTGGACGGGTTCGGGAACGAGTCGGGCGAGGGTCTGGTGGCCGCGTTCGTCCCGGCCCCGTTCCTCTTCTGCGTGCACTGCCAGGTCTCGTACGAGCAGACCCGCGGCAGAGACTTCGCCAAGCTGGCCACGCTGGACCAGGAGGGCCGGTCCTCGGCCACCTCGCTGATCTCCGCGTCGATCGTGAAGTCCCTGCGGGCGGTGCCGGAGGAGAGCCTCGGCAAGGAGGCGCGCAAACTCCTCACCTTCGTCGACAACCGGCAGGACGCCTCGCTCCAGGCCGGCCACTTCAATGATTTCGCCCAGGTCACCCAGTTGCGCGGTGCTCTCTACCAGGCCGCCGTGCGGGCGGGCGAGGAAGGCATGCACCACGACAAGCTCGCCGAGTCGGTGACCGAGGTGATGGGGTTGTCGCCGCGCGAGTACGCGGAGGGCAAGGCCCTGGCTCCCTCCATGGAGCGCCGTGCGACGAAGGCCTTCCGCGATGTCGTGGGCTACCGGCTCTACCGGGACCTGGAGCGCGGGTGGCGCATCACGATGCCGAACCTGGAGCAGACGGGCCTGCTGCGGATCGACTACGAGGACCTCGGCTGGATCGCCGCTCAGCCGGACCGCTGGCAGGCCGCGCACGCCGTCCTGCGCGAGGCCGACCCCGCGCTGCGCGAGGAGGTCGCCCGTACGCTCCTCGACTACATGCGGCGTGCCCTCGCCATCGACGTGCAGTACTTCCGCGACGACTTCGACACGCTGCTGCGGGCGAGCGAGGAGCGCCTCACCGGGCCGTGGGTCCTGAGCGAGAGCGACCGGCCCGCCGTCGGCACCGCCTACCCGTACGGTTCGAAGCCGGGTATGGAGCGCTCGGCGCTGTTCCTGTCGGCGCGCGGCAAGTTCGGCAAGTACCTTCGCCGGAACATCCCCGAGCTGCGTGCCCTGGCGCTGGACGACGTCCAGGTGGTCATCAAGGACCTGCTGAAGGTGCTGCTCGACGCGGAGCTGGTGCGCGAGGTGGAGGCGGCCCCCGAGCACGCGGGCCCCGCCTACCGCCGTCGGGCGGCCGAGAAGCGCACCGGCTACCGGGTGTCGGCCGCGGCCCTGATCTGGCGTGCCGGCAGCGGTGAGCGGGGAGCGATCGACCCGCTGGCGCGCACGTACAGCAGCGGGGAGGGCCCGCGCGTCAACCCGTTCTTCCGCGACCTGTACCGGACGGCGGCGGCCGAGCTGGCCGGCCTGTTCGCCCGGGAGCACACGGCGCAGGTCACCCCGGAGGACCGGCTGGAGCGGGAGGGCCGGTTCCGCACGGCGGAGCTGCCCCTGCTGTACTGCTCGCCGACGATGGAGCTGGGCGTCGACATCTCCTCGCTCAACGCCGTGCTGATGCGCAATGTGCCGCCGACCCCGGCGAACTACGCGCAGCGCTCGGGCCGGGCGGGCCGTTCCGGCCAGCCCGCCCTGGTGACCACGTACTGCGCGACGGGCAACAGCCACGACCAGTACTACTTCCGCCGCTCCCAGGACATGGTGGCCGGACAGGTGGCACCGCCGCGCCTGGACCTCGCCAACGAGGACCTGGTCCGGTCCCACATCCAGGGCATCTGGCTCGCGGAGACGGGGATGAAGCTGGGCGTCGCGATCCCGGACGTGGTCGACGTGGCCTACGACCCCGACGGCAGCGACCGCCCCGATCCGCAGATGCCGCTGCCGCTCCTCCCCCACATCCGCGACCTGTCCCTGGACGAGGGCGCACGCCGGCGTGCGGTCGCCGCCGCCCGTACCGTCCTCGCCCCGCTGATCGGGGACTTCGCGGACACCACCTGGTGGTACGACGAGTGGATCGAGGACCGGATCGAGCGTGCCCCGCAGCGGTTCGACGACTCCTTCGACCGGTGGCGCGAGCTGTTCCGAGCGGCCGTCGTCGACCAGTACGAGCAGAACAAGCGGGTCGTCGACCACACCCTCTCGCAGGGTGAGCAGGGCCGGGCGCGCACCCGCCGCCGCGAAGCGGAGACGCAGACGAACCTGCTGCTCAACCGCTCGTCGGACAGCAAGTCGGTGATGAGCGACTTCAACCCGTACCGTTACCTCGCGTCCGAGGGCTTCCTGCCCGGTTACAGCTTCCCGCGGCTTCCCCTGGCCGCGTACATCCCGCGCTCCGGCAACCGCCGCAACGCCGACGGCGACTATCTGCAGCGTCCCCGGTTCCTCGCGATCCGCGAGTTCGGCCCCGGCGCGCTCATCTACCACGAGGGTGCCCGCTACCAGGTCACCCGCGTGCAGCTGCCGCCGGACGCCTCGGGCGACCTGGCGACGGCTGAGGCGCGGCGCTGCGACGGCTGCGGCTACCACTACGCCGTCAAGCCCGGCGTGGACAGGTGCACGATGTGCCACGAGGAGCTGAGGAGCAAGCGCACCGGCCTGCTCCATCTCCACACCGTGTACACCACCCCGCGCGAGCGGATCTCCTCCGACGAGGAGGAGCGCCGCCGGGCCGGTTTCCGTCTGGAGACCTCGTACGCCTTCCAGAGCCACGGCGCCCGCAAGGGCCGCCTCACCTCACACGTCACGGACGCCGAAGGGGCGCCCGTCCTCGACCTGGACTACGGCGACTCGGCGACCGTCCGTATCACCAACCTCGGCCGCGTACGGGACAAGGAGGGCGAGCCGGACGGCTACTGGCTGGACCTGGGCGACGGCCGCTGGCTCAACGACCGGGCCGCTGCGGACGCCATCGAGGGCACCGGGATGCCGGTGGTCGACGAGGATGGTAACGAGAAGCGCCGCAAGAAGCGAGTCCTGCCCTATGTGGAGGACCGCCGCAACATCCTCGTCCTCACCCTGGACGAGCCGCAGCCGGAGCCAGTGGCCCTGTCGTTCCTGTACGCGCTCGAGCGGGGCATCGAGGCCGCGTTCGAGCTGGAGGACTCCGAGCTGACCGCGGAGCTGTTGCCCCCGGACGACGGCCCGCGCCGCCACATGCTGTTCACGGAGGCCGCCGAGGGCGGCGCCGGTGTGCTGCGCCGGATCCAGCACGACAAGGACGCCCTCGCCAGGGCTGCCCGCACCGCCCTGGAGATCTGCCACTTCGCCCCGGACACCGGCGAGGACCAGGGCGGGCCGACGGACGACGAGAAGTGTGCCCGCGGCTGCTACGCCTGCCTCCTGACCTACGCCAACCAGGCGCACCATCGCCAGCTGAGCCGACACGCCGCTCACCCGCTGCTGATGCGGCTGGCCGACGCCCGCACCGAGCGGGAGGACCGCGGCGAGTCCCGCAGCGAACGGTTCCGCAGGCTTGCTCCCGCAGTCAGCAGCGGGGACGCCGCCTCTGAGAGCGTCTCGCTGACCCCGGTGGAGGCGGATCTGGCTGCCCTCATCGCGCGAGGCGATCTGCTCGGCTGGCTGCGGGCGAAGGGCTACCGGCTGCCGGACGAGGTCAACACCCTCGTGCAGGAGGCGGGGGCGTGCCCCGATCTGGTGTTCCGCCTGGACGGTGCCAACCTCGCCGTTTTCGTCGACGTTCCCGGCCACCCGACAGATTCCACCCGCGACGTCGAGGCCGGGTACCGCCTGGAGGACGCAGGCTGGGACGTCCTGCGCTTCCCGACGGACGCGGACTGGGACGCCATCACGGACAACAACGCCGCCTACTTCCACCTCCGTTGATCGCCCCACTGGCTCCCGACCTTTAGGAACTGAGACATCTCATGAGCCTCACGTACACAGCCGGCTCCTTGGTCGCCGCCCGCGGCCGGGAATGGGTGGTCCTGCCCGAGAGCGCCCCCGACATGCTGGTGCTGCGCCCGCTGGGTGGTAGCGAGGACGATGTCGCGGCCGTCTTCCCGGCCTTCGAGGACGTACGCCCCGCCGAGTTCGCGGCGCCGAGCCCGGCCGACCTGGGCGACCAGCGCGCCGCCGGCCTGCTGCGCACGGCACTGCGCATCGGGTTCCGGTCGGGTGCTGGCCCGTTCCGCTCCCTGGCGTCGATCGCTGTGGAACCCCGCGCTTACCAGCTGGTGCCGCTGCTGATGGCGTTGCGGCAGCGCAATGTGCGGCTGCTGATCTCGGACGATGTCGGTATCGGCAAGACGGTCGAGGCGGGTCTGATCGCCAAGGAGCTCCTCGCGCAGGGCGAGGCGACCCGGCTGGCCGTGCTGTGCTCCCCGGCGCTGGCCGAGCAGTGGCAGGGCGAGCTGCGGGAGAAGTTCGGCATCGACGCCGAGCTGGTGCTGGCCTCCACGGTGTCGCGCCTGGAGCGCGGTCTGGAGCTGGGCCAGTCCCTGTTCGACAAGCACCCGTTCACGATCATCTCGACGGACTTCATCAAGTCGACCCGTCACCGTGAGGACTTCGTACGGCACTGCCCCGACCTAGTAATCGTCGACGAGGCCCACACATGTGTGGCCGCAGATGACACCGCTCAGGGTGCCGCGTCGTCCTCCTCTAGCCAGCTCCGCTACGAGCTGCTGCGGAGGATCTCCGCCGACGCCGACCGTCACCTGCTGCTGCTGACCGCGACGCCGCACTCCGGCAAGGAGTCGGCGTTCCGTAATCTGCTTGGCCTGGTGCGCCCCGAACTGGCGACAGTGAACCTGGAAGCCCCGGCGGGGCGGGCGAAGCTCGCCGAACACTTCGTGGCCCGCAAGCGCGCCGATGTCCGTGACTACCTCACCAAGGAGGACGGCCTCGCCGACGACTCCCTGGCCGAGCGGACTGCCTTCCCCTCCGACCGCTGGACGAAGGACGAGCCGTACAAGCTGACCCCGGCCTACCGGGCTCTGCTCGACGACGCCATCGCCTACGCCAGGGACCGCGTCGAGGCGGCCGGCGAGCAGGGCAAGCGGGAGGCCCGCATCGCCTGGTGGTCGGTGATCGCGCTGCTTCGCTCGATGGTGTCCTCGCCGGCGGCCGCCGCGCAGACCCTGAAGACCCGCTCCGAGTCCGCCGCCGCCCGCACGGCGCACGAAGCGGACGTCCTGGGCGCCCCGGTGGCAGCCGACTCCGCGGACAACGACCGGCTGGAAGGCATGGACGTCGCGCCGGGTGCCGCCGAGGCGGAGGATGCCGGTGCCCGACTGCTGGAACTCGCCGAGCGGGCCGCGCAGCTCGTCGGCCCGGCCGAGGACGCGAAACTGAAGGCGCTCACCCGCCATCTGAAGAACCTGATCGCCGAGGGCTACCACCCGATCGTCTTCTGCCGCTACATCCCCACGGCCGAGTACCTGGCCGAGCAGCTCGAAGGCAAGCTCGGCAAGAAGACGAAGATCGCCGCTGTGACCGGCACCCTCTCCCCGCAGCAGCGCCTGGAACGCATCGAGCAGCTCGCCGCTGAGGCCGCCGAAGAGGGCGGCGACCCGGCCGTCCGCCGCGTGCTGATCGCCACCGACTGCCTCTCCGAGGGCGTCAATCTCCAGCACCACTTCGACGCAGTCGTCCACTACGACCTGGCCTGGAACCCGACCCGCCACGACCAGCGCGAGGGCCGCGTCGACCGCTACGGCCAGAAGCGCGACCAGGTCCGTGTCATCACCATGTACGGCGAGGACAACGGCATCGACGGCAAGGTCCTGGAGGTGCTGTTCAAGAAGCACCGGCAGATCAAGAAGGACCTGGGTATCTCCGTCTCCGTCCCCGACGAGACCGCCTCCGGCGTCACCGATGCCGTCGTGGAGTGGCTGCTGCTACACGGCCGGCAGGGCAGCCAGGAAAGCCTGTTCGAAATGGACACCCACCAAGAGTCCTTCGAGCGCATCGAACACGAGTGGAACTCGGCCGCCGAGCGGGAGAAGACCTCCCGCTCCAAGTACGCCCAGCGCGCCATCCACCCGGAGGAGGTGGCCCGCGAGGTCGCCGCCGTACGGGCCGCGCTCGGCGGCGCCGAAGAGGTCCGCGACTTCGCCCTCGAGGCGCTGCGCGACCTGGACGCGCTGGTCCGCGACCCGCGCGACGCCAGCGGCGACTTCACCGCCCAGGTCGGTGGCACCCCGGCCGGCCTGCGGGACGCGCTCGCCGCCACGCTCGGCAACCGGCTCGTCGAGCAGGACCGCGAGATCCCGTTCCGCAGCACTCCGGCGATCGCCCGCGGCGAGGCCGCGCTGGTCCGCACCGACCCGGCGATCGGGGCCATCGCCTCGTACGTCCTGGACTCGGCGTTGGACGTGGACGCTCTCGGCCCCCGCCCGGCCCGCCGCTGCGGTGTGGTCACCACGGACGCAGTCACCACCCGCACCACGCTCCTCCTGGTCCGCTATCGCTTCCACCTCACCCTGCCGTCCCGCACAGGCGAGCGACAGGTGGTCGCCGAGGACGCCCGTCTGCTCGCCTACGAGGGCATGCCGTCACGGGCCCGTTGGCTGGACGCCGACGCGGCCACTGCCCTCCTCGCAGCCCGCGCCACCACCAACACACACGAGCAGTCGGCCCGCAACCACATCACCCGCACCCTGGACGGCCTGCCGGACCTGTCCGCGCACCTCACCGAGTACGGCAAGAGCCTGGCCGCCGAACTCGATGCCTCGCACCGCCGGGTCCGCAAGGCCAACGAGGAGATCGTCCGCGGCCTGAAGGTCGTCCCGCAGGAACCCGCCGACGTCCTCGGTGTGTACGTCTATCTGCCGCAGCAGCCCGTTTCCATCTCGTCGGGAGCCGAAGCCTGATGTCCACCGCCACCCGCACCGTCCTGGCCTTCACCGCCGTCACCACGGTCGGCGGCCTGCTCCCCGCCGACATGCTGCTGCGCATCGCCGAGGCGCGGAACCTGCCGGGTACCAAGCCCGCCGACTACGGACTGCCCGCCTCGGTACCCGTGCGCGACGAGGCCGAGCGCGCCTGGGAGTACCTCAAGCCGCTCTGGCGCGACCTGCGCGCCGCCCTGCCCTCCGACCCCGCCACCGGCGCACCCGCCGCCGACCCCACTGGCCGGGCCGGAACCGACTGGCTCGCCCAGCTCTTCCGCAAGCTGGACTTCGGCGCGCTGACGGAGGTCGGCGCGGCGGGCATCCCTGCCGACTCGGACGCTGAGAAGCGCTTCCCGGTATCCCACCGCCACGGCCCTGCCCTGGTCCACCGCATCCCCTGGAACCAGGAGCTGGACAAGCGCCCGGCCGCCGGCCATGTCCCGGCCCAGTCCATGCTGCAGGACTGCCTCAACCGCACCGAGGCCCACCTGTGGGCAGTCCTCACCAACGGCCGCCGCCTGCGCCTGCTGCGCGACTCCTCGTCCTTCGCCACCGCCGCCTACGTCGAGTTCGACCTGGAAGCCATCTTCGACGGCGAGCTGTTCAGCGAGTTCGTGCTGCTGTACTGCGTGCTGCACGCCTCCCGGTTCACGGTGGCGGAGGGGGCGGCTGCTTCGGGGTGCTGGCTGGAGAAGTGGCGAACGGTCGCCATCGAGTCCGGCAGCCGGGCGCTCGACCACTTCCGCGACGGCGTCCAGGCGGCCCTCACCGTGCTCGGCACCGGATTCCTGAGCCACCCGCGCAACGACAAGCTCCGCGAACACCTGGACGTCCACGCCTTCCAGACAGCGCTGCTGCGGCTCGTCTACCGCATGATCTTCCTCTTCGTTGCTGAGGACCGGGGCGCCCTGCTGGATCCTGCAGCCGACGAACTGACCCGCGACCGCTTCACCCGCTACTTCTCTACCGCTCGCCTCCGCCGCCATGCCCTGCGCCGCCTGGGCACCGCCCACGACGACCAGTACCGTGCCCTGGAGCTGCTGATCGAGGCGCTGGGCTCCGAGGAGGGCCGCCCCGAGCTGGGTCTGAAGGGGCTCGGAGGCCTCTTCAACGACACCCTCGCCGACGAGCCCCTGCGCGGTGCGCGGCTGGCCAACCGCCATCTCTTCGAGGCGGTCAAGCACCTGGCCCGCGTACGCGACGTGGGCTCGGCCCGATGGCGTCCCGTCGACTACCTGCACATGGGTGCTGAGGAACTCGGCTCGGTGTACGAGGCGCTGCTGGAGCTGGTCCCGAAGCACAGCGCCGCCGACCGCACCTTCGAACTGGTCGACCGCATCGGCAACGACCGCAAGAAGACCGGAAGTTACTACACTCCGACCCCGCTCACCGAGACTCTGCTCGACTCGACACTCAATCCGGTGATAGACGACGCCGTCAAGCGTGGGGAGCGGCATGCGAGCGCCAACGGCCGCCCGGACCCTTCCAGCACTATCGTCGAGGAACTGCTCTCCCTTACGGTTTGCGACCCCGCCTGCGGGTCGGGCCACTTCCTGGTCGCGGCGGCCCGCCGCATCGCCAAGCGCGTCGCTGCCGTCCGCGAGCGCAACCCCGAGCCCACGGCCGGAGCCGTGCGCCACGCCCTCCACGAGGTGGTCACGCGCTGCGTGTACGGCGTGGACCTCAACCCGATGGCGGTGGAGCTGGCCAGGGTGTCGCTGTGGCTGGAGGCGATGGAGCCGGGCAAGCCGCTCAGCTTCCTGGACGCACGCATCAAGCACGGCAACGGTCTGATCGGCGCGACCCCTGCGCTGATGCGGGACGGCATCCCAGACAGGGCGTTCAAGAAGACGGAGGGTGACGACGAGGCGTGGGCGCGGTCGCTACTCAACCGCAACGCCCTCGAACGCGAGGGCCAGGGCGGACTGTTCGAGATCGAGTCGGAGACGAAGGTCGCCAACTCCTCCTTCGCGCACGGCCTCCGCCGGATCACCGCGGCCCCGGACAACAGTCTCGCTGACGTCCGCCGCAAGGAGGCGGCTTACCGCGACTGGGCCACGTCGGCCGAGTACCTTCGTGCCCTGCACCTCGCGGACGCGTGGTGCGCGGCGTTCGTCTGGATTAAGCGTGAGGACGCGCCACCAGCCATCACGGACAAGGTGTTTCGGGCTCTAGAGGACCCCGAGGGCGACGCGGCGCCGCAGTCAACGCACGACGAGATCGTGCGTCTGCGGGACCAGTACATCTTCTTCCACTGGCACCTGGAGTTCCCCGAGATTTTCGCAGTCCCGGAGGACTTCGACGCGTCGGCGAAGACCAGCGCGGTCAACCCGGCGACGGGATGGGCCGGCGGGTTCTCGTGCGTGGTGGGAAACCCACCGTGGGATCGTTCCGAGTTCGAGGACAAGAAGTACTTCAGTGTCGTGGAACCATCGATCGCCGAGCTGGCAGGTGCCGCCATGCGCAAGGGGATCTCCGAATGGCTCCAGGAAAATCCCAAGGAAGCAGAGCGATACCGAGTCGCGCGCCGGACACTGAAATCCACATTCACGTTCGCGGCGAACTCTGACGTCTTCCCGCTCTGCGCGCAAGGGCTCACTGCCGGGGGCGTCACCAAACTCCAGACAGACCAACTGTTCACGGAGCTCTTTTCATCCGTGTGCAGCCCATCCGGTCGCTTCGGATCTATCATCCCAACTGCCATCGCAACGCATGCAGGAGGACAGTTCCTGTTCGGCCACTTCGTGCGCAGCGGAGCACTGGCATCGTTGTACGACTTCGAGAACCGTCGCCCCAAGTCGCCCGCACAGCCCAAGGGCGGCAAGTGGTTCGAGAGCGTGGACTCCCGCTACAAGTTCTGTCTACTCTCACTCACCGGCCGGGACGTGCAGGGGGAGGCCACCCGCGTCGGCTTCTTCCTGTCTGACACCACTGACGTCAACGACCCGAACCGAGTCCTCGCGTTGGCCCCGGACGACCTCGCTCGCATGAGCCCCAACACGGGCACTCTCCCGGTGTTCCGCACCCAGCGGGAAGCGGATATCACATCGTCAATCTACCGACGCTTTCCCGTACTGCAGAACGAGAAAGCACGAAGCGGCAACCCGTGGAACATCGATTTCAAGTACATCTTCCGCAGCGCCAATGACAGAGACATCCTCCGAACGCGCGCCGAGCTCGAAGAGGAGGACTGGCAGCTTCACGGAAGTACTTTCGTACGTGGGGAGGAACGAATGCTTCCCCTATACGAAGCCAAGATGGTCGATTTCTTCAACCACCGAGCCGCCGACGTCACCAAGAGCCTGACAGCAGTGAATCGGCAGAACCAACCGCGTTACCTGTCTCGCGACGAGCTACAGGACCCCACGCGACAGGCCCTGCCTCTCATTTGGGTTCAGGATGCTGGAAAGATCCCGACAGAGCGTAATGGCAAGAGGGTGGCCGTACCCGGAGTCGACATCCGCCTTCGGGAAGCGCGCTGGAACCGAGACTGGCTTTGCGGCTGGTGCGATGTAACCGCCTCCACTAACGAACGCACCTCTATTCCAGCCTTCATCCCTCGCGTGGCCACACTGCACACCTACCCCCTCATGCTGCCTCATGTCGCACCCCCACTGGTCGCAGCCCTGATCGCCACTCAGTCCTCCCTGGTGTTCGACTTCGTGAGCCGTCAGAAGATCAGCGACGCCCACATGAAGCTCTTCATCTGGAAGCAGCTACCCGTCCCCACCCCCACAGACCTCAAACCCCATCTCCCCTTCCTCCTCCCCCGCGTCTCAGAACTCGTCTACACCGCCTACGACATGACTCCGCTGGCCCGCGACCTGGGCGACGACGGCGAACCGTTCCAGTGGGACGAGGAGCGCCGTACCCAACTGCGCGCCGAGCTGGACGCGTACTTCTTCCGCCTTTACGGCACCTCCCGCGAGGACACCGACTACATCCTGGAGTCCTTCCAGTCTGAGTCGGGCGGCCTCAAAAACAACGAGATCGCCAAGTTCGGCGAGTACCGCACCAAGCGCCTCGTCCTCGCCGAGTACGACCGCATGGCCACCTCAGGCCTCACCTTGGAGACCCCGCTCACCGAGGGCGAATCCGGCACCTACCGCTCCACCCTCACCCCGCCCCCCGGGCAGGGCCCCCGCCATTCCGCCTGACCACGTCAGGTCGAAGGCCTGCTCTTTCCAGCGCCCTGGCCCCTGCCAACCCAGCAGGGGCCAGAAGCGGCGCATCTCTGCTCGTGCGTACCACGCCTCACCCGCACCGGAGACCCATCCATGTACCTCGATCAGCTCCGTCTGCAAGGATTCCGCTCAGCCGCCGACACCACAGTCTCCTTCCAGCCCGACGTTACGGTCATCGTCGGCGAGAACAACGCCGGCAAGTCCAACGTGATGGACGCCATCCGCTTGCTGACGCCTCCCCTCGATGGCAAGGGCAGCGGCCTCTACCCGGACCGCGACGACCTCCACCGAGACGGTTGCCCCGATGACGGGCATGCTGAAGGGTGCCGCAGCACCATCGAGTTGTCCGCCCGGTACAGATCGAGATCACCCGGCGATCTGGACATGTTCAGTCAAGCCTTCGACCGGGACGGAGAAACGGCGAGCTACCACCTCACTATCACTCCCCCGCCGGAGGGCTTCCGGCGCGCCACCCTGTCGTGGCGGGCAGGTGAGGGTGCGACCGCCGACCTCGACCCCGAGCCCAGAGCCCGGGAGGGAATCCGTCACCTGTACCTGCCCCCGCTGCGGGATGCCCAGCGCGAACTTGCATCCAGCAGCGGTGGCCGCATCCAGCTTGTCGTCGAGAGACTGCTCAAGGACGACGCGGACCGCAAGGAATTCCTCCGCAAGGTCGGCAAGCAGTTCGAGCAGGTCGGCAAGATCTCGCCGCTGCCCGATGCCCTGGACTCCGTCGGCAACCGTCTCGCCCGGCTCACTGAGGGAGCTCTACCTCAGTCGGTCGACCTGGGGTTCGCCGACGCCTCCGTCAGTTCCATCGCACGGGGGTTGCGCCTGCGCATGGAGCAGGCCGGACTCGACCCCCGCGACCTGGCCGAATCAGGGCTCGGATACGCGAACTTGCTGTTCATGGCCACAGTGCTGACGCAGCTCCAAGATGCGGCGGAAGCCGACCTCACCCTTCTCCTGGTCGAAGAACCGGAAGCACACCTGCATCCGCAACTTCAGTCCATCCTCCTCAACTACCTCGTGGAGGAAGCCCAGGAGAGCAGGCGCCAAGCGGACTCCAAGAGCCCGTGGCGCGGCCAGATCCAGGTGATTGTCACCACGCATTCACCCCACGTCGCCACCGCGGTCGCGCCCAAGAATCTCGTTGTACTTCAGCGCAGGCCAAAGCGTCCCAGTGCTGCTGCCGTCGAAGGGGCTACGCGTAGCACCTCGTACGAAACCACCGCCGTCGCGGTCGACAGGTTGTCGCTGGGCAAGGACGACCACATCAAGCTCCGTAGCTATCTCACCGCCACGCGCAACACATTCCTGTTCGGACAACGCGTTCTCCTCGTCGAAGGTCTGGCCGAAGCCCTGCTCCTTCCTGAATTCGCACGACTCACACTCAGCCGGGAACAGCTTCAACGGTTCCTCGGCACCGCGCTCGTTCCGATCGACGGCGTTGACTTCATGCCGTACATCCGCACCCTCTTGACCGTCGACAGCGCGAGCCAGTTCCGCATAGCCCGACGCGTCGCTGTCATCACTGACGGTGATGCCGGGACAGGAGCCGCGAAGGCCGCAGAGAAGCGCATCTCGGAGCTCGAGCAGATGATTGCAGCGACGGCCTCTGACAATCTGGCCCGTGTCTTCCGCAACGAGTTCACGCTGGAGCCGGAACTCCTGCGTGCGGGCGGCCCCAACCGCGAGATCGTGCTGGATGCCTGGAAGCGGCAGAAGCCGATCGCTTGGGAAGAGCACTGGAAGGCCGTGGGTGCCGGCTCGCCTGGCCAGCAGGCCAAGGCCCTGGCCGAGTTGTTCAACGGGCGGAAACTGATCCGCAAGGGCGACCTCGCACAGGACATTCTGGCAGTGGCTGCTGAGCGGCCGCGCGAGGCCACCCCGATGGCGGTGCCCCAGTACCTGAAGGACGCTCTCATGTGGGTCACTGGGGAGGTGTCATGACCCCTCGTGATCCCAGCGCCGCCACCGACACCATCGCCGTTCTGCGCGCTGAAGCCGGCGCTGCTCAACGCGCATTGGTGAACATGGAAACCAGCCCCGGTCGCATCGTCCGCGCCGAGGCGTGCCCTGGCGCGGGAAAGACCCGTACCATCGTCGAACGTCATCTGACCAGCCCGACTGGGCCGCGTCAGGGCCGCGCGCTGGTCTCCTTCACCAAGGTCGCGGGCCGCGAGATCAGGAAGCGGTGCGTTGATGAAGGACGCCCTGAGCTTGCCCAGTTCCCCCACTTCATAGGCACTTTCGACGCGTTCGTTTGGCGGCATCTTCTCCGCCCCTACCTGCTGCCCAAGCCCGGCAAGATATGGCAGCGCTTGGAGGAGTGGAGCGATCACCCGCAGGCTCGCAGGGACGGTGCGTCTCTGGACGACTTCAGCTTCTCGTACGGCGGAGGCGTCGTTCGCATCTCGGACCCGCAACCGATCATCCGCCGGCTCCCACACCGGTTCCGGCGGGACGAGGACGGGCGGCAGAAGCTGACTATTTGGGCAGCGTCTGCGATGCAGCGCCTGTGGAGTCAGGGCTACCTGTCGGGGGACCAGCTGCGCGACATGGCTCTTCACCTCCTGTCCGATGCCGAGCGCCGCAAGCGCATCGCGCGGGTACTGCTCACCCGCTTCCGTGAAGTCGTCATCGACGAGTCCCAGGACTGCTCCGATGAGGACTTGCGGATCGTCGACATGCTGCGTGAACTCGACATACCCCTGCTACTTGTCGGCGACCCGGACCAAAGCATCTACGGTTTCAGGAACTTGGTCTCGCTCACGACTGCTGTACCCAAGCCGCTCAGCAGTACGGCTCCAGATCACCGGCTGACGCATAACTGGCGTAGCACACAGGTTATTTGCGAACTCGCGCACACGTTGCGCACGTCCAACGCTCCTTGCGACACCGCGGTAGGCCCCTACTACACCGAGGCAACACCGATCTTGCTCCTGCCCACCACAGCCCGGAAGGACGTCGAGTGGCTGGGAGACTTCGGTGCGGCGGCAGAGCAACTCGCCATCCCTCAAGGTCAAAGCCTTGTGGTCGCTCACGGTAACTCGACACTGCCCAAAGGCCTCACCGGAACACGAGTTCCCCCCTCGGACCAGCTGGGCCGACTCATTTGGGCTACAGCCGTCCTGCGTTCACCAGGTGCGTCGACCAGGCACCAGGAACGCGCCCACAAGGTGCTACGCGAAGCCGTTCTGCGGCACTGGTACGGTCAGCCCGACACCCCTGAGCCTGTCAACCTTGCTCATCAAGGACTCAGTCCACTGGAACTGCACGTAGCCGAGCAGTCAGTCCTTCGCGCCCTACCTCCGCTGGACATGCCGGCAGCCGAATGGAGTCGGGCGGCACACCGTGTCCTCACGGCAAAGGCCGGCCTGCTCGGTATCGTGCCCCAGGTGCAGCGCGCCTATCCTTGCAAGAAGCATGGCAAAGCAGCATGGCAGATCGTGGGTTTCGGAGCGCCCTCGTCTCCCGACGTCTCCATCGGGCGGGCCAGTACCGTTCATGGAGTGAAAGGCGATCAGGCAGACGCGGTGCTGGTCGTCATCCCGGCTGCCACCCCGGAGGACAGCCGTTCGACAGACCTCGTCAAAGCCTGGGTGGCAGGCCCTGACCGCGTGATGCCCGGAGAGACCGGCGAGGCCCTTCGGGTCCTGTACGTAGCCGCGACACGCGCCCGCCGTCTCCTCGCGTTTGCGCTGGATGACGACCACCTGGCGATGATTGCGACGTTCCTCGCCAGGCGAGGCGTCCCGTTCCGCGCTCTCCCCGGCTTCAGCAAGAGCAGCTGAGACTGAGCGGCTGACTAACCCACCACCCCGTCACCAGGAGCCCAGTGCCGTACGCAGAGGAAGAAGACACGCGCAAGGTCCAGACCGCAGTCATCGGCCGGGCCGAGTCGGACTGGCCGGTGTTCCTGCCGTGCGACCATGACGACTTCGACCGGTTCATGCGGGGTCGGACGCGCGACGACTTCTACTGCGGCGTCCTGCTCGGCGGCTGTGGCAGGAAGCTGTCCCCGAGGCGGTACACGGACAAGAAGTGCCACTTCGCGCACCGGCCGCCCGTGCACTGCCGCCGCACGGAGACCGGTGAGGACAGCGCCGATCACCTCTACATCGGGCGGGCCGTCGCCGACTGGCTGAAGCAGCAGGGGCAGCGGGCAGTGCAGCCCGTCTATAAGCCCAAGGGGCACCAGGTCCGCGATGTCGTCGACGTGTCGTACGAGGCTGGACGCCGGCTCATACGCGTCCAGCTCGCCCGGAGGTCGAAGCGGGAGTGGGAGGAGGCCGACGCGGAGCTTCGAGTCCGGCACTCGGAACTCAACTGGTTCTTCGGGCCTGACAGTCTCCTGGCCAACTGGCAAGTCGAGCGGCAGGGGTACGCCCTTCGTGTGCAGTGCCGATCACTCGGGGCGATCCGAATCGTGGAAATCGGCACCCAGTTCCCGGACAGACCCGTGGAGTGGACCTCACTCTCGGAGTGCACGCTCGCCCCCGAAGGCATCGTCACCCCGAGTCTCCTGCCTACACCGAGTGGCATAGTTCCGCGCCATGCAGCCCCCGCGGAACCCGCGCCTCCCCCGTCCAGCCTGCCGCTCACCCCGGCCTCCGTCCTCATCACCGACGCCGCGCTGTCTCACGCCACCGAAACCCTTCGCTGGTTCGATGTCTCCATACGCGTCAACGCCCGCCTGTCGCTCCCTGCCCGTGCGGATTCGCCCGACATTCACCACACGTACCTGCCCATGGACGCCGTTCTCTCCCTCGACAGTGATGGCACATGGCTGATCGAGGCCGGCGCACTGCAGCGCATCCAGACCGACACTGCCGACCGGTCCACGGACAGCGCCGGGCCGCCCGCCGACACGCATACTCCGTCGCCCGAGGAGCAGTCACTTCCTCCTGACGCCGACCTCGTCGCCTCCTTCCGCAGGACGCTGGAGAACGCCGCGCGGAGCAAGAGCGTCGTTACGATGGCAACCTTGTGCAAGGGAGCGTCGCTCCACGGCCACACACTCTCCGTGGACCGGTGGCGGGAGCTCCTCCTCCGGGTCGAACGGCCCCGGACACCGGGCAAGCCCGTTCTGTCAGCCCTCATCAAGGGGCGAGACGGCGGCCCAGCCCCGTTCTTCAAAGAGATACTGCACGGACTCGGCTGGACGAAGAGGTTCTCCAACACCGAGTTGCTCAACATCTGGAACCGCGAGCGTGGCCGCGTCCACGCGGCCTACAGCAGAAGCAGCCAGGCGAACCCGCCGTCCCTTCCCCATCAGGAAGCCCACCGCAAGCCACCGGGCCGCGTCAGAGGGAAGCGGTCCGATTCCGCCGACGCCCGACGCCGCGCCGTCTTCGACGCTTTGCTTGACGTTGCTCACGAAGCACGGCAGGCCGGCGACCTCGACACCTTCGAACAGAACCTGTTCCTGGCAGAACGGGCAGCGCCGTCGACGGATGCCCACGAGACCCTGCGGGACCATACTGACTGGTTGGTGGACCAGCGCGCCAACGAGTTGTATGAGACCTGGGAGCGCCTGGCAGTGCTCATTGACACAATCAACCGCGACGGAGACGACCTCTATCCGGACCAGTTGCGCCGCGCTCTCCGGAGTGCCGAGGAACTCGCTGAACAGGTCGGAGACGATCTGGCGGCAGAGGAACGTGGCGACATCGCGGGCTGGCAGCGGCACTTGGAGCGGATGACCGAGCGCCTCACGCTGTCACAGATACGCGGCCATGCCATCGCCGTCCGCGTCGCGCTGCGGCAGGCCGCGCGCGAAGGGCGTACGACGACGTGGGGCGAACTGGCCCTGCGGATCGGGGCTCCCCTCGCAGCCCTCGACCCGGACGACAAGATCGCCGTCTTGGTCGAGGTAGACCGTGAGACGCCGGACGACAGGCCTCCGCTGTCCGCCCTGGTCACCGCGCACGGAGGCGACCGGCCGCATCCGCTCTACCAGCAGATCCTTTTCAATCTAGACCGGATCGCGCCCCCAGCCGAGGCTCTGTTCATGCACTGGCGCATGGCACTGCGTCGTCACTCCGAACTACGGTGACGCCCCCGCCGCACGCCTCCACACGACACGTCGCCCGCACAGAGACCGCCGCCCCGACGGATACGAACCTGGGAGAACCCACCATGACCGAAGCCGTGATCGACGCTGGTGATGGCGACGCCGATACCGATGCCGACCGGGAGGCTGTCGAGCAAGAGCGTTCTGAAATTCGCGAGTTCGTCAAAGGCCTGAGCGCGGACGACATCAAGTCGGGCAACTGGTTCACCAAGCTCTGTGCCCAAGCCATGAGTTCCTACACCGCGAAGGTCGACTGGCAGTACTTCCAGGAGCGGTATGAGGGCGTACCCCCGGATGGCATCGTCGACCAGCGGATCAAGATGGCGGCCCGGTACGCCGCGCTCGAAGGCGGGATCTCCGCCGGGGCCTACACCGCGGCCGTCGCCTCCACCATCGGGACCCTCGGCGGGGCCTCGCCGGCCACCGTCCCGGCCGCCGTCGCGACGCTGATGGTCGATGTCGCGTTCACCACCCGGCTCCAGCTCCGTCTGGCTCACGACATCGCAGTCCTCTACCAGGTCCCGCTCGACCTGTCCGACCCCGATGACCTGTGGAAGCTCATACGAGTGGCCTTCACGATCAAGAGCGGGGAAGTGGTCCGGGAAGGTGTGGTCAAGGCGGTTCCGGTCGTCGTACGGCCGGTGATCAAGCGCTTCTACTCCAAGGGCGTACTGACTGCCGCGAAGGGGCTCCCCTTCGTCGGGAAGTACCTCCTGCAGCGCAACGTCATCAAGATCGGCATCCCTGTGGTCGGCGTGCCCCTCGCGGTGGTGCTGAACCGCTATACGACGCTGGTCGCGGGGCGGCACGCGCAAGCCGTCTTCCGGAACGAGGCTCGGGTGATCGAAGTCGCCGAAGGACTGAGCAAGCGGAGTCGGCACCCGCAGTCGATGCTGTGGGTCGCGTGGCTCGTCATCAGGGCGAACCGCAAGATCGACGACGATGAGGCACTGTTGATGCGCCATCTGGTGAGGCTGGTCCGGGAGCAGCATCAGGTCGTCGACAAAAGACTCGCTCGCCTTGTCGACATCGACCCCGCCGAGGTGTGGCAACGCCTGGACGCCGAGCCAGGGGATCTGAGCGACCTCCTTGACGTGGCCGAACAGGTGGCCGCGGTGGATGGCGATGTTAACGCACGTGAGAAGGCCGTCATTTCGGATCTTCGAGTTCGCTGCCATCGAGGCTGACTGACATCGCCGTACGCCTCTACCCACGAGCACGGCCACGGCCAGGAGACCGTCGCAATGTAGAGGGGCGTTGCCGAGGCTGATGGCTTCGACAGCGCCTACGCGGTGTGTCTCTCAACGCCCGAACGCGAACCGCACGAACGGTGCCCAGCCCTCACGGCCGGCAATGAAGGCCGGGCGGCTCACGTCCCTGGAATCCTGTACATGAACAGCCTGTTCTGCGATGCTATCTCGACGCAGTCATCGCCCTGGCTGCCGCTGTAGCTGGACTTGAACCAGGTGAGTTCCGTCGCACTGCCGCTCATAGCTCTCCGGTCCGAGTTCAACCGGCCGTTCTCTTGCCCTTCGGAGTAGCCGAGCCGCTGTCCCGCAGAGGTCTCCACGATCCGCACCGGCCCATCCAGGCACGGGTGCAGCCCGCCTCAAGCGGCACCACTTGAAGCGTCACATTACGCAGAGCGGTGCGCTCAAGGACATGGTCGAACAGCTCGCGCATCGCCTCCGCGTCCCCGAACCGCCGCCGGAACACATGCTCCTCCAGGATGAAGCTGAACGCCACGGTAGGCCGTTCCCGCATGATCCGTTGACGGTCCATCCGCGCGGTGAGCAGCGCGCCGCCAGCTCCTCGTCGGTCCGCAGCGGGATCGTGCCCTCGAACACCGCCCGCGCATACGCCTCCGACTGCAACAACCCCGACACCAGTCGGCACTCGTACGTACACAGACTCACCGCATCGCGCTCCAGCCGAGCCCACCGGCGGAACCAGGCCGCAAGCCCCGCCTCGCCTCGGGTGAGATGGGGAGCGGCCTTGCGCAGCGCCCCGGTGATTCCGGTCGCCCCCTCCCTGCGCTCCGCGAAGGCCTCGTCCGGCATCCGGCGGCCCAACTCCACTGACTCCACCGTGTGCTTGGAGTACCGCACGATGTCGGCGAACTCACTCCGGCTGAGCCCCGCGTGCTCCCGCAGGGCCTGGACGACCGCGCCGAACGTCCGCAGACTGTCCGACGGATGGGGTTCGCGCTCCCACTCCCCCGCTGGAACCGCCTGGGCGCCCACGCCCGTGGCCGCCTCCCCTTCGACGTTGTCCATCCGGCGCCCCTCTCTCCAGCCGCTCGCGCCCGCACACGTTCAGCACACAGCGTGACGGGAGGGCCCGCATATTGTCCACTTTCTGCGCCCCTACGCTGACTCTGCGTACGGGGTCCGGAGCTCGCAGCCTTCACGGGCGCCACGCTGGCGCGCCATGAAGTAACTCGCTCCGCAACTCGCCACCTCCCTGCACACCTTCACGCAGCTGCTCTCCTCCACACGGCGCGGCGCTCGGCTCGCCAGCCTGCTAACCATGAGACAACTCCAGTCCTGGGGCGCCCCGCAGGCCCTCACGGAGCGTGCCGAAATCGTCGTCGCGGAGCTTGCGGCGAACGCCGTACTCCACGGCAGCCTGCCCGGTCGTAGCTTTCGACTGACCCTCGTCTGCGACGCCTCCCCCGGTCTCCTTCGCGTCGAGGTCACCGACGCGCGCGGAGACAGATGGCCGCAGACCCGTCCCGCGAGCGCCCTGAGCCCCCTGTCGGACGCGTCCCTCCACACCAGCGGGCGCGGCCTCGCGCTCGTCGCCGCGGTCGCCGACCACTGGGAGACGCTTCCCTATTCGCCAGCGGCAGACCGTGCGGGCGGAACCGGGCAGTCCGTCCTGAAGGAGCGCCCCGCAACAACCAGCCACCTCACCCGATGGGCAATGACCTCGCCTGGCGCGCCACATCCGGACTCGATCAGAACCCGGAACACCGCGGTTTCGAATGCGCGTGAAGATGGAGGTTGGGGCGGGCATGCCAGAAGGTCACCCGTCACAGCTGAGGCTGCGCTGCGAAGACGCACCAGATGGGCAGCTTTGCCCCACAGTGCCCGTCCGCCGGCTTTCGCGATCCTCCGACTCGCCATCCGCACGCCT
Source organism: Streptomyces sp. NPDC060184 (assembly GCF_042728795.1). Taxonomy (NCBI): domain Bacteria; kingdom Bacillati; phylum Actinomycetota; class Actinomycetes; order Kitasatosporales; family Streptomycetaceae; genus Streptomyces; species Streptomyces sp. NPDC060184. The sequence goes on from NZ_JBHWYX010000006.1 coordinate 153,748, forward strand.
CGTATGCTCCTCTCATGATCAAGCTGATGTACCGCGGAGGGGCGGCCAACCTGCAACTCTTGGCGGAAGAGATCCGGGAATCCCCAGAACTGAGCCAGCATTGCACGGCCGAGGTCACACACCGAGAGACGCAGAGCGATTCACTGCATCACGGGCAGTTGGCGGACATCGCCATCTCGGTAGCGGCAGGAGTTGCTACCAATGGCCTGTACGACGCGATCCGAGCTCTCATTGACCGAGCCCGTGACCGCGGCTCTGTAGAATCCGTCGATCCAATCGAACACGAGAATGATGAGTAGCTACAGCAGAGAACAGGATTCCCGATGAGCTCTCCGGTCCTGCACAGCACAACTGGCGCTCAATTAAATCTAAGAAGCCATCTCCTATTCCACGACAATATGCGCGACAATCCCAACGATCTAGTCACGTCGCTCATGTCGTGGAACTTGGTCCATGCGCACGAGACGAGCCACTGGGCCCGATTCCATGGCTCTACCATTGGCGTGCTTCTCACGTTTCTACGTGCTGCCCGAGACTCTCTGGCCGACTATTCGATCCGTAACCTCGACAGTAACGACAGAGCCGTTTTCGAGAAGCACCGCAACGATGGCATTCCCCTCTTCGCTTGGAATCGGAAGGCGAGTGCCTATTCACTCGGAAGCGAAACAGCTGACCACTGCCTCACATGGCTGTCTCTGCATCGTACCTACTCAATCCTCCTTGGCTTCGAGCCTCTCAACTGGTCCAAAATAAGCCAGGAAGCAATGCAGGACTCGCTAACCTTGGCTTTGCACACGACCTGGAGGCAATGGGCCGGAAGGGGTATGTTGCCTCTGAGGAATGAAGACTATGCTCACGTGCATAGTTTCGAACCCCTCCTTGGAGGCGACGAGCCGATCACAACGCGACTCCTCCTTGAGTGCGCGGGCCTACTGGACGAGGGATACCTCTTCCGCGGACCTTATCCAGAAATCATGGATCGAGGACTCCGGAGAATGTGGGACATAAACAGGAGAGGAGAATACGGTAAACCCTACCGCCTCGCAGAATCCATGGCAGGCCGAAGCCTCTCTCATTCTGAAGTTCTGACTCTTATCGACTTCGCCTTGAACCCTCCAGTACCTGGCCTGCACAAGGGCGTACGCACCATTGACTGGCGCGAACTCTACCCGCCATATCGATTCCTCTTCGCTGCGGCAGAAATGGCAGAGCGTCGCGCCTATAGGCATTCAGAGGCAGTCAATGCACGGCCCACGATTGACCACGTCAGCGACTTCTTCAGCACGGTCACTCGAGGGAGTGATGTCCGCGTGGGGTCGATCGATTGCCAGCTGACGGAGGACTCAGACCTGCGTGACGTCGCGGACCCCAGACGCCCCTTTGCGCGAAGGATGATGGGCATCCCACTCCTCTCAGCCGATCGACTTCACAGAGAGCGACGCGCGGATGTCAGATCAATATCCCACTTCGGCTCCTTGTTGATCGACATTGACGGATATCGCCTGCTGGACGCAGAGGCTCCGGACTACCCATGGTGGTTCTTCCCACCTCTGAAAGTCATCAACGACGGAGTGTACGGCTGGCCTGCCAATCGCCTTACTCTCGACGAGGCCACTGACCTACTCATCGGTTCTGCCATCTCATCGGCATACGACGACGTCGTGAATGGGGTCGGCCCTCTAGCCCGCGATCACCTACCAGCGGCACCATTTCGAAATCCAGATGAAACCGCAGCACTGAACGACATGGCCCGATATCACCTAGGAGTAAATATCGGATGGACGTAAAGTCGAACGATGTCGTCGCAACGACGCACTGCCTGCGTTGAATCGACTCCGCCGCCGACCGGGACATGGGTCCGTCACGACCCTGAGTCGTTTTGACGATGTCAACATGTAACGCCTCGGACGCCTCGTCGAACAGGGCAGGGCGCCAGTTCGCGGATCTGAGCACTCCGTCCGCTGCCGGGAGCGTACTGCCCGTCCAGGCGGTGACAGGATGCGGGATCCGGTGTGGTGCGGGGGCCGTTCGGTCCCGCACCACACGTCCCGAGGAGCATCACGTCGTCCCCACCTATGCGCGCAGCCCGCGAGCCAGCCACTGGAGCACCGTCCCGTAGCCACTGTCAGGCGTTGTCGTCGTGGATCCGCGCCCCCAGGTCTTCCGCCCACTCCAGCGCCCACGCCTTGAGCTCCTCGATCTGCCGGGCAGTGAGCCCGTACGCGGCGTAGTCCTCGTCCTCGTGCCTGTCCGCACCAATGAGCCGGTCGCGGAGGTCCTCGAGTCTGAACTCGTCGTGGGCGCGGTGGCGGCCGAGGGATTCGAGGTCGGCTGTGGAGCGGTGGCTGGAGGCGGCCGGGACGTCGATGAGGTCGCGGACGGTGCCGCCGGTCGGCGAGGGCGCGGACCTTGGTGCCGATCACGTCGTCGAGGGAGAGGACTGGGCCGAAGGGAGTCTGGGCGGGCGGGGCACAGAACGCCTCCTTGAGGACGTCGACCTCGCACTCCTCGCCGGTGTCCGGGTCGGTGACGAGGAACCGGCCGCTGAGCGGGTCGGTCTGGACATGCGTGGTCCGCCAGCCGCGCGCGTTGAAGCCGGCTGTGAGGGGGGCGACGATCTTGTCCATTGGGGCGGGGGTCTCGGTGGCGACGTCGAGGTCGCGGCTGAAGCGTTCGACCAGGCCGTGAGCTTGCACGGCGTATCCGCGGGTGAGGACCAGAGGGTAAGGGGAGCCGAGGTCGAGGATGTCGGCGAGGAGACGCTTGTGGAGCGGGTGAGTTTCACGCGGCGGTCGCGTCGGCCGGAGCGGTGCGCGGTAGCTCGGGGAAGGCGTCCTCCCAGACCTCACGGATGTAGGGGCTGATCAGGCGGCGCAGAACGGGCCACTGCTCGGCCAGCAGCCGGTGATGGAGGAAGGTCGCCAGATCTTCGCACAGGCCCTCCGCGAGGACGGTCCGGTAGAGCGTCATGCGGGACTTCGGGCGGTTCAGGCTGCAGCTCGTCCGCCCGGACCAGGCGATGTGCAGCGGCAGGTCGACCGTGCCCCCCATAGGGCCGGCCAGCTCCTGCAGGTGCTCGGGCAGCCGGCTGCGGTAGCGGTCCCGCAGCACCTCGGCGCGGGGGGCGGTGGTCGTCGCGTCCATGCGTCCGGCATCGCTGGTGGGAGGCGGCGCCGCAGCGGATACGGGGCTCCCGACGCGCTCCGCCCCGGCGAACACGGCCTGACGCTGGTCGCCGCGCAGCAGTTCCTGGGTGGGCCGGGTCTCACGAGTCCGGTCCGACTCACCGAGCAGGCGACGCATCTTCCTGAGGTTCGGATCCTGGGTCTTCGAACTCGATGGGGTGTGGCGGTGACGGCCCGATGGCCGGTTACCGCGCGTGAGGGCTCTGGGTGCGGGTGGCCCGGACGCAAGGAGCCCGTGGATCTTCGTGATGTTGGTTGTTTTCCAGGCAACCAATCATGAATATCCACGGGCTTGAACATCGACGATGCCGGGATCAGCGAGGCGGTGACGCGACTACTGGGTCGAACCCCCGAGCCGGGACCCGGAGGGCACCTCGTCCCCACGATCAGCGCCGGCCCAGCTCGACGGCGGCTGTCCGAAGACGATTCGTGCGTACGTGATCGTTGCTCCCCCGAGGACAAGGCTACCGCCGGCGCCGAGCGCGGCGCCGACGCCAAGTGGCACCTGTTCGCTCAGTACCAGGACCCCTCGCTTGGTCCCATACTTGGTGATGAACTGCGGACGCAGCGCCTTGTTGGCCTGGTTGATCGCGCTCATGGGGATCGAACCGACGATGCGCCGTGCCCAATAGGGGCCGATGTGCTCGACGACTTTTTCCAGTTTGCGCACTGCTGCGCCGCCGAGGACCACGGTCGTGACCAGGCGCCTGCGTTGCTCGAACTCCTCGGAATGCAGGCCATGGATCTCGGCCAGCGACAGCAGGTAGAACACTGACGCTTCGGTGAAGGCCATGACGTGAGCCGGAGCCGCTGGGATTCCGACGCCGGGCATGGTAACTGCCACGCCGGACACTGCGCCGGACACAGCGATGCTGGCAAGGTAGGAGCGTTCCAACCGCCGGATCAGCTCCTGTGGTGTGTCGCTGGGGTGGACTCGTCGCAGGCGCTCGACGTTCTTCCTCGCCCGGGACTCCTGGGCGGCCAGTGTCTTGTCGAGAGCCTGCTGGACCAGGCTCTCGACGTCATCGGCCTTGCTCATCGGGTTGTGGTCCTCTCGGAGCGCGAGCGCCTCGAGGGCGCCGGGAGCGACGTGGGTGCGGCTGACAGCGAGGTGTCGCGCCATCACCGCGTTTGCACCCACCCGTGCAACCCCTCCAGGTGGCGCGGCAACCGGCTCCCCTGCCAGCCCAGCACCAGCCGCTGACGCGCGCGGGTGATCATGACGTAGTAGGCCATGCGGAGGGCGGCCGACGTGGGGTCGATGCCTGAGTCGGACTCCGCGTCGGCGATGACGACGGTGTCGAAGTCGAGCCCCTTGGCACTGGCACGGTGGAGGAGGACGACACCGGGGCGGGCGAGGTCGAGGTCGCGGTAGCGTCCGGAAGGGGCCGCCGAGCTGTAGAGCTGGGGTTCGTGGGCGAGGCCGGACCGCTCCAGGCGGCGCATCAGGTCCGACGCCGTGCGCAATGAGTTGACCATGACGCCGATGCGGTCCCGCGGGTGCCGGGCCACCAGGGTGGTGATGTCGTCGGCGAGGTCCTTGATGCCCGAGTAGTGACGAACCGTGGGCAGGGCACCGCTGCGGAAGGGGACGTCGGGACGGGTGCCGCCGGTGCGGAAGTGTTCGGCGAGGGAAGCGATCTCGCGGGTGTTGCGGTGGTTGCCGAGAATCTCGAGGCGTCCGGTGGAGCGGCCGAGGGCATCGGTGATCTCGTTGAGGGTGGAGTTCGTTTCGGTGAGGCGCTGACACTCATCGGCGAAGACTGTCACGGAGGCGGCGGCAAGGCGGGCCATTCGGTAGAAGCCCGGCGGCAGGTCCTGGCCCTCGTCGACGACGAGGTGGGGAGTGGCGGCGTCGTGTTCTCCGACAGCGCCGGCGGCCTGGTGCATGAGAGCTGGCCAGTCGAACCAGCTGTCCTCCGTCCGCGGTACGTCACGTCCGAATCGGCTGTAGACCCAGAGGTGGGCGGTGGATGCCTCGACAGGTGCCCTGGGGACTGCGAGACCCGCGAGGCTGTCGCGCAGGAGCTGGCGCAACAGGTTGGAGCGCGAGATCAGGAAGGTGGGGCGGCCGGTGAGGGCGAGGTGGACGGCGCGGTGCGCGGCGAGCAGGCTCTTGCCGCTGCCGGGCGGGCCGCTGACGACGTGGTTGCCAGTCAGCGGCAGCGTGTCCAGGCAGTCGCGCTGGGCGGGGGTGAGGTCGGGGTGGAGGACGGGGGTGGTCGCGATGGTCACGGGTGTCATCCCAGGGCGGTGGTGGCCGCTTGTTCGCGGCTTGCGGTGAGGACGTCGGTGAAGTAGCCGGGGACGCGGGCGGAGCCGACGACCAGCGCGCGGTCGAGGAGGGTGTTGCCGGTCTGGCAGCTGGTCTCGGGCAGCAGTGTGCAGGCGTGGCAGGCGGCCCGGTTGAGGTTGCCGAAGCCCTGGCCGGTGTGCTCGGCGCACAGCGGGTCGGCGGAGCACCAGGCAGCCGCCTCAAGCATCCGGATGAGCGTCTCGGCGAAGTGCGGCGCTTCGCCCTGCCGGACCAGACCGCCGAGGGTGCCTTCCGCATCACCGGCGGCCGTATAGATCAGCAGTGCGCGCTGGCCGTACTCGGGGCGGCCGTACACGCGCTCGCGCAGGCTGGCGGTGGTGTAGCCGGATTCGAAGGACAGCTGGCGGATGAGCAGGTGGGCGACGGTGTGCAGGAGCAGGAAGCGGGGCGAGAGTTCGCTGCCGGTCGTCTCGGCGAGTTGTTCCTTGCGGAACGACGCGTCGAGGTCCGTACGGATTTCGTGGACGTGGGCCTGCACGCGGGGGTCGTTCTCCCAGACGGTCAGGCGCTGTTCGTCGAGGGTGAGGACGATGCCCTCGCCGTAGACCTCGGTCGCGGGGAGCCAGCGCAGGCGGCCGCTGGTATCGGCGGAAACGAGGGTGCCGCCTGGCGAGTGGCGGCGGAAGCCGGTCAGGGCACGGACCTCGCGGAGGCGATCGACGAGGACGACGCCGTCGATGTGCGCGTCGAGAGTGGCCCAGGGCTCCTCCTTCTCGCCGTCGAGGCCGAGTCCGCCGCGACGAATCGCGAACTCCGTGGTGGGCTCCGGGAGCCGGATCGCATCGAAGGCGTACCACTCGTCGCGACTCAGGTCGATCTTTCCGGACTTTCCAGGCTCCGGCTGGTCTGCAGACAGGGGTGCGGGAGCGCCCGTGGCCTCCGCGACAAGCTGATCGATGAGGCTGTCGGGGGCCTCGGTGTCCTCCTTGATCATGCCGCGGAAGGTGTCGGCCCTGGGCGTGCCGAGGGCTTCGAGCAGGATCGGCCAGTAGCCGTGGCCCAGGATGGCCTCCGCCATGTCCTGCTCCGCACGCGGGGCTTCGGTGGTCCGGGGGATGTCGAGAGCCGAGTAGACGACCGGGTAGTAGACGTTGCCGGCGGTGCGCTGCACGATGTGCACCTGCTGGCCGCAGGAACCCCTCGCGTCCCAGCGCTGCCAGGGGTTGCGGCCCGAGCACTGTCCGCCCTGGGGGCCGAGCACGTCGAGCAGGTCACGTTCGGAGCCGCACGGCTTGCCGCCGAGCCCGGTCGCTCCACAGCGAACTGAGAGCGCTTCGAGTCCGGAGGCGCGGTCGGCGACGCGGAAGCTGAGCCGACGTGCCTTCCAGGCCTGCTTCGACTCGGAGCACGAGTCCCGCAGTTCGGGCGCGAGCTTGGAGTGGGCCCAGTACCACCAGTCGACGTCGTCGAGGTGTCCGTCCGGGCAGATGCGGACGAACCGCATCGGGGTGAGACGGGGTGCGGCAGCGCAGGAGGTGCAGACGGGCGGCTCGCCGGGCTTCTCGTTCTCGCGCAGGAAACGGACCATGGCCCGGCAGGAGCCGCAGAACAGCCAGCCAGGGAAGCGCACATAGGGGACGCCGGGGCGGTCGGGCTTGTCGTAGCGGTCGTTGAGGGTGTGGGGCGCCGCGAAGAAACCCATCACGCCGAGGCGGGCAGCGAGCCGTTCGGAGGGGACGGGGGTCTTCAGCACCGGCCAGTTCTCGATGCCGGCGGCGACGAACGACTCGCCCTGGACGTCGAGTACCGCGCCCACGCCGAATGGCAGCACGGTCTGCGCCTGGCGGACCCGGAGTTTGCGCTTCACTTTCCGGCTCCCGTCACGGTGATCTGGCACTCGCGGTCGACGCTGCGCATGGAGTTGAGGGTCTCCCACAGGCCGTAACGTTGCTCGAAGGCCTTGAGCAGGTTGTGCTGGCCCTTGCCCTGGCTGCGGTAGTAGAGGTCCTTGCCCTCGGCGGCGGCGGTGTCGGCCTGCCGGTACCAGTCGTCCAGGAGGTAGCCGAGTTCCGCTCGTACGTCGGCGCGTACGGCTTCGGCGTGGGCTCCCGTGGCGCCGCACTCGGCGGTCGCGGCACGCTCGGCGAGGGCGTCGGCGATCCGCCCTGCCTCTTCTTTGTGGTCGGTGATCCGTCCGGCCCGGTTCTCGGTGGCCAGACCGAGCCGGTGGCGGACCAGGATGACGAGCGCGGCGTGCAGGGCGCGGCGGCGCGCGGGCAGCGACCAGGGCGTGATGCTGGCTGGTTCGACGTAGCGGTAGAGCGCCCGGTGGTAGTCCATGAAGGTCTCGTAGTGGGACCGGTCGCGCGGGCGCGTGGCGTTGAAGTAGGTGACGACGAGTCCGGGCACGTGGTGGCGGCCGACGCGGCTGGTGGCCTGGATGTACTCGGCGGTGGTCTTGGGCTGGCCCTGCATGAGCATGTACGCGAGCCGCTTCACGTCGACGCCGACGGAGAGCATGTTGGTGCACGGCAGGAACGACACCGACCGGGGGTCCGTCCAGGGCTTTTCAAGGCGGTCGAGGAGGACGGGCTGATCGGCGCGCTTCACGCTGCTGTCGAGTTGTTGTACCTGCTCGCCGACCAGCTCGCGCGTGCCCGCACCCTCGTCGAGGCCGCAGAGCTGGGCGGGGATGTCGTCGCCGGCCGCGGTGACGGTACGGCCGAGTTCGCGCAGGCTGTGGTGGTAGCCGACAAGCGTCCAGTAGTCGTCGCGGTGTTCCTCGGGAAGCTGGTGGACGCCCTGGAGCATGGCCGCCGTGGTGGCGACGGCGCCGCGGCCCGCGGTGTGACCCTGCGCCATGACACCGAGGTAGAGGCGGCCGGGGCGGCCGGTGTCGGGGACGGCGAAGAAGCTGTCGCGGGCGTCGAGCCCGGACGGCGGGAAGAGCTGGACGTCCTGGTGGTGCAGGGCTCGGACCTGTTCGGCGGAGCGCCGGATGGTGGCCGTGGCGGCAACGATCTTGGGCGGGCGGCCGCCCGGGCCGGTGCACAGCTCCAGGATGGCCGCCTCGTAGAGGCCGACTGTGGTGCCGAGCGGTCCGGTGAGCAGGTGCAACTCGTCCTGAATGATCAGGGACGGGGGCCGGTGGCCGGTGCCCGCGCCGAAGAGGCAGCCGGAGTCGGGCTCCCAGGCGAGCCGGGCGAACTTGTCGACGGTGCCCAGGACGAAGGTGGGCGGATCCTCGTAGAGGTGCTGGTCGACGACGGCGACGGGCAGGACGTCGTGGAAGGCGCACTCATCACGGGTGCAGTAGAAGGTGAACTCGTCCGTTTCGGCGCGGACTCCGTAGTCGGAGCGGACGCTGGACCGGGTCGGCGGCAGGATGCGGGTGCCGCACCACGGGCAGCGGTCGAGAATGAAGACGTCCTCGGGGTGGCTGGCCTCGCGCTGCTCATCGAAGGCGTCCTTGGCCGCCTGAAACTTGTTCGGGGTGGTGGTGTCGCCGACCCACAGGCCGATGGTGATGGGCTCGCCACCGAGGCCGAGCCCGGGTTCGGCGCGGCGAAGGTGCTCCAGAGCACAGATCGTGGTGGCGGCGCGCTGGAACTGCTGGGTGGTGAGCAGACTGAGGGTGTAGCGGCTGAGCACGGTGGTCCCGCCGCCTTCGCCGCGGATCCGGCGCAGGGCGATGGTGAAGGCGGCCAGGAGCAGATACGCCTCGGTCTTGCCGCCGCCGGTGGGGAACCAGATCAGGTCGGTGGTATCCCGGTCGCGGTGTCCGGGGTCGGCGACACCGTCGAGGGCGAGGAGGAAGAAGGCGAGCTGGAAGGGGCGCCAGGTGGCCTTGGGGTCGACGGGCGGGTCGAGGGCCACGGGGTCCGCGCGGTGGCGCCGCTGACCGGCCTGGTCGGGGGCGGAGTGCCGCATCTGCAGCAGCATGGCGCGCTGGGCGATGCGGAAAGCGTCGAGGAGTTCGGGCCGGTCGGGGTCGCACAGGGTGCGCACGCCGGCCTCGATGCGGGTGACCGCTTGGCGGACCCGGTCGAGGATCCGCTCCGCGGCTTCCCGGCCCCATGGCGGTACCTCGACGGAACGCTGGCCCACGTACCAGGCGTGGTACGCGGCGGCGAACTCGGTGAGCTCTTCGCGGAGTTGATTTCTACCGACGGCCGGTTCAGCGAGGTGGGAGATGGTGAGCGCGGGGGCGTCGAGCGGGCCGCCGGCCCGGATGGCGGGTACCTCGGCGCGTGGCAGGGCTTCGCAGGCGAGGCGTTCGACACCACCGTCCTCGCCGTGGTCTTCGCGGACGGCGCAGCCGTGGCCGACGGCATGGGTGACCACGTGCCGGTACTGGAGGCGCAGTTCGCGTTCCTCGGGATCGCGGCTGGCGAGCCGGACGCTGGGATAGGGCAGCACGGCGCCATCGGCGGGGCGGACGCTGAGCCGGCACTGGAACAGCATGTCGTCCCAGTCCGGCGCCTTGTCGTCGGCAGGGTCGTGGCGTTTTTCGTTGACCAGGGCCACGGTGATGAGGGTGCCCGCGCCGTAGGAGCGGCGGGTCAGCTGGATCTTCGCGCGGTCGTCGAGGACCGGCACCTCCTCACGGTCGGGGCCGATCGTGTGTGTCTCGGGCCTGAGAGGGATGCGCTGCCAGCGCCGCCCGCGTCCGGGTGCGTTCCGCCGTGTCTCGTAGCGGGCGGCGGCGCAGCTCACCTCGACGTCTATGGCATCGGTGTAGAAACTGATGCCGAGGGACGCGGGCAGCCAGCTGTTGGTCTCGGGCACGGGGTCGGGGGCCGGGTCCACGTCGGGGGCGTCCTGCTCGGCACCAGGTGCCTCGGGGTCGTCGGCGGCGAGGTCGAGCCGGCGCTGACGATCCGCCTGTTGCGGGTAGAGCGTGCCCATCAGGTACTGCCGGTCCGGCGGTGCGTCGAGTACCTCGTCCTCACCGCCGGCGGGGCCGACGAGCTGGCGGGTGAGGTAGTCGACCAGCTCCTGGCGCGGGTCCATGTGCGGGTTCCTTCGATCGAGTGGCGTTGAGGGGGGCCAGCTGTGGGCCCGCCGTGAAATGTGGTCGGTTCAGAAGTGCGACGGGATCATCCCGTGACGGATCAGCTGGCCACGAAACTTCGCCTTGGCCTTCGACTCGACTTGGCGGATGCGCTCACGTGTGACACCGAAGACGACCCCGATGTCCTCAAGCGTGTCCGGCTCGTCCCCGTCAAGACCGGTGCGTCGGACAAGGACATGCCGCTCACGCTCGGAGAGGTGCTCCAGGATGTGCCGCAGGCGCGCCTGAAGCTCCTTGCGAATCAACACGACAGCGGGTCCGGGCAGTCGGCTCGGCCCGATGATGAGGTCGCCGAGGGCGGTGTCGTCGCCGATGATCCGGTCCAGGGAGTCGGTTGGCCGGCTGATCCTTCGTACGTCCTCCACTTCGGCGAAGGTTAGGCCGGTGGCGTAGGCCACGTTGTCGACGGTCCTGGCCCGGCCCTCACTCAGCAGCTTGCGCTCGGCGACGGCCACCTTGCTGACCCTTTCGTGCATGTGCACGGGCACCCGGATCAGGGTGCCCTCGTCGGCGATGGCCCGGGTGATGGCCTGCTTGATCCACCACGTCGCATAGGTCGACAGCTTGTAGCCCTTGGTGGCGTCGAACTTGCGGACCGCGCGCATCAGTCCGATGGTTCCGTGCTGGACGAGGTCGTCGATGTCCAGTCCGCGTCCCTGGTAGCCCTCCGCGATCTTCCACACAAGCCGCCGGTTGTGCAGCACGAGGCACTCATAAGCGCACCACTGCTCGCCGTCGCGGGGTAGGGCCCCGATCTCCTCCGCCGGAATATCGCGGCCGAGGCGGTCGGTACCGCCCCGCAGAAGAACGGCGAGCCCGACTTCCTCGTCCGCCTTCAGCAGGACCCTCGACGGCTCCCGCCGCCACCGGTCCTCCTCCAGCATGGCCCGAGCCGCGCGGACGGCGTCGGCCAGTCGTGCATCCACAGCGGTGGACGCAACTCGGGCACGCTTCCCGCCGATCGACGGTCTCTGGGGCGTGGCCTTGGACGCCGGAGCGAGTGCAGACGCAGCGGAGCGGGCCTCACGACGCTCCACCGATTCGGCGGGCACGCGGGGCGTTCCGGGGCGGGTGATCGGGAAGTCGGCGGTCAGCTCACGCGCTTCGGCAGGGCTGAGCCCGTGGAGCCGTACAACTCCGTCGTGGGCGAGCTTGCTGACGGTGCCGTCGGCATCGGCATAGCGGGCGAGCATGCGCCGGGCCTGGGCCAGGCGTCTGGCTGCCTCCGTCGTGGCGAGCCCGGTTCCAGGGGCGGCGGCCGGTGGGGCGGATGCCTTCGGCGACGGGGTCGCAGCCCGCGCCTCAAGATCAGCGGCGGGCGTGGGGCGGTGACTCACCCGCCCTCGGCGGGACGGCTTCACGTGAATGCCAGCAGCAGCCAGCCCGCTACGAAACCTTCGCCGCTGTTCGTCGGTCCTCAGCCCGAGTCGCTCCGCCTCCAGCGCGAAGGCCCGCTGACTGACAATGCCCGAACGAGACGCGCAGCGCGTCAGTCTCTCGATGACGGACGGCAACTCCGCCTCGATCGTGCGCCGTTCGGACTCGCCCACGGACTCCACACCCATAACGCCCCCACTCCAGCGACCACGCGCCAGTTCCGCCCGAAAGACCCGGTCGGCGGAACCACACACTAGGCAGAGTGCGTTTACACCGTCAACACGTTGAGCCGAATTGTTTACGCAAATCCGAGTCACTTGACAGCGTCAACAGGTAAGGTGTGCGGTGTTCGCGCATGCCCCGCCCCTACCTCGGAAGGTCACCGATGCCGCACTCCGACCGCCTCCGCAGCGCCCCCGAGTTCCGCATCAAGCTTCCCAAGGATGGCGGTGAGGCGCGCGGGTATCTGCTCGCGGAGTTCGGCGGCAACGGCACGCACAAGTTCCTCCTGCTGGAGGGCTCGATGATGGTGGCCGAGGCATGGCCCGGGCTTGGCGATCACGCACGCCGGATCCGCGCGGAGCTGCGCGCGGGCGGCGGGCTCGTCGACGCGCCTGCCGAATCCGACCGGCCGGAGGCACCGCCGCGTTGGGTGGCGACCCGGGACATCGCGTGCAACTCGTCCTCGGCCGCCGCCGCGCTGGTGTATGGCTACGACGCATCCGGCCCGGAGTCCTGGCGAACCGCCGAGGGCCACGCGCTCGCCGACTATCTGTCCACCGGCTGGCGTGCCCCACGCAAAGCGTGGCTGGTGCGCGGCTCCAATGTCTCCGGGCGCAACCTGGTGCGGCAGCTGTGGCTGAAGGAGGGGGTCGTCTCGCTCGCGGGCGCGCACCTGCCGCCTCTGGAGGAGACCGATCCGACCAAGAGCGTGCTGCGTCGCTACGTGGAGGAGGGGTACGAGGGGGCGGCCTCGTACAACCAGAAGCGGGGCCTCGTCGACGAACTGCACGCCTTCCTGACGCAGATGCGCGCGGGCGACACAGTGGCCACCATCGGCGACGGCCGGCTGCACGTCGGGCGGATCACCGGGGAGGCCGCGCAGACCTCGTCGTCGGGCGGGCTGTCCAATCTGCGAAGGACCGTCGCCTGGCTGCCGCAGGGCCATGCGTACGAGGAGCTGCCGGAGGAAGTGCAGCAGAAGTTGTCTGTTCAGCATGACGTCGTCGACCTGACCGGTGTCCTGGAGGCGCTGGACGGGCTCACAGGGCATACGGACCCGGCAGCAGCCGACGACACCGGCGAGTTCCCCGCCGTCGAACGGCAGGCGCTGCGGGAGCTGTCGCTGCCGGACATCACCGAGGCATTTGCGTCGGACCTCCTGGTCCACGACCGCGCCTGGCTGGAGGAGATGCGTGAACTGCTGCTCGACGAAAGGCAGCTGGTGCTCTACGGCCCGCCGGGCACCGGTAAGACGTATCTGGCGATGAAGCTGGCCGAGTACTTCGGCGGCGGCCCGGAACAGGTCAAGATCGTGCAGTTCCACCCTTCGTACGCCTACGAGGACTTCTTCGAGGGGTTCCGGCCCGTCGAGGATCCCGAGACGAGGGAGGTTGCCTTCCGGCTGACGGCGGGCCCGCTGCGGGAGCTCGCCGATCTCGCCTCCCGCGAGGGCAACCGGCACATCCCGCATTTTTTGATCATCGACGAGATCAACCGCGCCAATCTGGCGAAGGTCTTCGGCGAGCTGTACTTCCTCCTGGAGTACCGCACGAGGTCGGTGCGTCTCACCTACTCCGGCGACGACTTCGCGCTGCCGCCGAATTTGTTTGTGATCGGCACGATGAACACCGCTGACCGGTCGATCGCCCTGGTCGACGCGGCGATGCGGCGCCGTTTCGCGTTCGTGGAGCTGTCTCCGCGCGCCGAGCCGACCGCCGGGCTGCTCGCGCGCTGGCTGAAGCGCGAAGGCAGGGACCCGGAGCCCGCCCGTCTCCTCGACGCCCTCAACGCCCTCATCAACGATGCCGACTTCGCCATCGGCCCCTCGTACCTGATGAAGCCGGGCGTGTACCGCAAGGGCGGCCTCGAACGGACCTGGCGCACGAAGATCCTGCCGCTGCTGGAGGAACACCACTACGGCGAGGGCCTCGATGTCGCCGCACGCTACGGTCTCGACTCGTTGCGCGAGCAGCGCCAGTGACCGCGCCCGTGCCCGTGGGTGAGGTGACGCTGCGCGAGTACGGGCCCGCCGTCTCCGTCCCTCTGGGCTCCGAGGCCGGGCGGGCCCTCGCCGTCTCCGGCATCCTGCAGAGCGCGACCCCAGATCCCGGCCGCGACGGGCACTGGCTGCTACGGGCGGGCAGCCGGGTCGGCGCCGTGCGGACGACCGGCGGGCCGGTCGTACGGATCACGCCCAAGACCCCCGTGAGCCGGCTGTTCTTCCTTCTCGGGTTCAGTCTCGACCCGGCACGTGCCTGGCGTGACAGTCGGGAGGGCACCGTCGACACCGGAGCGTACGACGACGTCGTGCCCGCACTCGCGCACGCCGTGGAGCGGCAGATCGACGCGGCACTGCGGCAGGGGGTCCTCCAGGGCTACCGGGAGGTGGAGGAGTCCGCGCTGGTCGTGCGCGGGCGGCTGCGCGAGGCCGAGCAGATCCGGCGACACTTCGGCCGTACGCCGCCTGTGGAGATCGTCTACGACGCGTACACCGTCGACACCGCCGAGAACCGCATTCTGCGCGCCGCCACCGAGCGGTTGCTGCGGCTGCCGGGCGTTCCCAGTCCCGTCCGACGGCGTCTCGCCCACCAGCGCGTACGTCTCGCCGACGCACTGCCACTGATACGGGGACAGGAACTGCCGCGTTGGCAGCCGTCACGCCTGAACTCCCGCTACCAGCCAGCACTGCGGCTCGCCGAGGCCGTTCTGCGCGGCACCTCACCGGAACACCGGCCGGCCGGGGCCGAACCGCTCACTGTCGACGGCTTCCTGCTCGACATGAACAAGTTGTTCGAGGACTTCGTCACGGTCGCCCTGCGTGAGGCCCTTCAGGAGCACGGCCTGACCGCGCGCCTCCAGGACCCCCACCACCTCGACACCGCGGGTCTGGTACGGATTCGCCCCGATCTCGTCGTCCGCACCGGCGACGAACGCACTCCGCTCGCCGTCGTCGACGCCAAGTACAAGGTCGAGAAGGCCGACGGACTCCTCAACGCCGACCTGTACCAGGCGCTGGCGTACGCCACCGTGCTCTCTCTGCCCGAGGCGCACCTGGTGTACGCGGCCGGACGGCAGCCCGAGCTCTTCCATGAGGTGCGCGGAACGACGGCCGGGCCGGAGGGACGGGGAGTGCGGCTGTACCAGCACAGCCTCGACCTCTCCCGCGAACCCGAACAACTCCTGTCGACTCTGAAGGAGATCGCCGGACGGCTGGCCGGAGCCACCCCACATCCGTGACCATGAAACACGGTCAGTCAGAAAGGAAGGGACCTCATGCCCCGGCTCGCCTTCGCCCAGAGCTTCTGGGACGGCTACGACACCCTGGAGAAGCCCATCCGAGCCGGAGTGCGCAAGGCCATGGCGAAATTCCAGGCCATGAGCGTCGCCGATCTCAACGCGGACAAGGGACTGCACCTGGAGTCCGTCGAGAACGCCCGTGACCCGCGGATGCGCACCATTCGCATCACCGACTTCTGGCGGGGCGTCGTCCTCGCCCCCGACGACGGCAGCGACATGTTCCTCCTGGTCAATGTGCTACCGCACGACGACGCCTATACCTGGGCGGCGAAGCGTCTGTACAGCGCGAACTCCGCGACCCGGGCCCTGGAGGTACGCAACGCCGTCGCCTTGGACGAGCTGACGCCGCTGTACGAGACAGCCGCACGCACGGCTCCACGGCTGCTATTCGCGGATGTCTCCGACGGCACGCTGCGCGAGCTCGGCATCGACGATCAGGTGCTGCGCGCCGCGCGTTCGCTGGTGGACAAGGCCCAGCTGGAGGCGTTCTCCACGCTCCTGCCGGAGGATCAGCGGGAGGTGCTGCAGTATCTCGCCGAGGGGTTCAGCCCCGAAGAGGTCTACCGGGACGTCGTGGCCGTCCGTCGGCCCGCCGATGCACCCCCTGAGCCGGTGGAAGACCTGGCCACGGTGATCGCCAACACTCCCGCACGCGTCCGCCTGATCACCGGGCCGCAGGAGCTGGAGGAGATTCTGGAGAAGCCGTTCGAGGCCTGGCGGGTCTTCCTCCACCCCTCCCAGCGGCGCGTCGCCTACCGCACCTCGTACGGGGGTCCCGTCCAGGTCGCCGGCGGACCCGGGACGGGCAAGACGGTGGCGGCCCTGCATCGGGTCAAGCACCTGCTCGGCCGTTCCGAGGACGGCCGCATCCTGCTCACCACGTTCACGAACGCGCTGGCCGCCGGACTGCGTGAGATGCTCGGCCTACTCCTCGACGAGGACGAGAAGCTGCTGGCCCGGGTCGACGTGACAACGGTCGACGCCTATGCGAACGGCATCGTGCGCGCGAAATCGGCGGCCTCGCCCAGACCGATCGGGGACCGGGAACAGCGGCAGTTGTGGGAGAAGGCCGTCAAGCAGCTCGATCTGCCGTTCACCGCCCAGTTCCTGGCCCAGGAGTACCGGCACGTCGTACTCGGCCAGAACCTCCGCGATCTCGACGCCTACCTCGGGGCGAGCCGTCGCGGCCGCGGCACCGGCCTCGGCCCCACGCGCCGCCGGGAGGTGTGGAGCGGCATGGAGCGGTTCGAACAGTTCCTGCGCGACCGCGGCGAGACCACACACCTGCGCGTCTGCGCCCGCGCGGCAGAACTCCTCGCTGGCGAGCCGACTCCGTACGCCCATGTCGTCGTCGACGAGGCACAGGACCTGCACCCCGCACAGTGGCGTGTGCTGCGGACCGCCGTGTCTCCTGGCCCCGACGACCTGTTCGTCACCGGCGACCCGCATCAGCGGATCTACGACTCCCGGGTCTCGCTCGGCTCCCTGGGCATCACCACGGCCGGCCGCAGCTTCCGGTTGCGCGTCAACTACCGCTCGACCGAGGAGATCCTCGCCTGGTCTGCGCGGCTCCTCGCGCCCGTCACCATCGACGCGCTCGAGGGCGAGGGAACGGACTCGCTGGCCGGGTACCGCTCCCTGCTCCACGGGCGCCGCCCCAAGGCGCAGGGGTACGCGACCCGGCAGGAGGAGACCGAGGCCCTGGTGGACCGGGTCCGGGCGTTGCTCGCCGAGGGCCTCGCACCACACGAGATCGGCGTGTGCGCACGCTTCAACCTTTCCCTGGACGCGGCCGAGAAGAAACTGAAGGCTGCGGGCGTCCCGGTGCTGCGTGTCAAAGGACAGGTCGCGCAGGGGACCGAGGGGGTACGGCTGGCAACGATGCACGCGATGAAGGGGCTGGAGTTCCGGGCGGTGTCCGTCCTCGGTGTCACCGAGGGCACCGTCCCGTTCGCTCGTGAGATCACCCCACGCGAAGTGGACCCACTGCAGCACGACGCCGACCTGCTCCGGGAACGCTGCTTGCTCTTCGTCGCCTGCACTCGCGCTCGGGAAGAGCTGAGTGTGACGTGGAGCGGAGCTCCGAGCCCGTTTCTGCCGCGCGCCGCCTGATGGGAGCTCTGCCTGGCACGGGCCGGCGCAGGGCGCACCCACCTTGGAGTACCCGCACTGTCCTCACTTCTCCGGGGCCAGGGCGCCCGTGGCAAGTCCGTCACGGGCGACTTCGGCGAGCTGCCGGCTCAGCTCGTCGACCTTGCGCATTCCTTCCTCGAACTCGGACAGGGCTCGGAAGGCAGTGCCGTACCTACGCTGCTCGTCGATGTTCATGCGGGGGATACGGGAACCCCTGCCGTCAAGGCGGTAGGTCCCGCTGGCACTTGTTGACCGACGGGTGTTGACGGAGCTACGCAGGAATCCCTGCAGATAGTCCGTGTCGAGCTGTTCGCTGGCCGAGAGCGGTTCCGGACCTTCGTACGTGACGAGCCCGGCGCGGGCGAGATCCGCGACGCTGGTGGTGGCGCTGTCCAATGAGCCTGGTCCACCGCCCGCCGCTAGCTCGGGCAGAAGTGCGGCGAGTCGGCGGATCTGGTCCTCCAGCTCCTTGCGCAGGGCGGCGTACTCACCGGGATAGTCGCGGTGCCGGGACCGGAGATGACTGCCGGGAGTCAGGTCGACGGTGTCGTCGAGGAGTTCGATCAGGGGAACGTCGGCGACCTGGTCGGGGCGTGGTTCCAGGCTGCCGTCGGGGCTGTTGCCAGTCAGGTCGACCATGCGCACGGTGTGGTTCGTGTCCGCACTTGCGGTGCTCTCGGGACGCTGCAGACACCACAGATGGACGGGCAGGGCGTGAGAGGTCGCCGTCCCCGGCGGCAGGGCGACCACTTGGCGCACGATGCCCCGACGTACGAGTTCTGATCGGATGCGCCGACCTGCCTTGCGGTATGCGACCGAGGCCGGCATGACCATGAGGATCTGGCCGCCGGGCTCTGTGTGCGCATAGGCATGCTGGAGCCACGCGAGCTCCCCTTCGGCCTTGGACGGGGTACCGAGTTCCCAGCGGGAGTCGAGCAGTAGTTCCTCTCGCCCCCACTCGGTCACGCCGGTTGGCGGGTCGCAGACGACCAAGTCCGCCTTGAGATTCGGCCATTCGTCCGCGCGCAGGGAATCCCCCGCCACGATGCGCACGCCTGATCGGCCCAGAAGGTCGGCGCGAAGCTGCGCGTAGCGGGCGCTGTCAGCGTCCACCTCCTGGCCGTAGCAGCGCATCCCGGCCTCGGGGGCGACGGACAGGAGCAGCACCCCGATGCCGCAGGCGGGATCGAAGACCGTGGCGTCGGCAGACAGTGCGGGAGCGAAGTGGCGCATGGCCCGCACTACGCTCTCGGGAGTCACCTGGTCCGATCCCGCGCGCCGGGCGGAGTCCATGAACCGCTCAGTCAATCCGTTCACGAGGTCGACGGGCGCTTCGGTTTGAGCGAGCTCCCGTACACGGGTGGCGACGTCATCCGGCAGTCTCGGTTGATGTTCTCCGGCCAGCGCCGCGGCCACCTCTGCCAGGCCCGTGATCATCTGTTCCCCGTACGCGGCCCGCATCGCTTGCCAGAGCTCGACCTCGGGTGACACCTCC
This sequence comes from Streptomyces sp. NPDC060184, assembly GCF_042728795.1. NCBI lineage: Bacteria > Bacillati > Actinomycetota > Actinomycetes > Kitasatosporales > Streptomycetaceae > Streptomyces > Streptomyces sp. NPDC060184. The sequence goes on from NZ_JBHWYX010000006.1 coordinate 172,788, forward strand.
TGGCCTTTGCGCTGCTTGTCCAGCCATTCCTGGACCTCGGCTAGCGCATAGAGCGGACTGTTCGCGGCACCTCCCGCCGGCGCGGGGAAGTCGTCGTAACGCCGACGCCAGTTGGAGACAGCGGCCCGAGTGACTCCGGCGAGCCGAGCAATCTCAGCACCGGTGACAAGAGGTCCGGCCGATGAAGCGGCATTGTCGGTCATAGCCCCAGCGTACACGGGTTGTCAACTCAATTCGAGCATTGGCTTCGTTGACGATGTACACATACTCCAGGGTCTGTGGGCACTTGGCTTCTTTTGAACCAGTCCGACATCGGCATGTCCTCACCTCAGCTCCCTTTCCCGCACCCACTTCGCGAACGCCGTGACCCATCCAGCACCTGTCCGAATCTGAGAAGAAGCCCACCGCAGCTGATCATCTTCTCTGGACGCCCCCGACGCGTCCACGTTTGCTGAGAATCGGCGAGCGGAGCCCGACTAGGAATGAGGCGCAGGTAACCATTGAAATACCCGCAGCCAGGTTTCGATTGCTCCTGTAGTAATTACGAAGGGGGCGCAGGTGGCCGAGCTGATGTTGTTCCGGCGGGACGCGGACGGGCGGGACGTCGAGCTGACCGGCTCGACGGTGTCACTGGAGGTGGAGCTGCAGCGGCGGGTCGAGGCCGGCCTGGAGCAGATGTTGGGCGTCCGTTTCCTGGCATCGGAGTACCAGACCGGCCCCTGGCACCGGGGGCGGATCGACACCCCGGGGCTCGATGAGAACGGCAGTCCGGTGGTGATCGAGTTCAAGAAGGGCTCGGACAGCGGGGTGATGTCCCAGGCTGTCTCCTACCTGTCCTGGCTGGAGTCGGCGCACCACGAGTTCGAGGCGCTCGTGCGCAAGGTGCTGGGGGCGGAGGCCGCCGAGTCCGTCGACTGGCGTCGTCCGCGGATGATCTGCATCGCGGCGGGCTTCTCGCACCACGACCGGGTGGCGGTGCAGAGGTTGCCCGAACGGATCGACCTGGTGCGCTACCGGATCTTCGACGGTGGCCTGCTGGGGCTACTGCTCGTGGACTCCGCGACCGGCTTCCCGAGCGCTGCCTCGTCTCGCCGGGGCCGGGAGCGGGCACCCGTGGCGGACAGCGTGCCGACGGCTTCGGCGGTCTCCCCGCCTGCGGGTGGAGGAGCGGTGCCGGAGTGCCTGCGGGACCTGTACGCGGAACTGGACGAGGCGCTCACGGCATGGGGCGAGGTGGAGGTGGCGTCCCTGCGGCACTACATCGCCTACCGGCGGTTGGTGAACGTGGCGTCGGTGATCTTCCGTCCGAAGCACGAGGCGATCCTGGTGTACCTCAGACTCGACCCGGACACGGTCGAGTTGGAGGAGGGCTTCACGCGGGACATGCGCGGTATCGGACACCTCGGGACCGGCGACCTGGAGGTCCGCGTCGTCTCGGCAGCCGACTTGGAGAAGGCGGCGCCGCTGATCCGGCGGGCGTTCGAGGCGGCCTGACGTAACCGGAGGGGCGGCTGGTGCATCGGTTAGTCGATGCACCAGCCGCCCCTCTGGCGTCTGTGGGCCGCCGGCCCTGGCCTCTCTTCGCTCTCACGCTCATGCCTCCGGTCCGGCCAGCTCGAAGTCGTCCTTCGTCAGTTCGGCCCGCAGCCGCTCCTCGGCGACGTCGGGGTAGTGCGCGGACAGCTCGACGCCTACGAAGCGGCGTCCCTCGCGCAGGGCTGCGACCCCAGTGGAGCCGCTGCCGGTGAACGGGTCGAGGACGGTGCCGCCCTCGGGGCAGACCTGGACGAGCTGCTGCATGACCTCGACCGGCTTCTGGGTGATGTGAACTCGGCCCTTGCGGGGCTGGGAGGCGATGTAGTGCCCCGGCAGGTAGAGGTCGCGGGTGTTGTCGAGGGAGCCCTTGACGCCCCAGATGATGAACTCCGAGTCCTGCTTCGGCCCGCCCTTGCGGGGGCGGCTGGACGGCTTGATCCACGGAATCGTGCCGCTCCAGGTCCATCCCGCCATCTGCAGAGCGTCGGAGGTGGTCGGCTCCTGGCGCCAGTCGGTGAAGATCATGGCGACCGCATGCTCGGTGGCCGCGCGGTACGACTCGGTGAGAAGTTCGGTCAACCAGCTCCGGTAGGAGCGCTGGTCGCGGTTCTCGCCGGGGAAGTTCTGCAGGTCGTGGGCGCTGTTGCTGACGGTGAGGGCGTCGCCCTGGTGCAGCGTGTAGCTCATGCGCGAGCCTCTTTCAGTGCACGTGGATCCGGACCCAGCTCCACGAGAAGCGCAACGGCGCCTGCTCGGAGCGGGGTTGACCGGGACGCTAGCCGCGATTCCCGGCGGCACCTAACGCAGGGCCGGCGGTGCCGAGGGTCAGTTGGTGCGGCCGGAATCCGGGTCTACTGTCTCGCCATACCACCGGGGCAAAGCCCTTTTCATCGGTGTGACCTGGGCGTATCCGTACGACCTCGTCCAGACGGGCTTCACCGGAGTACATCGTGCTCCTCGTCCCCGACTTCCGTGAGGAGATCCGTGTACCTGCTGAGATTACGAGCGCGGCCAGCTGCCGCGCATGATCCATAACCCGGCGCTCGGGAGCGACCAACTCCCCGCGCACGGGCTCCGCCACGCGTGGCGGATTCATGTCGGCGCGGTGCCGACGGCTTTGCACGAGAAGTCGGCACCGCGCTTCCTACGAGCCACGAAAGAGCCGTCGCGATGCGGCATGCCCTCACACCGCCCCGCCCCGCCCCCCGGCCTCGACAGCGATGAAGGCTGTCGGAGCAGCCCTTGGTCTCGTGGCGGCCGTTCCCCTTCTGCTGGCCATTCCGATCGCCGCGATCAGTGCCGGGAGCGCGTCCGCGTCGTGTTCCGCCTACGGTGCACAGGCTGTGGATACGGTCGCCGTCACCGCCCAGGTGAAGGCAATTCTGGACGGCGGCGCCAAGGGGACGGTCGCCGTGCCGGGACTTGAATCCCCGGCCGAGCAGGTGCACTACGCGAAGACCATCCAGGCCACCGGCGTCGCGATGAACGTCCCGGCCCGAGGTCAGATCGTGGCCCTGGCGACGGCCCTGCAGGAGAGCGGGCTGCACAACCTCACCTACGGCAACCGCGACAGTCTGGGTCTGTTCCAACAGCGTCCGTCGCAGGGCTGGGGCACCGCGACCGAGGTCCTCGACCCGGTGCACGCGGCGACCCGGTTCTACGAGGCGCTGGAGAAGGTATCGGGCTGGCAGTCCCTGTCGGTCACGCAGGCGGCCCAGGCCGTCCAGCAGTCCGGCTACCCCGAGGCGTACGCAAAGTGGGAACCCCTCGCCACCGCTCTGCAACAGGCGATCGAGCCGCTGCTCGCGAAGACCGCCACCGGGGCGTCCGGAAGCACGGCCGCTGGCTCGTCCTCCACCGGCACTAAGCCCGACGACCACGGCCGGGTGCGCGGGGAACGGGGACGGCACCGACTTCGGAACCATCCCGGCCGGTGCGGTCCCGGCCGAGTACACGGTCCCGGCGGATGCTCCGCCGAAGGTTCAGACGGCGATCCGGTGGGCCTTGGGCCAGCTCGACTGAATCGCACCGGGTTTGATGGAGACATCGAAGACCCGGAAGGATGCCGATCATGGCTGCTCCCCGTAAGTACCCCGACGAGCTGCGTGAGCGTGCGACGCGGCTGGCGATCGAGGCCCGTATGGACCCCGCCGGCAGGGCCGGAGCGATCAAGCGGATCGCCGACCAGCTCGACGTGCACCCCGAGGCCCTGCGCGGCTGGGTCAAGCGGGCCGAGATCGACTCGGGTGTCGTGCCCGGCATGACCAACTCGGAGGCAGCCCGGATCGCGGAGCTGCAGCGGGAGGTGAAGGAACTGCGGCGGGCGAACGCGATATTGAAGTCCGCCTCGGCTTTCTTCGCCGCGGAGCTGGACCGTCCACTGCGATGAAGGTCGCCTACATCGACCAGTACAAGGAACAGTTCGGCGTCCAGCCGATCTGCGACATCCTCGCCGAGACGGACGCGCCGATCGCGCCGAGCACCTACTACGCCGTCCACACCCGCCCGCCGTCAGCCCGCAGTCTGCGCGATGAGCAGCTCACCGAGGAGATACGCCGCATCCACGCCGACAACTACGGCGTCTACGGGGCTCGCAAGATCCATGCCGCCCTGGTCCGCGAAGGCGTCGAGGTGGCCCGCTGTACCGTTGAACGCCTGATGAGAGGGGCCGGACTTCGCGGCGTGATCCGGGCCAAGAGCCCGCGCACCACCCGTCCCGCCCCTGAGACCGACCGTCCGGCCGACCTGGTCGAGCGCCAGTTCACCGCAACTACACCCAACCAGCTGTGGGTTGCTGACATCACCTACATCAGAACGTTCTCCGGTTGGGTCTACGCGGCCTTCGTCATCGACGTCTTCTCCCGCATGGTCGTCGGCTGGCAGGTCGCCACCAGCCTCTACACCGATCTCGCCCTCGACGCCCTGGAGATGGCGATCTGGCGCCGCCGGCACACCGGCGCCGACCTGGCCGGCCTCACGCATCACTCGGACCGCGGAGTCCAATATCGTGCCATTCGCTACACCGAACGCCTCGCCGACGAGGTGGCCGTGGCCTCGGTCGGGTCCAAGGGCGACAGCTATGACAACGCCCTCGCCGAGGCGTTCAACAGCCTCTTCAAGGCCGAGCTGATCCGCAACAAGGGGCCCTGCACATCCATGAACGACGTCGAGATCGCAGTCGCCGAGTACGTCGACTGGTTCAACCAGCGCCGCCTGCACGGCGAGCTCGGGCACGTCACCCCCGCCGAGCGCGAGGCCGCCCACTACGCGGCCGAACCCCCTGCTTCACTCCAGAAAACCAGCTAACTCACTCTCCACAAAACCCGGGGCTCGACACTTCCCAGTCGTCCGCCCAGCCGATGATGTGCGCACCCACGGACGCGGCAGCGGCAAGTACGTTCTCCCGCTGGCGCTCAGGGGACGAGGTCGCCAGCTTCACGCGCGACAGACGCCGCACTCCGAGCAGGCATTTGCCGCATCCGTCGTAGGGGCGTTCGACTACAGGTGGGGTCGTACCGTGCAAGATTCTCTCCGTACGGAGAATCGGCGGCACGACCTCTGGGAGCGATCTTGGTCAGCCCAGGAAGCTCAGACGAACCTGACGGTTGCCTTTAGCAATGTTCGTGTCCACCAGGCACACCGACTGCCAGGTCCCCAGCTCCAGGCGGCCGGCGATCACCGGCAGGGTGGCGTGGGGCGGGACGAGGGCGGGGAGGACGTGGTCGCGGCCGTGGCCGGGGGTGCCGTGGCGGTGTTGCCAGCGATCGTCGGCGGGGAGCAGGGTGTGCAGGGTGGCGAGCAGGTCGTCGTCGCTGCCGGCTCCGGTCTCCAGGACGGCGATCCCGGCCGTCGCGTGGGGGACGAAGATGTTGAGCAGGCCGTCCCGGCCGGCGGCGGCACGGGACAGGAACTGCTCGCAGTCTCCGGTCAGGTCGGTGACCGTCTCCGTCCTCCCGGTGGTGAGGTGCAGGACGTGCGTGGCGAAGGAATCAGGCATGCCGCCATCTTCCCGCCCCCGGCCGCAGGACGCCCAGTCCGATGCGGCCGGTCCGATGCGCCCAGTCCGAGGTGGCCGGTCCGATGCGCCCAGTCCGAGGTGGCCGGTCCGAGGCCGCCGGTCCGAGGCGGCGCCACGGCGGGCGGGGCCTGCGGAAGAAGGGGACGGCCGCCTCGGGAAGAGGCGCCGCGCTCCCGGAGTTGGTAGAAGCGTGAACGATTCTGAGGTGGTGCGGAACACCGACGTCGTGGTGATCGGCGCGGGGCAGGCCGGGCTGGCCGCCGCGCACCATTTGGCGCGGGTCGGTCTGGAGCCTGACCGCGACTTCGTCGTTCTCGACCACGCGCCGCGTCCGGGTGGCGCCTGGCAGTTCCGCTGGCCCTCGCTGACGTACGGCAAGGTGCACGGGATGCACTCGCTGCCGGGCATGGAGCTGACCGGCGCCGATCCGGATCGGCCCTCCTCCGAAGTGATCGGCGCATACTTCGACGCCTACGAGCGCCGTTTCGGGCTCCGGGTGCACCGGCCGGTGGAGGTCCGGGCGGTCAGGGAAGCGGCCGGAGAGGGGAGCGGGGGGAGGCTGCTGGTCGAGACGTCCGTGGGGACGTACGCGACGCGGGCGCTGATCAACGCGACGGGCACCTGGGACCGGCCGTTCTGGCCCCGCTATCCGGGGCAGGAGACGTTCCTCGGGCGGCAGCTCCACACGGCCGGCTACCCGGGACCGGAGGAGTTCGCGGGGCTGCGGGTGGTGGTGGTCGGCGGTGGCGCCTCCGGTACGCAGCACCTGATGGAGATCGCCGATGTCGCGGCGGCCACGTACTGGGTGACCCGGCGCGAACCCGTCTTCCGCGAGGGCCCGTTCGGGGCGGAACAGGGGCGCGCCGCCGTCGCGTTGGTGGAGGAACGGGTACGCCGGGGCCTGGCGCCCCGGAGTGTGGTGAGCGTGACCGGTCTGCCCCTCAACGAGGCCGTCCGTGACGCGCGGGCGCGGGGGATCCTCGACCGGCTGCCGATGTTCGACCGCATCACCCCGACGGGGGTGGCCTGGGACGACGGGCGGATCGCCCCGATCGACGCCGACGTGATCCTGTGGGCGACCGGGTTCCGGCCGGCTATCGACCACCTGGCTCCGTTGCGGCTGCGGGAGCCCGGCGGCGGCATCCGGGTGGAGGACACGCGGGCGGTACGGGACGGGCGCGTCCACCTGGTCGGCTACGGTCCCTCCGCCAGCACCATCGGCGCCAACCGCGCCGGGCGCACCGCGGTGCGTTCGGTCATGCGGCTGCTGGCGGAGACCTCCGCCGCGTCGGTGACCGCACGTGTGCCGGCGTGATCCCCGGCCCGACCGTCACGAACCGCCCCCACGTCCCCGACCTCCGCGACCTCCCCGATCGCCCGGACCGCCCGGACCACCCGGACCACCCGGACTGCCCGGACCGTCCGGAGGGTGCGCGTTCCGCCGTCAGCCGCGGGCTACGGCCACGCGCTCCCGCTCCCGGTTCCGGTTGAACTCGGCGACGTTGTGCCGGTGCGCCTCGTAGTCCTCGCTGAAGCGGGTGTCCCCCGGCCCGACCGTCACGAAGTACAGCCACGGGCCCGCCGTGGGGCCGATGGCCGCCCGCATCGCCTGTTCGCCGGGATTGCCGATGGGGGTGGGCGGGAGACCTTTGCGGCGGTAGGTGTTGTAGGGGCTGTCGATCCGGGTGTCCTCGGCGGTGGTGTCCAGCGTGGAGCGCCTGAGGGCGTAGTTGAGCGTCGAGTCCATCTGCAGCGGCATGTTCCGGTGCAGGCGGTTGTAGACGACCCGGCCCACCTTCCCCATGTCGGAGGCGGTGTCCGCTTCCGCCTGGATGACGCTGGCGAGCGTCACCGTCTGGTAGGCGGAGATGTGGTGGCGCAGCGCTCCGGCGGTGATCCGGTCGCCCCCGAACCTCTGGGACGCGGTATCCACCATGTAGCGGAGCAGACTCCGGGGGGTCGTACCGGGGCGGAGGGGATAGGTCGCGGGGAAGAGGTACCCCTCCGGATTGCCGTGTGCGGCTTCGGGCAGCGGGAGGTGCGCCCCGGGCACGGACTTCTCGGTGGTGCCCGGCGGGACGCCGAGCGCCTGGTCGACGGCCTCGTAGATCTGCTTCGCCCGCCATCCCTCGGGGATCACCAGGGACGCGGGCTCCTCGGCCCCCGTCTCGGGGCCGCCCCGCGGCACCAGCAGGGGGGCCGCGACCGTGGCGGCTGCCACGAGCGCGCCCCCGAGGAGCAGCAGTACCTTGCCCCGCCGTGTGGGGCGCAGCCTCCGGCGGTAGCGGAGGGCGTCGGGCTCGTTGACCATGCGGGCACGCACCATGCGGGCACGATAACCGTACAAATGCCTCGGGCCTGTGGGAATGACGCTCGACACCCGGGAAGGGTCCGGCGAAGGTCACCCCGCTGCGGGCTCCAGGCGGGTGTCCCGGCGGATGAGGGCGGCGTAGCGGCCGTCCTGCGCGAGGAGTTCCTCGTGGGTGCCCCGCTCGACCGTCCGGCCGCCCTCCAGTACGACGATCTGGTCAGCGTCCCGGATGGTGGAGAGGCGGTGCGCGATGGTGAGCGTGGTACGTCCGGCCGAGAGCGCGTCGATCGCCTCCTGCACGGCGTGTTCCGTACGGGTGTCGAGGGCACTGGTCGCCTCGTCGAGCACCAGGATCGGGGGGTCGCGCAGGATCGTGCGGGCGATGGCGAGGCGCTGTTTCTCACCGCCGGAGAAGCGGTAGCCGCGCTCGCCGACGAGGGTGTCGTACCCGTCGGGGAGGGACGCGATGTGGTCGTGGATCTGTGCGGCGCGCGCCGCAGCCTCGATCTCCTCGTCGGTGGCGTCGGGCTTGGCGAACCGGAGGTTCTCGGCGACCGAGGCGTGGAAGAGGTAGGTCTCCTGCGAGACCACGCCGACCGCCCTCGCGAGGGAGTCGAAGTCGAGGTCCCGTACGTCGACCCCGTCGATCGTCACGCGGCCGGAGGTGACGTCGTACAGCCGGGGCACGAGGTAGCTCAGGGTGGACTTGCCGGAGCCGGTGGGGCCGACCACCGCCAGGCTGCTGCCCGCGGGCACCTTGACGTCGATGTCGTCGAGGGTGGGTCCGCTCTTCTCGTCGTAGCCGAAGCCGACGTGCTCGAAGACGACTTCCCCGCGGATGCGGTCCAGGCGGACGGGGCTCGCGGGCTCCGTGATGTCGACCTTGAGATCCAGGTACTCGAAGATGCGCTGGAAGAGCGCGAGGGAGGTCTGCATCTGGACGCCGGTCGCGAGCAGGCTCACGGCGGGCCGGAAGAGTCCCTGCTGGAGCGAGACGAAGGCGACGAGCGTGCCGATGGAGACGGCCGTGCTGCCGGAGCTCAGGGTCAGGCCGGCGGCCCAGTAGATGACGGCGGGCATGGCGGCCATGACGATGCCGATCGTCGACATCCGCCAGCGTCCCGCCATGTTGGCACGGACTTCGAGGTCGACCAGCCGCTCCGACTCCTCGGCGAAGCCCCTGACCAACGAGTCCGAGCGGCCCATGGTGCGGCCGAGCAGGATGCCGCTGACGGAGAGGGATTCGGTGACGGTCGCCGCCATCGCGGCCATCTGCCGCTGCCGCTGCGTGGTGATCTTCTTCCGCTCCCGCCCGACGCGGCGGCTGATCCAGACGAAGACGGGCAGCAGGAGCAGCGAGACGAGGGTGAGCCGCCAGTCGAGCGCGACCATCGCGACGACGGTGGCGACGACGGCGGTGAGGTTCGAGACCAGGGAGGTGGCGGTGGAGGTGACGGTCGCCTGCATCCCGCCGATGTCGTTGGCGATGCGGGACTGCACCTCGCCGGTACGGGTCCTGGTGAAGAAGGCCAGCGGCATCCGCTGGAGCTGGGTGTAGACGCCGGTGCGCAGGTCGTGCATGACGCGCTGGCCGACCGTGGTGGAGATCAGGGTCTGGAGGACGCCGAAGACGCTGTTCATCACGGCGGTGGCGATCATCCCGAGCGCCAGCAGCGTGAGCAGGCCGGTGCGCCCCTGCGGTATGGCGGTGTCGAGGATCTCGCGGAGCAGGAAGGGTGAGGCGACCGACACCAGGGAGGAGGCGCCGACCAGCAGCCCGACCAGCGCGAGACGGCCGCGGTAGGGGCGGAAGAGACGGAGGATGCGGCGCACCTCGGGGGGCGGCTGCGTGCCGTCCTTGGGTGGGGGCGTCCAGGTGGGTTCGTCGGGTTTCATGTGCTCCTTCATGAGGGCTGGGGGGCTGCGGGGGTACGGAGGGCCGGGCGGCCCGCGCGGCGCCCTGGCGGGCGGGCCCGCAGGGGCGGTACGCACCAGGACGCGCCAGGACGCACGGGGCGGCGGTCCGGCGCCGCCCGTCGCCCCGGAGGGGTCGGGCGATCCGAACCGTGAAGAGCGTACCTCACTGTTACCTATACTCACAATGAACCTGGTCCTGATATTGTTCCGGTATGGACTCCCCCGATTCCGACGGCCACCTCGCCGAACAGCTCCTGCGGCTCACCCGCCGGCTCCACCGCATCCAGAGCCGCCAGCTGGAGCCGATCGGCATCACGCCCGCGCAGTTCCGTCTGCTGCGCGCGGTCGCCCAGTACGACTCCCCGCCCCGGATGGCCGATCTCGCGCAGCGGCTGGACGTCGTCCCGCGCGCGGTGACCAGCCTGGTGGACGGCCTGGAGGCGGGCGAGCGGGTGCGCAGGGCGCCCGATCCGGCGAACCGGCGCGTGGTGCGCATCGAGATCACCGACAAGGGGCGGGCCACGCTCGGAGAGCTGCGCGACGCGCGCCGAGCCGCCGCGGAGGAGATCCTGGCTCCGTTGACCGCCGAACAGCGCGAGGTGCTCGGCGGGCTGCTGGCCGCCCTGGTCGACGGACTGCCGGGGCGCCACTGCTGAGCCGTCGCACCCGGACGCGGGAGGACCGCGTCCGGCCGCCCGAGGGGATGCCGAGATGCCGCAGTCGCCGAAGACGCGACCGTTTCCCACGTTGCCGTTGCTGGAGCCGGAGCCGGAAGCCCTCCGTCCGGGCCGGGTGCGCGAGGCGGCCCCCGACCGCGTGTCCGACCGGAGCGCGGCGGGCACCCCGGAGCCCCTGCGCTCGGAGCTGGTCGCGCTGCTGGGCACGGGAAAGGTGCTCTGGAAGGTCTCCGACCTGGTGAAGTACGCCTCCGACGCCAGTCCGTACCGATTCCTGCCCCGGGTCGTGGTGGTCGCCGAGGACATCGACGACGTATCCGCTGTGCTGTCGTACGCGCACGGCAGGGGGCGGCACGTCGTCTTCCGGGCCGCCGGCACCAGCCTGAACGGCCAGGCCCAGGGCGAGGACATCCTCGTCGACGTGCGCCGCCACTGGAGCGGGGTGACGGTGCTGGACGGTGGCGCGCGGGCCAGGATCCGCCCCGGCACCACCATCGCCCGGGCCAACGCCGCCCTCGCCCGGTACGGCAGAGTGCTCGGCCCCGACCCGGCCAGCGCGATCGCCTGCACGGTCGGCGGAGTCGTCGCCAACAACGCCTCCGGGATGACCGCCGGCACCACCCGGAATTCCTACCGGACGGTCTCCTCGCTCTCCTTCGTCCTGCCGGGCGGCACGATGGTCGACACCGCCGACCCGGCCGCCGGTGAACTCCTCGCGCACGCGGAGCCCCGGCTCTGCGAGGGCCTGATGGCGTTGAAGGCGGAGATCGAGGCGGACGAGGCGCTGACCGCGCGCATCCGCGCCAAGTACGAGATCAAGAACACCAACGGCTACCGCCTGGACGCGTTCCTGGACGGCGCGACGCCGGTGGAGATCCTGCGCGGGCTGATGGTCGGCTCCGAGGGCACCTTCGGTTTCCTCTCGGAGGTCGTCTTCGACACACTGCCGCTCGACCGGCGGACCTCCACGGCGCTCCTCTTCTTCCCCTCGCTGACCGCCGCTGCCGCCGCCGTGCCGTTGTTCAACGCGGCCGGTGCCCTCGCCGTGGAGCTGATGGACGGCAACACCCTGCGCGCCTCGGTCAGCGTGCGGGGCGTACCGGCGGACTGGGCGGCCCTCCCCCGGGAGACGGCGGCCCTGCTCGTCGAGTTCCGGGCCCCGGACGAGGCCGCGCAGGAGGCGTACGAATCGGCGGCGGCCGAGGTGGTGGCGGGGCTCACCCTGGTCGCTCCGGCCGCTTCGGTCACCAACGCGTTCACCCGGGACCCGGGGACGATCAACGGGTACTGGAAGGCACGCAAGGCGTTCGTCACCGCCGTCGGCGGCTCGCGGCCCTCGGGCACGACGCTGATCACCGAGGACTTCGCGGTCCCGCCGTCCCGGCTGGCGGAGGCCTGCGAGGCCCTGCTGGAACTCCAGGCGCGCCACGGCTTCGACGCGGCCGTGGCCGGACACGCCGCCCACGGCAACCTCCACTTCCTCCTGGCGTTCGACGCGGGCGTCCCCGCCGACGTGGAGCGGTACGCCGCGTTCATGGACGCGTTCTGCACGCTGGTGGTGGACGGCTTCGACGGTTCGCTCAAGGCCGAGCACGCCACCGGCCGCAACATCGCCCCCTTCCTGGAGCGCGAATGGGGCCCGCGGGCGACCGAGCTGATGTGGCGGACGAAGCGGCTGATCGATCCGGACGGGGTGCTCGCCCCCCGTGTGGTCCTCGACCGCGATCCCCGGGCGCATCTGCGGGGCCTGAAGACGATCCCCTCGGTGGAGGCGGTCGCGGACCCGTGCATCGAGTGCGGCTTCTGCGAACCCACCTGCCCCAGCCAGGACCTCACCACCACGCCCCGTCAGCGGATCGTGCTGCGGCGGGAGATGCTGCGCCAGCCGGACGGCTCCCCCGTCGAGGACGCGCTGCTCGACGCGTACGGCTACGACGCGGTCGACACCTGCGCGGGCGACTCCACCTGCATGCTGGCGTGCCCGGTCGGCATCGACACCGGCGCGATGATGAAGGGGTTCCGCTCGCTGCGGCATTCGCCCCGCGAGGAGCGGATCGCGGCAGTCACCGCGCGGCACTTCCGGGTGGTGGAGTCGGCCGCCCGGCTCGCCGTGGCCGCGGCGGACCGGCTGGGCGACCGGGTGCGGGATCCGCTGCTGACGGCGGTGACCCGGCTCGCCCGCACGGTGGTCCGCCCCGACCTGATGCCCGAGTGGCTGCCGGAGATTCCCCCGGCGGCCTCGCGCAGACTCCCGCCCACCGCGCGGGCGGGGGCGCACGCGGTGTACTTCCCGGCGTGCGTGAACCGGATCTTCGCCGGTCCCGGGGGAGACCGGGAGCCGTCGCTGGCGCACTCCGTCGTCGCTCTCTCCGCCCGTGCGGGCAGGCCCGTCTGGATCCCGGGCGACGTCGGCGGTACCTGCTGCGCGACGATCTGGCACTCCAAGGGGTACGACACCGCCAACGCCGTGATGGCCAACCGGATCGTGGAGGCGGCGTGGGGCTGGACCGGCGGCGGCGCGCTGCCGCTGGTGGTGGACGCCTCCTCCTGCACCCTCGGCATCGCGCGGGAGGTCGTCCCGTACCTCACCGAGGACAACCGCGCCCTGCACCGGGAGCTGACGGTGGTGGACTCCCTCGTGTGGGCGGCCGACGAACTGCTCCCCCGTCTCACGGTGGAGCGCAGGGTCAAGTCGGCCGCCGTGCACCCGACGTGTTCGATGGAGCACCTGGACGTGGTGGACCGGCTGCGCACACTCGCCGGGGCGTGTGCCGAGGAGGTGTTCCTGCCGGACGACGCGAAGTGCTGCGGGTTCGCCGGGGACCGCGGGATGCTGCACAAGGAGCTGACCGATGCGGCGACGGCCAAGGAGGCCACCGCGGTCGGCTCCCGTGACGACGACGCCCATCTCTCGGCCAACCGGATGTGCGAGATCGGCATGACCCGGGCCACCGGGCACCCCTACCGCTCCGTCCTGACGGAGTTGGAGCGCGCGACGCGCCCGTCCGGCTGACCTCCCGGTCCTCGGGCGGGGCCGGCCGGCGGGCGCGCTGTCGGCTGCCGCTGTCAGCAGCCGGTGTCGGCGAGGACGTACGTGCCCAGGGCCGTCTGCTTCAGCGTGTGGGTGACGAACACGTTGTACAGCCCCATGTTCTGGTTCGAACCGTTGGCGTAGGTGTACCCGCCGCCGGTGTGGGCCCGGCCCGCCGCCACGTGGGCGTAGTTGCTGGCCGTGGTGCAGGTGGGGACGTATCCCGAGGTGGTGGCGGTGACCGCGGCGGAGACCGTACCGACCGTACCGTCGGCGGCGACCGCGGCGACGGTGTACGTGTACGACGTGGCGGCGGTCAGCCCCGTGTCGGTGTACGAGGTGCCGGTGGGCGTGCCGACCTGGGTGCCGCCCCGGTACACGCGGTACGAGGAAGCTCCGGAGACGGCGGACCAGGTCAGCGGGACCGAGGTGCCGGTCGGCGTGCCGGCCGCGAGTCCGGCCGGTGCGGGAAGCTTCTCGCCGCCCTGGCCGGGGTCGGTTCCGCCGCCCTGCTGGTCGAGCCCCCAGAACTTCGCGGTCCAGTAACCGGAGCAGATGGTGTCGAGGAAGTACGCGGCGGACGCGCCGCACTGCTCGGCGCCGGAGCCCGGGTCGACGGCGAGGCCGTGGCCCATCCCGCTGATCTGGTACAGCTGCACGGCGGGCTTCCCGGAGGCGTCGTCGTAGCTGGTCAGGGTGGTGCCGCCGGGGAGGGACGCGGTGCTTGACGGGGTCTGGGAGAGGCCGTGGACATTGGTCCACTGGTCGCGCAGCTCGGTCGCGTTGACGGGGTAGACGGTGTAGTCGGACATCCCCTGCCAGATCGCGACGCGCGGCCACGGACCGGCGTAACCGGGGTACTGCGCGCGGACCTTGTCGCCCCACTGGGCCGGGGTGAGGTTCAGGCTGCCGTACTGGCAGGTGGACGCGGCGGTCTGGCTCGTCGCGCACTGCGCGGGCAGGCCCGAGGCGATGGAGCCGCCCGCGAAGAGGTCCGGGTACGCGGCGAGCATGTTCGCCGCCATGCCGCCGCCCGCCGAGAGACCGGTGATGTAGACCCGGTCCGCGTCCGAGCCGTACAGCGACTCGGCCTTGGCGACCATCTGGGCGAGTGAGGCGGCCTCGCCCTGGCCGCGCGCGGTGTCCGCCGGGCTGAACCAGGTGAAGCAGGAGAGCGAGTTGTTCGCGGAGCTGGTCTGCGGGAACACCACGGCGAAACGGTAGGTGTCGGCGAGCTTGGTCCAACCGCTGTTGGCGTAGTAGTCGTTGGCGGTCTGGGCGCAGCCGTGCAGCGCCACGACGACGGGCGCGCCGGCCGGAAGTCCCGCCGGGACGTAGGTGTACATGGACAGGTTTCCCGGGTTGGAGCCGAAACCGGTGACCGGTGTCAGCCCCGCGGCGGCGGCCGGGTGGGCGAGGACGGTGGTGCCGGCGGCAGCGAGGAGCAGACCGGAGACGGCGAAGCGTCCGATCCGCCGCGCGAGGCGGCCGAGAGGGGTGGGGCGGCGCACGGGGTACCTCCGGGGGTGCGCGAGCGGTCGCCGGGTGACCGGGCGACGCGGCTCTGGGCGGGTCGGTGCGGCGGGCGGCCCGCCGGGTCCGGGGTCCCGCCCGGTCCCGGCGGTGCGGGCCCCGTCGTGTCCGAGGGGCGCCGGTCGCCTGCCGTGGGGGGACGTTAGGCGTGGCGCCCGGGGCCCGACATGTGGACGCGCCCCATCCGGAACTCCGGGATGTGTGCGCGCGGACCGTTGTCCGGACCGGCGTACGGGAAGGAGCCGGACCCGCACCGGGCCGGTACGTCGTCCGCGTGCGGCGCGCGGTGGTCCGGCCGGGCCCCATGGAGGGGGACACCATGACGGCGGAGGGAACTGTGTGGGCCGCCCACGTGTGAGCGGCCCGTCCGCCTTCCTACGGTGACGCCCATGGAGAGCACTTCGCGTCCCGCGGCCGGCCGCCGGACTGACGCCCCGGCCCCACCACCCACCGGCGTCGCCGCAACGGGCGGGCCCCACCGGACCACCGGACCCGCAGCACTCGACGGACACGTCCTGACCGGTCGCACGGCTCTCGTCACGGGGGCCGCGAGCGGCATCGGCCGGGCCTGCGCGGTGGCCCTGGCTTCGGCGGGCGCGCACGTCCTCGTGGTGGACATCGACGCCGAGGGGGCGCGGGACGTGGCCCGGCTCGTCGGGGGGACCGCCGTGACCGCCGACCTGTCCGACCCGGAGCAGGTGGACGCGCTGGCCGTCGACGCGGTGGACGTGGTCGTCAACAACGCGGGACTCCAACACGTGGCACCGGTGCACGAGTTCCCGCCGGACCGCTTCGCGCTGATCCAACGGGTCATGCTGGAGGCCCCGTTCCGTATCCTTCGCCGCACCCTTCCCGGGATGTACGCGCGCGGGTGGGGGCGGGTCGTGAACATCTCCTCGGTCCACGGGCTGCGGGCCAGTCCCTTCAAGTCCGCCTACGTCGCCGCCAAGCACGGCCTGGAGGGCCTGAGCAAGGTGGTCGCCCTGGAGGGCGCACCGTACGGAGTGACGAGCAACTGCGTGAACCCCGGGTACGTCCGCACTCCGCTCGTCGAGGGCCAGATCGCCGACCAGGCCCGTGCGCACGGCATTCCACCGGAGGAAGTGCTGGAGCGGGTGCTGTTGGAGCGCAGCGCGGTCAAGCGGCTCATCGAACCGGAGGAGGTCGGTGCGGCCGTGCTGTGGCTGTGCGGCCCGCACGCGGGGTCGATGAGCGGGGCGTCGTTGCCGATGGACGGTGCCTGGACGGCCCGTTGAGCGGTGTCCGGGGCGCCGGGCGGCCCCGGGCCGCCGACGGTGTCCGCCGCACGCGAGCGGCCGTCGGTGAAAGGCCAGTTCGCAGGGGGTGACGCGGACGGCACGGGCTGGCAGGGTGTCCGCATCATGGGACGCGCACCCGACCGGCGCGGCCCCGCCCCTTCCCCTCCGCGGGCCGCGCCGGTTCCGCCGCGGCCCGGTGACCGGCACGAAGGGCGGGGGGAACAGCAGGGAGACCGAGATGGACACCAGCACGGCAGCAGGCGGTGCGCCACGGCGCGAGGACGCCCCTTCTCCCCCGCGCCCGGGCGCCGTCCCGTCGCCCGCGCCGGGTGGGACGGCGGAACCGTCGACCGCGCCGGATGGGAAGGCGGAACCGTCGGCCGCCCCCCATCTGCGGCGGCTGCTGGAAATGCTGGCCGACGACGCGCCCGCCGAGGCACTGGGCGCCGTCACCGGGGAGGCGCGGCGGACAGGCGTCCGCGGCGCCGACCTGGCGGAGACCGAGCGGGCGGTGGCCACGGCGCTGCGGGTGCGCGGTTCGCTGCGCGCACACCGCCGCCGGGAGCTCGAACTGACCGCCCTCTTCGACACGGCGGGCGACCTGGCCGCCTCCCACGACCTCGACGAGGTGCTGCGGGCGATCGTCCGTCGGGCCAGGATGCTGCTCGGCACCGACACGGCCTATCTGACCCTGCCGGACGAGGAGGCCGGGGACACCTACATGCGGGTCACGGACGGGTCCGTGTCACCGGTCTTCCAGAACCTCCGGCTCGAACTCGGGGAAGGGCTCGGCGGTCTCGTCGCGCAGACCACCCGTCCGTACGCGACCCCGGACTACCGCACCGACGACCGGTTCCGGCACACCCGCACCATCAACGCGGGGGTGTTCGAGGAGGGCCTGGTCGCCATTCTCGGCGTGCCGCTGCTGCTCGGTTCGGTGCACGGCGAGGACCGCAAGGTGATCGGCGTGCTGTTCGCCGCCGACCGTACGCCACGGGCGTTCAGCCCCGAGGAGGTGGCGCTGCTCTCCTCCCTGGCCGCGCACGCCGCCATCGCGATCGACACGGCCCGGGCCCTGCACGACACCCGTGCCGCGCTCGCCGAACTCGCCGAGGTGAACGCGTTGGTGCGGGCCCACTCGGCCGCCGTGCAGCGAGCCGAGGAGGCGCACGACCGGCTCACCGACCTCGTGCTGCGCGGCGGGGACGTCCGGGACGTGGCCGCCGCCGTGGCGGGACTGCTCGACGGGGCGCTCACCGTCCACGATCCGGCGGGCCGCCCGCTCGCGGCGGTCCGGCAGGACGGCGGTCCCTTCGCCGCCGACTCGGTGGACGCGGGGTGGCTGGTCGACGCGGCCGAGGAGTCGCGTACGGCGGCCCGGGCGGTGGCCCGTTCGGGGCGGTGGATCTGCGCGGTCCTGGCGGGTCAGGAGCTGCTGGCCATCATGGTGCTGCACCGGCGGGAGGCGCTGGAGGACTCCGACCGGCGGATGTTCGAACGCGCCGGGGTCGTGACCGGTCTGCTCATGCTGCTGCGGCGCACCGTCGCCGAGACGGAGAACCGGGTGCGGGGCGAACTCGTCACCGACCTGCTGACCGACGCGGGCCGCGATCCGGCGCTGCTGGCCGAACGGGGCCGGCGACTGGGCGTGGACCTGGACCAGCCGCACCTGGTGCTGGTCGCCGACACCGTGCCGGAAGCCCGCGACCGCCTCGGTTCGGCCGTCGCCCGCCATCTGTTCGGCTCGCCGGGCGGGAGCGCGAGCGCCGACCACGCCGGGGCGGTGGTGCTGCTGGTGACCGCCGACGGGCGGCAGACCCCGGAGCAGGCGGCGCGCGGCGCGGCCGTCCAGCTCGGCCATCTCACGGGGGCGCCGGTCACGGTCGCCGCGGCCGGGCCGGCCTCGGGGCCGACCGCCCTCGCGTCGGCGCACGGGGAGGCGGTGCGCTGTCTGCGCGCCCTGCACGTGCTGGGCCGGCAGGGCGAGGGGGCGTCCGCGCGTCAACTCGGCTTCCTCGGGGTGCTGCTGGGGGACGCGAAGGACGTCGGCGGGTTCGTGCGAAGCACGCTCGGCCCGCTGCTCGACTACGACGCCCGGCGCGGCACCGAACTCGTCCGGACGCTCGCCGCCTACTTCGGCGCGGGCGGCAGTCTGACCCGCGCCAAGGACGCGCTGCACGTCCACGTCAACACGGTCGTGCAGCGCCTCGACCGCGTCGAAGCGCTCCTCGGCGCGGACTGGAACCACCCGGACCGCGCGCTGGAGCTGCAACTCGCGGTCCGGCTGGCGCGGTTGAGCAAGTGAGGAGCGAGAGGGCAGAAGCTCCCGCCGCGGAGGCCGGGCCCTTCCGGGGCCCGGGTCCTTCGGGGAACCCGGGCCCTCCGGGAGCACCTGCCCCCGGAGGCGTACGGCGGATCAGGCGGAGCCCGTGCCGTCGCGGCCCGCCGCGTCCAGCAGCAGCTGCGCGACGCGTGCCGCGCCCGCCTCGCCCGTCAGCACCGTGTAGTGGTTGGTGTCCGGTGCGCGCAGGGTGGTGAGTCCGGTGCCCTCCAGCGCGGCGGCGGCCAGGCGGTCCTGGTCGTAGAGCCCCTGGGGTTCGTCCATCAGGCCGCGGTCCGCCCAGAGCAGGGTGGCGGGGCCGGGCAGATGGCGGACGGCGGCCAGCACGTCCGCGTCGAACAGTCCGACGCCGTCGGTGCGGACGGCCTCCAGGCGGCAGGAGGACCGCAGTTCCGGCTCGTGGCCCGTCAGGTCGCGCTGGATGTACGCGTCGACCTCGGGCGTCCACCGGTCCGCGAACGCGGGGTGCCCCTGCCAGAACGCCCGGTAGGCGGCACGATCAGGGAACGTCATGGTCAGCCGGTCCATGGC
The DNA here is from genome assembly GCF_042728795.1 of Streptomyces sp. NPDC060184. NCBI lineage: Bacteria > Bacillati > Actinomycetota > Actinomycetes > Kitasatosporales > Streptomycetaceae > Streptomyces > Streptomyces sp. NPDC060184. Next base: position 191,942 of record NZ_JBHWYX010000006.1, read on the forward strand.
CGGCCCGATGACGGCGGTCATCAGTTCGTCCGGGGAGAGGTGGGTGGGGGCGGGGAAGCCGACCCCGCCGTCCACCAGGAGCAGCGGGCCGAACAGCCCCGGATGGCGCACCGCGGCGAGGGCGGCGGTGAAGGCGCCCATGGAGTGCCCCGCGAGCACCGGCCGGTCGGGTGCGAGGGCCTTCGCGACGGCGGCGGCGTCGTCGGCGTGGGCGGCTATGCCGTACGGCCCCGGCAGGTGCGCGCTGCCCGCGCGGCCACGCAGGTCGGGGGCGACGAGGGTGGCGCGGCCCGCGAGGTGGCGGGCGACCGCGCCCCAGGAGAGGCCGTTGGCGGTGATGCCGTGCAGGGCCAGCACCGTGGGGGCCTGCGGGTGGGAGGCGGGCCAGCGCAGGACCGCGAGGTCACCGCCGTCGACCGGGACGCGCAGCTCGTCGTGGGGCAGCGGGCCGGGTCCGGCGGGTGGGGCGGCAGGCGCCGTTTCGGCGGGGGTCACGACAGGTTCCTCTCTTTCGGGCCGGCAGCTTCGGCGTGACCGGCGGGGTCGGGGGCAGCTTCGGCGTGACCTGCGGGGTCGGGGGCCGCCCCGGCGGACGCCCCCGGATCCGTACTCTGCCGGACGGCGGACCCGCCGGGGGCGTTTTTGGTGTCCGGGCCGCCGGGGTGCGGTCCGGTCCGATCACCCACCGGACTGCGGGCGCCGGGCGCCCGGTCGTCGCCGCCCGGGCCGTCGCCGCCCGCGCCGCGTCGGGCGGTGCGTGCGGCGCGGACCCGGCCGGGCAGTGCGGCGAGGCCGCCGGGCAGGACGTTGACGACGATCACGAAGAGGACGCCGAGCAGGAACAGCGGCTGGCTGAGCGGCACCCGCAGGACGGCGGGCAGATCGGCGACGGCGGCGGAGTTCGCCACGTCGCCGAGGCGGTGGTCGGCCCAGGTGTAGAGGATGCCGCCGAGCATCGGGCCCCAGCGGGTGCCGGAGCCGCCGAGGACGACCATGACCAGCAGCGACAGGGTGAATTCGGAGCTGGTGGTGTGCGGGGTCGAGCCGCCGGTCAGGAGCAGGTGCACGATGCCGCCGAGTGCGGCCAGGCCGCCCGCCACGGTGAAGGCGACCAGCTTGAATCCGTACGGGCGCAGGCCCAGCACCTCGACCCGGCGTTCGTTCTCCTTGATGCCCTCCCAGACCCGGCCCGTCGGGGAGTGGGTGGTCCAGTGCACGACGACGAGGGTGAGGCCGAGGAAGGCGAGGGTGATCCAGTACAGGTTGGCGGTGTTCTGGATTCCGACGAGTGGGGCGGGCAGGGCGTCGGCGGCGACCGCGCGGCCCTCCTCGCCGCCCGTGAGGCCGCCCGGGTCGCGGGAGACCACGATCGAGCCGGCCTGGGCGAACGCGAGCGTCACCATCGAGAAGCCGATGCCGGTGACCCGCAGGCTGACCGAGCCCAGCAGCACGGAGAGGACGAGGCCGAAGACCAGGCCGAGCACCACGGAGAGCCCGAAGGAGAGTCCGGCCTCCTGCATCATCGTGTTGGTGGCGTAGCTCCCTGCCGCGAAGTACAGCGCGTGGCCGAAGGAGAGCAGTCCGGTGCGGCCGAGCAGCAGGTCGTAGCCGGTGGCGAGGGCGCCGAACAGGAGGCAGAGTGCGATGAGTTGGAGGCTTCCCGCGCTGCCGACCGGCCCGTCGAGCAGCCCGGGGACGTCGACGGTGCCGTAGGGCAGGAGGAAGAGCAGGACGAAGAGTCCGGCGGGCCACCAGCGCAGCAGGCGGCGGGCCGGGGCGCTTTCCGTGGCGGTGACGGTGCTCATGCGAGCCTCCCGGTGAGACCGCGCGGGCGCACCAGCAGCAGGGCGGCGAGCAGCACGACGACCGCGAGGTCGCCGAGGCCGGCGGTGGTGTAGTAGTTGGCGAACTGCTGGATGAGTCCGATGGCGACGGACGCGACGGCCGCGCCGGACACGGAGCCCATGCCGCCGGTGACGACGACCACGAAGGCGAAGATCAGCAGCGAGGTGCCCTGGCGGGGGTCGACGGAACCGAAGTAGAGGCCGCCCAGCGCGCCGCCGAGCGCGGCGGCGGCCCCGCCGATGGCGAAGACGAGGGTGAACGCCTTGCGGACGTCGATACCGAGCGCCGTGACCATCGCCCGGTCCTCGACGCCCGCGCGGACCACCAGCCCGTGCCGGGTGCGGTCGAGGAAGAGTTTGAGGCCCGCCCAGACGAGTACGGCGGCGGCGATCAGGAGCAGCCGGTTGGCGGGGACGTTCGCGCCGAGCACGCCGATGGTGTCCTTGAGCGCGTCGGGTCCGGGGAAGGTCAGCGGGTCGGTGCCCCAGATGCCGGAGAGCAGGGCGGGCACGGCCAGCGAGACGCCGACCGTGGCGAGGACCTGTTCGCGCGGGCGGGTGTAGAGGGGCCGTACGACGACGAGTTCGAGCACGATCGCCGCGAGGGTTCCGACGAGGACACCGAACACGACGGCCCATACGAAGCCGAATCCGCCGGGACCGGCGCCGGGGAGGTTGCCGGAGGCGGCCCACCAGGTCGCGTAGGCGCCGATCGACAGCAGCGCGCCATGGGCGAAGTTCAGCACGTCCATCAGGCCGAAGATCAGCGAGAGCCCGGAGGCGACGAGGAAGTAGAGCGCGCCCAGGCCGAGGCCGGTCAGGGTGAGCAGGACGACGGTGTCCATCAGGCGTCGGCCTCCGAACGGTCGGGCCGCACCGGCGCGGACGCGGCGGCCCCGGCGGATGCGGCGGTCGGGGTGGCGGGCGTGGGCGCGCGGCCGACGCCCAGCAGGCGGCGGGTGGCCTCCGGGTCGCCGAGCAGTCCGGCGGCGGGTCCCTGGTGGGCGGTACGGCCGTCCGCGAGCACCGTGCAGTGCGCGGCGAGCCGGCGGACCATGGCGAGATTCTGCTCGACGAGCAGCACGGGGACGGCTTCGGCGGCGCGCTCCAGGACCTCGGTGACCTCGGTGACGACCTTCGGCGCGAGGCCCTTGGTCGGCTCGTCGGCGATGATCAGCCGGTTGCTGTTGAGCAGGGTGCGGCCGATGGCCACCATCTGCTGCTGGCCCCCGGAGAGCGTGCCGGCCAACTGCTTCGACCGAAGCAGGAGTTCGGGGAAGAGTTCGTGGACGAGCGGGTAGTCCGGTTCGCCGCCCGGACGTTCGGCCAGCCGGAGGTTCTCCGCGACGGTCAGCCCGGCGAACACCCCCCGGTCCTCGGGGGCGTAGCCGATGCCGCGGCGCACCAGGGTGTGCGTCGGCAGGCCCACGGTCTCGTCCCCGTCCAGCAGCACGCTGCCGGTGCGCGGCACCAGGCCGAGCACGGCGCGCACGGTGGTGGTCTTGCCCGCGCCGTTGCGGCCGAGCAGGGCGGTGACGCCCCGGTCCGCGACGTCGAGGTCGACGCCGTGCAGGATGTGCCGGCCGCCGATCAGCACCCGCAGGCCGCGCACGGAGAGCAGCGGTCCACTGCCCGGGGCGGGTCGGGCCGCGCTCACAGGGCCGCGCCCAGGTAGGCCTGCTGCACGGTGGCGTCGGCGGTCACGGCTTCGGGGGTGTCCAGCGCGAGGAGGCTGCCGTGGTGCATCACGGCGAGCCGGTCGGCCAGGCCCAGCAGGACGTCCATGTGGTGCTCCACCATGAGTACGGTGCGGCCCTCGTCCCGGTGCAGGCCGCGGATCAGCTCGGTCAGGGCGGGGACCTCTTCGGCGCTGACGCCCGCCATCGGTTCGTCGAGGAGCATCAGCCGGGGCTCACCGACCAGCAGGACAGCGAGCTCCAGCTTCCGCTTCTCCCCGTGCGAGAGGGAGCCGGCGAGGACGTCCGCCCGGTGTTCCAGACCGGTCCGGGCCAGCACCCCGTCGACCTGCGCCCGGTAGCGGGAGGCCCGCCGCCAGAGGTGGTACGAGCCTCCGGCCGCGGCCTGGGCGGCGAGCCGGACGTGCTCGGCGACGCTCATCGCGGGCCACAGGCTCGATGTCTGGAAGGTGCGGCCGAGTCCGCGCCGTGCCCGGGCGTGCGGGGCCTCGGCCGTGATGTCGGTCCCGTCGAGCAGGACACGGCCGGCGGTCGCCGGGACGAGGCCGCTGACGAGGTTGAACAGCGAGGTCTTCCCCGCCCCGTTGGGGCCGATGAAGGCGAGGAACTCGCCCTCGCGGACGTCGAGGGAGACGTCCTGGAGGATGGTCGCGCCGCCGACGGTCCAGCCGACGGACTCCAGGCAGAGGACGGGGGCACCGGTCGCGGTCCCGTCCGGCCCCCGCCCGGCGCTCAGGGGTGCTGCGGTCATGGATCAGCCCGCCAGCGGCTTGACGGGGGGAACCACGTCGCCCATCGGGAGCTTCTTGATCAGCTCGGGAACCGCGGTCGCGCCGCTGCCCTTGAGCTTGGCCTGGAACATCGGCTGGAGCAGGGCGTGGTCCTCGGCGCGGATCCGCTGCTCGCCCTTGACGCCTTCGAACGTCCACCCCTCCAGGGCCTTCACCATGGCGTCCACGTCGTCGCCGCCCTCCTCGACGGCGCGCACGATCATCTGCGCGGCGCTGAATCCGTCGGGGGTGAACAGGTCGGGGGTGCCGCCGGCCTTCTCGACCGAGGCGGTCATGGCCTTCTCGGCCTCGGTGCCCGCCGCTCCGGCGAAGTAGTGCGCGAGGAAGGTGATCTTCTCGCCGCCGGTGCCGAAGACGGGGTACGAGGCGGTGCCCGCGAGACCGGTGGTGACGGTGGAGGAGGCGAGGACGCCCTGCTGGTCGAGCGCGGTCCACAGGGCGGGTGCGGTCGCGCCCGCCCAGGCGACGAAGACCAGGTCGGGCCCGGCGGACTCGACCTGCCGGGCGAAGGGGGTCAGGTCGGTGGCGCTCGGAGGCGCGAGCACCGACGACACCTGGGCGCCCTCGCCGCCGAGGACGGCCTTGACGGCGGCGACGTTGGCCTGGCCGAAGGTGGAGTCCTGTGCGAGGACGGTGACCTTCTTGCCCTTGGCGTCGCCGAGCATCGCCGCCGCGGTCAGGGTGTCCTGGTACGACTGGCGACCCGACCGGAAGGTGTACGTGTTGATGCCGGTGACGGCGTCGGTGGCGGCGGGGCCGTCGATGAACAGCACCTTGTTCTGGGCTGCCAGCGGGGCCATCTGGAGGGCGATGCCGGAGTCGGTGGAGCCGGCGATGATCTTCGTGCCCTTGCCAATGAGGTCCTTGGCCGCGGCGACCGCCTTGGAGGCGTCGCCCGCGTCGTCGCGTTCGGTCACCTCGATGGTGCGGCCCCCGGCCTTGCCGGTGCCCTTGGTGGCGTACTCCAGTCCGGCTCTGAAGCCCTCGATGTACTGCTTGCCGTAGGCGGCGAGCGGACCGGTCTTGGAGTAGACGAGGCCGACGCCGACGGTCTTGGAGCCGCCGGAGTCCGACGTGCCGGAGCCGGCCGTTCCCGCCCGGGCGCAGCCCGAGGCGAGGAGGGCGGACACCGCGAGGACGGCGACCGCGGTGAGGGTTCGGGTGCGGCGGGGGCGGGCTGGGGTGGCAGGCATGGGACCGGCTCCTGGGGAAGTGGGGCCGCACCGGTCCGGTCCCGGTCGTGCTCCCTCCTGCGGGGCACTCCGGCGGGGCACTTCTGCGCGGACGGCGGTGGCGGCGCGGTTTTCTGACGGTTGGGACGGTAAAAGTTGCCCACCGGCGCCGACATGGTGCCGTGCACCGCACCTGTGGCCCCACTCATGTGGCCGGCCCACATGGCGGCTCCGTCCCGGAGACGGCGATCGTGAACGGCGGGTGGCCCCGGGCACGGCGTTCCCCGCCGCCCGGCTCCCGCCCGGTGTCCGGCGCCCCGGCCGGACCGACCGGGCCGACGGTCCGCCGCGTGGCCGTCCCCCGCTCACGTGCAGCGCGCCGGCGCCGACGCCGCACCGGACCCCTCTCCCCCTCTCCCTCCCTCATGGAAAGCAGGCACAAGGACATGGACAAGGTGGTGGACTCCGCCGAGCAGGCGGTGGCCGGCATTCCCGACGGCGCGTCGCTCGCCGTCGGCGGCTTCGGCGTGTGCGGCATCCCCTCCGCGCTGATCGCCGCGCTCGTGCGGGCCGGGACCGGCGGCCTGCGGGTCGTCTCCAACAACTGCGGGCTCGACGACTGGGGCCTCGGCCTCCTGCTGCGGGCGGGCCGCATCGTGCGGATGACCTCGTCGTACGTCGGGGAGAACAAGGAGTTCGCCCGCCAGTACCTGTCCGGGGAGCTGGAGGTGGAGCTCACCCCGCAGGGCACCCTCGCGGAGCGGCTGCGCGCGGGCGGGGCGGGCATCCCCGCGTTCTTCACCCCGGCCGGCGTCGGCACGCAGGTGGAGGAGGGCGGCCTGCCCTGGCGGTACGCGGCCGACGGCACGGTCGCGGTGGCCTCGCCGCCCAAGGAGGTGAGGGAGTTCGGCGGCGGGCGCTACCTGCTGGAGGAGGCGATCACCGCCGATGTCTCCCTGGTGCGCGCCGCGGTGGCCGACCGCCACGGCAACTGCGTCTTCCACGCTGCCGCCGCGAACTTCAACCCGCTCGTCGCCATGGCCGGCCGGGTCACCCTGGTCGAGGCCGAACGCATCGTGGAGGCGGGCGAGCTGGATCCCGGTGCGGTGCACCTGCCGGGCGTCTTCGTGGACCAGGTGGTCGCCGCCGATCCGGAGGACCGCCGCGTCGAACGCCGTACGGTCCGCGTCCCCGCCGAGGCCGCCGCACCCGTCGCCCCACAGTCTTCCGCCGTCACCGGCCCGACCATCACGAAGTCCGCCACCCCGGCGGGGACGGAGAACTGACGATGCCTCTCGACCGCGACCAGCTCGCCGCCCGCGCGGCCCGCGAACTCCCCGACGGGAGTTACGTGAACCTGGGCATCGGCCTGCCCACCCTGATACCCGGCCACCTCCCGGACGGCGTGCACGTGGTGCTGCACTCCGAGAACGGAATCCTCGGTGTGGGGCCGTACCCGGTCGCCGGGGACGAGGATCCGGATCTGATCAACGCGGGCAAGGAGACGGTGACCGTGCTGCCGGGCGCCGCCTACTTCGACTCGGCGCTCTCCTTCGGCATGATCCGCGCGGGCCGCATCGACGTCTCCGTGCTGGGCGGCATGCAGGTCTCCGCCCGGGGCGACCTGGCCAACTGGACGGTCCCCGGCAGGATGGTGAAGGGCATGGGCGGGGCGATGGACCTCGTGCACGGGGCCCGGCGCGTCCTGGTGGTGATGGAGCACACCGCGAAGGACGGCAGCCCGAAGATCGTCGAAGAGCTCACCCTGCCCGCCACCGGCCGCCGCGTGGTCCACCGGATCATCACCGATCTGGCCGTCGTCGACGTGACCGGGGAGGGGCTGGTCCTCGTGGAGTGCGCCGAGGGCGTGACCGAGGAGGAGGTCCGCGCCGCGACGGGGGCGCGGCTCCTCGTACGACCGGCCGTCGGACAACCCGCCTCCACGGCTGCCGGCCAGGCATACACCGCCTGAGGCCGCCGGGTCGCCCGGTCCGTTCGGGCCGTGCCGGGCACGCGAGCCCGGCACGGCCCGGCCGGGAGGCCCACGGGCCTGTGGCGCTTCGGCTATCAGGCGAAAAGGAACCGATCCACGGAAAATCATTTGCCCGGAGCGGCAGGAAAGGCAAGCCTTGCTGTTTGCCCCTCACCCCTTCGGTCAGGGCTGCCCCGCTCTTGCCGGCGGGGCGGCCGGTGGCCCGTCGCCGGTGGACTCCGTCCTTTTCGATTCTTGGAACCTCATGCAGATTCGTGATCTTCCGTACCGGGACCCCGGCGATCCCGATGTCCGGTCCGGCCCGCGCTTCCTCCTCTGGATCGGCCGCAACCAGCTCAAGGGGCAGCTCAAGGCGCTCTCCTGGGGGCTGTTCCACCAACTGGCCCTCGCCGGGCTGCCCCTGGCGACCGGACTCGCGGTCCAGGCCGTCATCGACCGTTCCGGCGACCGGCTCGTGCTCTCCGGGGGCATGATCCTGCTCCTCGGTGTCGGCATCGCGCTCGGCGACACCATGCTCCACCGCACCGCCGTCACCAACTGGATCACCGCCGCCGCCCGGGTGCAGCAGCTCCTCGCCCGGCGGACCGCCGAGCTGGGCTCGGCCCTGACGCGGCGGGTGGCGGCGGGCGAGGTGGTCTCCGTGTCGACCGCCGACGTCGAGAAGATCGGGTGGTTCGTCGAGGCGCTCTCCCGGTTCGCCGCCGCGGCGGCGGCCCTCGTGCTGATCTGCGTCGGGCTGGTGGTGTACCTGCCGTCGCTGGGCGTCCTGGTGGCGCTCTCCGTGCCCGTACTCGCCCTGTCGGTACTGCCGTTGCTGCCCCGGGCGACCAAACGGGCCGATCTCCAGCGGGAGAAGGCGGGCAAGGCCACCGAGCTGGCCTCGGACACCGTCGCCGGGCTGCGGGTACTGCGCGGCATCGGCGGCGAGGACCTGTTCCTCGACCGCTACCGCCGCGCCTCCCAGGAGGTCCGCCGCGCGGCCGTGCACAACGCCCGCATGTGGTCGCTGATCTCGGCGGTCCAGGTGCTGCTGCCCGGCGTGCTGCTGATCGCACTGGTCGGGTACGGGGCCGGGCTCGCCCGGGACGGCGAGATCCGGGTGGGGCAGCTGGTCACCGTGTTCAACTCGGCGGTGCTGCTGCTGTACCCGATGCGCCAGTTCACCGAGATCGCCATGGCCTACTCCTTCTCCCGACCCTCCGCGCGACGCGCGGTCCGGGTGCTGGCGTTGCGCCGGGACACCCGTACCCCCGTCCCGGAGACCGGCAAGACGGCGGCCGGGACGGCGACGGCCGCCGAGACGCTCCCCTTGGGAGATCTGTACGACCCGGTCACCGGGCTGCTGGCCCCCGAGGGCCTCCTCACCGCGGTGGTCTGCGGCGACCCCGACGAGGCCGGACGGCTGGCCGAACGTCTCGGCGGCCACGCCCCGACCGACGCGGCGCCGGACGAGAAGCCGGACGGGAAGCCGGGCAGCGCGCCGGAGGGGAACGCGCCGCCACCGGCCCCGCCGTCCGTCCTGCTGGGCGGTGTCGCGCTGGACGAACTGCCGCTGGAGCGGGCGCGTACGGCCGTCCTGGTCCAGGACAAGGAACCGGTGCTGCTCTCCGGCACCTTGCGGGAGTTGCTCGACGTGCCCGCGTCGGGGGCGGTGAGCGCCGAGGACGCGCTGGCCGCGGCCCAGTGCGCCGACGTCCTGGCCGCGCTCGCCCAGGCGTCCGTCGACGCGGACGGCGACCCGATGGGGACCCACATCACCGAGCGCGGCCGGTCGCTCTCCGGCGGACAGCGGCAGCGGCTCGCACTGGCCCGTTCGCTGGTCGCCGACCCCGATGTGCTCGTCCTCGACGAGCCGACCTCGGCCGTGGACTCGCACACGGAGTCCCGCGTCGGCGCCGGGGTCAAGGAACTGCGCCGGGGCCGGACGACCGTGACGTTCTCCTCGTCGCCCCTGCTGCTGGACCTCGCCGACCGGGTCGTGCTGGTTCACGGCGGGACGGTCGTCGCGGCCGGGGACCACCGCGAACTCCTGCTCACCGAACCGCTCTACCGCTCCGTCGTCACCCGGGAGACCGAGGAGGAGACGGCGGCGGGCGTTCCGACCGGGCCCGCGCACGAGTCCGCGTACGGGTCCGGGACGGACATGGCCGTCGACGAGCTGAACAGCCTCCGGGAAGCCGGAGAGATCGAGGAGAGGGCATGATCGGCCTCGCACCACCGGCGTACGACCCCGCCGCACCGACGACGTCCACCACCCTGCCGGTGGGTTCGGCCGCGACCGTGCGCGCCTACGTCCGGGACCTGTTGCGGCGTCACCGCAAGGCGTTCGCCGTGCTCGTCGCCGCCAACGCGGTCGCCGTGATCGCCTCCGTCGTCGGGCCGTACCTGCTCGGCGGGCTGGTGGAGGACCTCGCGGACGGGGTCCCCGACCTGCACCTGGAACGCACGGTGGCGGTCTTCGTGGTCGCCCTGGTGGTCCAGACGTTCTTCACCTGGACGATGGGGCTGCGCAGCGCGATGCTCGGCGAGGAGATGCTCGCCGACCTGCGCGAGGACTTCCTCGTACGGGCGGTGGGCCTGCCCCCGGGCGTCCTGGAGCGGGCGGGCACCGGAGACCTGCTCTCCCGGATCACCACGGACATCGACCGGCTGGGCAACGCCATGCGCGAGGCCGTGCCGCAGCTCGCCATCGGCGTGGTCTGGTGCGGACTGCTGATCGGCGCGCTCACCGTGACGGCGCCGCCGCTGGCGCTCGCCGTCCTGGTGGCGCTGCCGCTGCTGCTCACCGGCTGCCGCTGGTACTTCAGGCGTGCGCCCTCCGCGTACCGCTCGGAGTCCGCCGGGTACGCGGCGGTGGCCGCGATGCTCGCGGAGACCGTGGACGCGGGGCGGACCGTGGAGGCCCACCGGCTCGGGGAGCGCCGGGTGGCCCTGTCGGAGCTGCGTGTCTCGCAGTGGACCCGGTGGGAGCGGTACACGCTGTTCCTGCGCTCGGTGCTGTTCCCGGTCATCAACCTCACGTACGTGACGGTCCTCGGCAGTGTGCTGATGCTGGGCGGCTGGTTCGTGCTGGAGGGGTGGCTCACCGTGGGGCAGCTGACGACGGGCGCGCTGCTGGCGCAGATGCTGGTCGATCCCCTGGGGCTGATCCTGCGCTGGTACGACGAGTTGCAGGTGGCCCAGGTGTCGCTGGCGCGCCTGGTGGGGGTGCGCGACATCGAGCCGGACGCCGGTGACGCGTCGGTCCGGCCCGAGGGCCGGGACGTCCGGGCCGAGGAGGTGCGCTTCGGCTACCGCTCCGGGGTGGACGTGCTGCACGAGGTGTCGCTGAACGTGGCCCCGGGCACCCGGCTCGCGCTGGTCGGCCCGTCGGGGGCGGGCAAGTCCACGCTGGGCCGTCTGCTGGCGGGCATCTACGCGCCGAGGACGGGTGAGCTGACGCTGGGCGGCGCGGAGTTGTCCCGGATGCCGGCGGAGCGGGTGCGCGAGCACGTCGCGCTCGTCAACCAGGAGCACCACGTCTTCGTCGGCTCGCTCCGCGACAATCTCCTGCTGGCGCGGAGCGGTGCCGGGGATGCCGAGCTGTGGGCGTCGCTGGCGGCGGTGGACGCGGACGGCTGGGCGAAGGCGCTGGCGGACGGCCTGGACACGGAGGTGGGTTCGGGCGGCCTGGCGCTGACACCGGCGCAGGCCCAGCAGATCGCGCTGGCGCGGCTGGTGCTGGCCGATCCGCACACCCTGGTGCTCGACGAGGCGACCTCGCTGCTGGACCCGCGTGCGGCCCGGCATCTGGAGCGCTCGCTGGCCCGGGTGCTGGAGGGCCGCACGGTGGTGGCCATCGCGCACCGGCTGCACACCGCGCACGACGCGGACGTGATCGCGGTCGTGGAGGAGGGCCGGATCAGCGAACTCGGCAGTCACGACGAGCTGGTCGCGGCGGGCGGCGCCTACGCGGCGCTGTGGCGGTCCTGGCACGGGTGAGCGTGGGCCCTGGCGGCCCCGGTCCGGCCCGTGGAGCGGCCGGACCGGGGCCCTCCGGGTACGCCGGGCCTCACACCTGCCGCCCCGGGCGTGTGCGCGGGGAGTAACCGCCCGAGCCTCCGGCGCGTCACCGTCCGGAAATTAGGCCTTCCTACGGTGCTGTTCTCGGGATCACCGCCTCAGGACAGCCCTTCGGCGTAGGGTCCCGCCCGGTAAGGCACGCACCGCGGGGTGGGGGTTCGGTGGCATCTGGCTCGGACGACGGCAGCGTCCGTACGGTCTGTTCGTACTGCGGCGTCGGCTGCGGGATCGTGCTCGACCTGGTACGGAACCCGGCCGACGGCCGCCGCAGGGTGGCCAAGGCGTACGGGGACAAGGCGCACCCCGCCAACGCGGGCCGGCTCTGCACCAAGGGGGCGACCAGCGCGGACATGATGGCGGCGCCCGGCCGGGTGGGCAGGGCGCTGGTACGGGCCGAGCGGGGTGCCGAGCCCGTCGAGACCGACGTGGACGAGGCCGTCGACGCGGTGGCGGGGCGGCTGCGGGCGATCCTGGACGAGCACGGCCCCGACGCGCTCTCCTTCTACGTCTCCGGGCAGATGTCCCTGGAGGCGCAGTACCTGGCGAACAAGTTGGCCAAGGGGTTCGTCCGCACCAGTCGGATCGAGTCAAATTCCCGGCTCTGCATGGCCTCCGCCGGAACCGGCTACAAACTGTCGCTCGGCGCCGACGGCCCGCCCGGCTCGTACCAGGACTTCGACCGCGCGGACGCGTTCTTCGTCATCGGCGCCAACATGGCCGACTGCCACCCCATTCTCTTCCTGCGCATGATGGACCGGGTGAAGGCGTCCGGCGCCAAGCTGATCGTCGTGGACCCGCGCCGCAACGCCACCGCCGACAAGGCCGACCTCTTCCTGCGGATCAGGCCCGGCACCGATCTCGCCCTGCTGAACGGCCTGTTGCACCTGCTGGTGGCGAACGGCCACACCGACGAGGAGTTCATCGCCGGGTTCACCGAGGGCTGGGAGGAGATGCCCGCCTTCCTCGCGGACTACCCGCCGGACAGGGTCGCCGAGATCACGGGCATCCCGGAGGAGGACATCCGGCTGGCCGCGCGGTGGATCGGTGAGGCCGGCGAGTGGATGAGCTGCTGGACCATGGGGCTGAACCAGTCGACCCACGGGACGTGGAACACCAACGCGCTGGTCAACCTGCACCTCGCCACCGGCGCGGTCTGCCGCCCCGGCTCCGGTCCCTTCTCGCTGACCGGGCAGCCCAACGCCATGGGCGGGCGCGAGATGGGGTACATGGGCCCCGGGCTGCCCGGCCAGCGGTCGGTGCTGGTCGACGCCGAGCGTGCCTTCACCGAGAGGCTGTGGCGGATCCCCGAGGGGTCGCTCCGCACGGAAGCCGGACACGGCACGGTGGAGATGTTCGAGCAGCTGGCCGCCGGTGAGATCAAGGCGTGCTGGATCATCTGCACCAACCCGGTCGCCTCGGTGGCCAACCGCAAGACCGTCATCGCCGGTCTGGAGGCCGCCGAACTCGTCATCACCCAGGACGTGTTCGCCGAGACCGAGACCAACGCCTACGCGGACGTGGTGCTGCCCGCGACGCTGTGGGCGGAGTCCGACGGGGTCATGGTCAACTCCGAGCGGAACCTCACGCTCGTCCAGGGTGTCGTCGACCCGCCCGGACAGGCGCTGCCCGACTGGGAGTTGATCGCCCGGGTGGCCCGCGCGATGGGTTTCGCCGAGGGGTTCGCGTACTCCTCGGCCGAGGAGGTGTTCGAGGAGCTCAAGCAGGCGTGGAACCCGGCGACGGGGTGGGACCTGCGCGGGGTGACGTACGAACGGCTGCGTGCCACCCCTGTCCAGTGGCCGGCTCCGGCCGTGGACGGGCCGGACCGCAACCCGGTGCGTTACCTCAACGACGGTGTCAGCCAGACCCTGTTGGTACGGGAGGACGGCAGCCGGCCCCGTCTGGCCTTCCCCACCGCGAGCGGACGCGCCCGCTTCTTCGCCCGCCCTCATCTGCCGGCGGCCGAACTCCCCGACGACGACTTCCCGTTCCTCCTGAACACGGGCCGGTTGCAGCACCAGTGGCACACGCTGACGAAGACCGGCAAGGTCGCCAAGCTGGCCAAGCTGAACCCCGGACCGTTCGTGGAGGTCCACCCCGAGGACGCGCGATCCCTCGGCGTCACGGGGGGCGACCGTCTGGAGGTCACCTCCCGTCGCGGGCGTGCCGTCCTGCCCGTGGTGGTCACCGACCGGGTCCGGCCGGGCACCGTGTTCGCGCCCTTCCACTGGAACGACCTGTTCGGTGAGTACCTCAGCGTCAACGCCGTCACCAACGACGCCGTCGATCCGCTCTCCTTCCAGCCCGAGTTCAAGGTCTGCGCCGTCACTCTCGCCCGGACGGCGTCCCCCGTCCCGGCGGGCCGCCCGAGCACCGAACCGGAGACCACACCCGTGACCACGCTCCCCGCACCGGTCGCCGCCGCGACCGCCCCGGCGCACTCCCCCGTCCAGGCGCTCGCCACCCTGCTCGGGCTGCCGGACCTCGTTCCGCCCCCGCTGGCCGAGCCGGAGCGCCGCTATCTCTCCGGTTACCTCTCCGGGCTCGCCGCCGCCCCGCCCGCAGGGGGCGTTCCCGTGCTGCCGCCGGACGCGCCCTTCGACAGCGGTCACGCCCTCTGGGTCGACGGCATCCTCGCCGGGATGTTCTCCCGCACCGCACCACCGTCCGGCACCGCACCGACCGGTACCGGCACACCGGCCGGCACCACGGCTCCGGCCGGCATACCGGACCCGGCGGGGGCTCCCGTCTCCGGCATCGCCGGACCGGCCCGACGTCTGGTGGTCCTGTGGGCCTCCCAGACCGGCAACGCCGAGGAGATCGCGCAGGGTGCCGCCGCGCGCCTGGCCCTGGCGGGCCGTACCGCAGAGCTCCTCCCCATGGCGGACGCGACCCCGGCGCACCTCACCGCCGGGACCGACGTCCTCCTGGTCACCAGCACCTTCGGCGACGGCGAAGCCCCGGACAACGGAGCCGGGTTCTGGCAGGACCTGGCCGTGGAGGAGGCGGGACGGCTGGCGGGGGTCCGGTACGCGGTCCTCGCCCTGGGCGACTCCTCCTACGACGACTTCTGCGGCCACGGCCGCCGGCTGGACGAGCGGTTCGCCGCTCTCGGGGCCACCCGCCTCGTCCCCCGCGCCGACTGCGAACCCGACTTCGGGGAGCGGGCCGAGCAGTGGCTCGGCCAGGTGCTCACCGCCCTGGCCGCGTCCACGTCGGCCGCGCCCGGCGCCGCGCGCCCCGTCACCTCCGCGCACCCCGTCGCCTCCACCACTCCGACGCCCGCACCCGCACCCGCACCCGCACCCGCACCCGCACCCGCACCCGCACCCGCACCCGCGGGCTACACCAGGACGTCCCCGTTCGCCACCCTGCTGGTCGGCAACAGGCTGCTGAGCCTGCCCGGTTCCGGCAAGGAGGTGCGCCAGTTCGCCTTCGACACCCGGGACGGGGAACTCGCCTACGACGCCGGGGACGCCCTCGGCGTCTGGCCCGCCAACAGCACGGGGCTGACCTCGGAATGGCTGGCCCTCACCGGACTCGCCCCCGACGAGCCGGTCGACCTCGGCGACGGCAGGCCGCTCGCGTTGGCGGAGGCGCTGCGCACCCGGCTGGACATATCCCGTGTCAGCACCGATCTGCTGAGGTTTTTGACCGAACGCACCGACAGCCACGAGCTGAAGCGGCTGCTGCGTCCCGACAACAAGGACGCGCTCGCCAAATGGAGTTGGGGCCGCCAGGCGGCCGACGTCGTCGCCGAGTTCCCGGTCCGCGCGTCGGCGGCGGACTGGGCCGGGGCGCTCAAGCGCCTCCAGCCCCGCCTGTACTCCATCTCCTCCAGCCCGCTGGCCCACCCCGGGGAGGTCCGCCTCACCGTCTCCGTGGTCCGCTGGGCCAACCGTCTCGGCCGCGACCGCAAGGGCGTCTGCTCCACCTATCTCGCCGACCACGCCGACGACGGGCCGGTCCAGGTGTTCGTGCAGCGCTCCCCGCACTTCCGCCCGCCCGCGGACCCGTCCACCCCCATGATCATGGTCGGCCCGGGCACCGGGGTGGCGCCCTTCATCGGCTTCCTGGAGGAACGGCAGGCGCGCGGCCACTCCGGCCCCAACTGGCTCTTCTTCGGCGAGCAGCGCCGGGCCACCGACTTCTACCACCGCCAGGACCTGGAGGCGTATCTGGAGTCCGGCCACCTCGACCGCCTGGACCTCGCCTTCTCCCGCGACCAGCGCAACAAGGTCTACGTCCAGGACCGGATGCGCGAGCACGGCTCCCGCCTGTGGCAGTGGCTCCGGGACGGTGCGCACTTCTACGTGTGCGGGGACGCCGGACGCATGGCCAAGGACGTCGACCGGGCGCTCCGGGACATCGTCGCCGCCCACGGTTCCATGGACCCCGACGAGGCCGCCGCCTGGGTCAGGCGCCTGGCGGCGGAGAAGCGGTACGTACGCGACGTGTACTGACGGCGGTGGGGCGTCCGCCGGGTGCCGCGGCCCGGTCGTTGGCCCGTTCGGGTAGCGCCCGGTTCCGGTGGCCCGTCGGGCCCGTGGGACGCGCATCCCGGGCCGGGAGGCGCGTTCAGGGGTCTGCGGTGAGGATGTGAGGTGACCCGCCCGGACTTCGGGGCAGGTGAGACACGACCGCGTAAGCCTGAGAAGGGACGCACACCGTGGCACCACCCAGGATTCTCGTCGTCGGCGCCGGCTTCGCCGGGGTCGAGTGCGTGCGCCGTCTGGAGCGTCGGCTCTCGCCGGGAGAAGCGCAGATCACGCTCGTCACCCCGTTCTCGTACCAGCTCTACCTGCCGCTTCTGCCGCAGGTCGCCTCGGGCGTGCTCACCCCTCAGTCGGTGGCCGTCTCGCTGCGGCGCAGCAGCCGCCACCGCACCCGGATCGTGCCGGGCGGGGCGATCGGCGTGGACACCAAGGCGAAGATCTGCGTGATCCGCAAGATCACGGACGAGATCGTGAACGAGCCGTACGACTACATCGTGCTCGCCGCCGGAAGTGTGACCCGGACGTTCGACATCCCGGGTCTGCTGGACCACGCCCGGGGCATGAAGACGCTCGCCGAGGCCGCGTACGTACGGGACCACGTCATCGAGCAGCTCGACGTGGCCGACGCCAGCCAGGACGAGGCGGAGCGCGCCTCGCGACTCCAGTTCGTCGTGGTGGGCGGCGGGTACGCCGGGACCGAGACGGCCGCCTGTCTGCAGCGGCTGACGACCAACGCGGTGAAGCACTACCCGCGGCTGGACCCGAAGCTGATCAAGTGGCATCTGATCGACATCGCCCCGAAGCTCATGCCGGAGCTGGGCGACAAGCTCGGTGTCAGCGCCATGAAGATCCTGCGCAAGCGCGGCATCGAGGTGTCGCTCGGCGTGTCGATCGCGAAGGCGGGCGGGGAGGAGGTCACCTTCACGGACGGCCGGGTGCTGCCCTGCCGCACCCTGATCTGGACGGCGGGGGTGGCCGCGAGCCCGCTGATCGCCACGCTGGGCGCGGAGACCGTGCGCGGCCGGCTGGCGGTGAACGCGGAGATGGCGCTGCCGGGCGCGGACGGGGTGTTCGCCCTGGGCGACGCGGCGGCGGTGCCCGATCTCGCGAAGGGCGACGGGGCGGTCTGCCCGCCGACCGCGCAGCACGCGATGCGCCAGGGCCGGATCGTGGCGGACAACGTCCTCGCGTCCCTGCGCGGCGGCACCCTCCAGCCGTACGTGCACAAGGACCTGGGGCTGGTCGTGGACCTCGGTGGCCGGGACGCGGTCTCCAAGCCGCTCGGGATCGAGCTGCAGGGCATCCCCGCGCAGGCGGTGGCCCGCGGCTACCACTGGTCGGCGCTGCGGACGAACGTCGCGAAGACCCGGGTGCTCACCAACTGGCTGCTGAACGCGGTCGCCGGTGACGACTTCGTCCGTACCGGTTTCCAGTCGCGCAAGCCGGCGACGCTGCGGGACTTCGAGTACACGGACGCCTATCTGAGCCCCGAGGAACTGGTGGCGCGTACGGAGTCCGCCGCGAAGCGGAAGTGACGTTTCACCACCGTGGGAGGGCGTCGCCCGGGAGGTCTCCGGGCTGCGCCCTCCGGCGCGTGCGGGTTCGGCCGGGCAGGTGCGGACTCAGGTGCGCGAGCGGAGTCGGGTGTACGCGGACCGGGTGCGCGCGGAGTCGGGGGTACGCGGACCGGGTGCGCGCGGAGTCAGGTGTACGCGGACCAGGTGCGCGCGGAGTCAGGTGTGCTGCGCGAGGACGGTGGCCACGGTGTCCGCCTCCTCCGGACGCTTGTCCTCGCGGTAGCGGACGACGCGGGCGAAGCGCAGGGTGACACCGGCCGGGTAGCGGGTGGAGCGCTGGAGGCCGTCGTAGGCGATCTCCACGACGAGCTCCGGGCGGACGGTCACCACACGCCCGTCGTCGCCGGTGGAGAGCGCGAGCAGGCGTTCGGTCTGCCAGGCGAGCAGCTGGTCGGTGAGCCCCTTGAACGTCTTGCCGAGCATGACCGGGTCGCCGTCCGGGCCCAGCGCGGCGAGGTGCAGGTTGGAGAGCTTCCCGGTACGCCGGCCGCTGCCCCACTCGACGGCCGTCACCAGGAGGTCGAGGGTGTGCACGGGCTTGACCTTGAGCCAGGACGCGCCCCGCCGGCCCGCGCTGTAGGGGGCGGCGAGATCCTTGACGACCACGCCTTCGTGGCCGCGCTCCAGGGTCGCGGCGAAGAAGGCGTCGGCGGCGTCCCGGGCCCCGGGGTCCGCCCCGGTGTCCGGCCCGGTCCCGGTCGGGCCGGTGACCAGGGTGCGGCGCACCCGCATCCCCTCGGGGACCAGGCGGGCGAGGGCATCGTGCCGTTCGGCGAACGCCCGGTCGAGAAGGTCCTCGTCGTCCACGAGCAGGACGTCGAAGAAGACCGGGACCACCGGGAGTTCCGCGGCGGCCCGTGCCACGTCGCGCCGTGAGCCCACCCGGGCGGCGATCTCCTGGAACGGGCGCGGCCGGCCGTCCGGGCCGAGGGCGATCACCTCGCCGTCGAGGACGAAGCGCTCGCCGGGAAACCCGGCGACGGCGGTGACCAGGTCGGGGAGCCGGTCGGTGATGTCGTCCAGGGTGCGGGTCCACACGCGTACACCGGTGGCGTCCCGGTGCACCTGTACACGGATGCCGTCGAGCTTCTCCTCGACCGCGCAGCCGCCCAGCTTGTCGATCGCCTCCCCCACCGAGCCGGCGCTCTGCGCGAGCATCGGGTGGACCGGGCGGCCCACCGTGAGCCGGAAGCGGGCGAGCGCCCCGGGGCCGTCCGCGAGCAGGGCGACCGCGACGTCCCTCAGCGAGCCGGCGAGCATGACGGCCCGGCGTACCTCGGCGCCCGCCGCGCCGGACGCGCGGGCCAGCGCGTCCACGGCGATGGCGTCCAGCGCTCCCTGGCGCAGCTCGCCCAGGAGCAGGGCGCGCAGGAAGTGCTGCTCGTCGGCGGTGGCCGCGCCCAGCAGCCCGCGCAGCCGCTCCGCCCGGGCGGCCCGGGAGCCGGGGCCGGTCAGCGCTCCGATCGCGGTCAGCTCGGCGTCGGTGTGCGCGACGGTGAGGGTGGGCGCGGCGGCGGGCGCGGGCAGGTCGCCGAGAGCGGACCAGCCGATGCCGAGCCGCCCCTGCGGCAGCCGTCCGGCGAGGTACGGGATGGCGACGGGGACGTCCTCGGAGGCCGCGTCCCGGAAGAGGCCGGCCAGGAGCTCGACCTTCCGGTTCCTGGCGGGGGCCCCGGCGACCTGGAGCGAGACCTGGGCGAGCCGGATGAGCAGCATGGGCCCATCGTCCTACGGGGAGGCGCGGGCCGCCCGGAGAGGAGTTCCGGCTCCGGGCGGCCGGCGGGCCACGCATCGGTTCGGGTGAGGGTCAGATGATGTTGAGGGCGCCCGCGGCGCCGATTCCGCCGAGCACCATGAACGCGGGCATCAGCACCTTCAGCTCCACCCAGCTGCCGGCCCGGAACCGCATGGCCTTCGGCGGGCCCAGCGCGTACCAGCGCTTGCGGCCGAGGGGGATCGGCCAGAGGATCGGGCAGCCCGAGACGGTCAGCGCGTCGCCGATGTCGTGGACGAGGGCGCCGAGGACGATCGGCAGCCCGAGCCACATGTACTCCTGGCCGGGTGCGTCGAAGAACCAGTCCGAGCCGTGGCCGGGCTGGTCCAGCACGCCCGCGAGAATCCAGGCGCTGGTCGCCCCGAGCATCCAGACGAGTACGTCGCTGGAGACGCGGGCGGCCCGCCAGAGCAGGCCCTCGACGGCGAGCACCAGATGGACGAAGAGGATCGCGAGGACCGCCCAGCGCCCCCCGAGGATCGCGGCGCCCGAGGCTCCCGCTCCGATGAGGACGGCCCACAGCCAGGTGTGGGTCAGGGTCCGGTGGCCGCCGTTGCGCCGGGGGTCGCCGGGGCCGCGGGTGGCCTTGTACACGGAGTGGGAGATCTTGTCGACGACCTCGCAGAGCCCCTTGGAGACCGGTCCGAAGGCCCGGGAGATGGTGGCCGACTTGTGGTCGAGGTCGGGGGCGAGCGCGGCGCCCGCCGTGATCAGCGCGCCGACGACCAGAACGGGCCAGGGCATGGTGTGCCCCGCGGCGGCGGCTGCCGCGCCCACCCCGAGCCAGGCCGCCGCCCCGGACAGTGAGTGTGCCGGTCCCATCATGGTGTTTTCCGCCCCCAGAACGTGGTGCGGCCGACGCCGGTGCGGTGCGGCCGAGTTGAGTGGGCAGCGTACCGCCCGTGATCTTCGTACGGCCGTCCGGTTCCCTCTTCCGGGCGGAAGGCAGGCAAGATGGGGGCGTGACCCTTATCGATCAGCTGCCCACGACCGCAGACCCGGACGCTCTCTTCGAGGCTTTCTCCTCGTGGACCGAGAGTCGGGGAATCGTCCTCTACCCCGCTCAGGAGGAGGCGCTGATCGAGGTGGTCTCCGGGGCGAACGTCATCCTGTCCACGCCGACCGGCTCGGGCAAGAGCCTGGTGGCCGCGGGTGCGCACTTCACGGCGCTGGCGCAGGACAAGGTCACCTTCTACACCGCTCCGATCAAGGCGCTGGTCTCGGAGAAGTTCTTCGACCTGTGCAAGCTCTTCGGCACGGAGAACGTCGGGATGCTGACGGGCGACGCCTCGGTCAACGCCGACGCGCCCGTCATCTGCTGCACGGCGGAGGTGCTGGCCTCGATCGCGCTGCGCGACGGCAAGTACGCCGACATCGGCCAGGTCGTGATGGACGAGTTCCACTTCTACGCGGAGCCCGACCGGGGCTGGGCGTGGCAGATCCCGCTGCTGGAGCTGCCGCAGGCCCAGTTCGTCCTGATGTCGGCGACCCTCGGCGACGTCACGATGTTCGAGAAGGACCTCACCCGGCGGACCGGCCGGCCGACGTCCGTGGTGCGTTCGGCGACCCGTCCGGTGCCGCTCAGCTACGAGTACCGCCTCACGCCGATCACCGAGACGCTGACGGAGCTTCTGGACACCCGGCAGTCCCCCGTCTACATCGTGCACTTCACGCAGGCCGCCGCCGTGGAACGGGCGCAGTCGCTGATGAGCATCAACATGTGCAGCAAGGAGGAGAAGGAGAAGATCGCCGACCTGATCGGCAACTTCCGCTTCACCACCAAGTTCGGCCAGAACCTCTCCCGGTACGTACGCCACGGCATCGGGGTCCACCACGCCGGCATGCTGCCCAAGTACCGCCGTCTGGTGGAGAAGCTCGCGCAGGCGGGCCTGCTGAAGGTGATCTGCGGCACGGACACCCTCGGTGTCGGGGTCAACGTCCCGATCCGCACGGTGCTGTTCACGGCGCTCACCAAGTACGACGGCACCCGGGTGCGTACGCTGCGGGCGCGTGAGTTCCACCAGATCGCCGGGCGGGCCGGGCGGGCCGGTTTCGACACGGCCGGGTTCGTCGTGGCGCAGGCTCCCGAGCACGTCATCGAGAACGAGAAGGCCGTCAAGAAGGCGGGCGACGACCCGAAGAAGAAGCGCAAGGTCGTCCGGAAGAAGGCTCCCGAGGGCTTCGTCGCCTGGTCGGAGACGACCTTCGACAAGCTGATCCAGTCCGATCCGGAGCCGCTCACCTCCCGCTTCCGGGTCACCCACACCATGCTGCTGTCGGTCATCGCCCGACCCGGCAACGCCTTCAAGGCGATGCGTCACCTGCTGGAGGACAACCACGAGCCGCGCAGGGCCCAGTTGCGGCACATCCGGCGGGCCATCGCCATCTACCGCTCGCTGCTCGACGGCGGTGTGGTGGAGCAGCTCGCGGAGCCGGACGCCGAGGGCCGGATCGTCCGGCTGACCGTGGACCTCCAGCAGGACTTCGCACTCAACCAGCCGCTCTCCACTTTCGCGCTCGCCGCGTTCGACCTGCTGGACGCCGAATCCCCGTCGTACGCGCTGGACATGGTCTCCGTCGTCGAGTCGACCCTCGACGACCCGCGCCAGATCCTCGCCGCCCAGCAGAACAAGGCGCGGGGCGAGGCGGTCGGGCAGATGAAGGCGGACGGCGTCGAGTACGAGGAGCGCATGGAACGGCTCCAGGAGGTCACGTACCCGAAGCCGCTGGGCGAGCTGCTGTGGCACGCCTACGACGTGTACCGCAAGAGCCACCCGTGGGTCGGGGACCACCCGGTGTCGCCGAAGTCGGTGATCCGGGACATGTACGAACGCGCCATGACCTTCACGGAGTTCACCTCCAACTACGAGCTGGCCCGGACCGAGGGCATCGTGCTGCGCTACCTCGCGAGCGCGTACAAGGCGCTGGAGCACACGATCCCGGACGACCTCAAGTCCGAGGACCTCGAGGACCTGATCGCCTGGCTCGGCGAGATGGTGCGCCAGGTGGACTCCAGCCTGCTGGACGAGTGGGAGCAGCTGGCCAACCCGGAGGTGGAGACCGCCGAGCAGGCGCAGGAGAAGGCCGACGAGGTCAAGCCGGTCACCGCGAACGCCCGCGCCTTCCGGGTGCTGGTGCGCAACGCGATGTTCCGCCGGGTCGAGCTGGCCGCGCTGGACCGGGTCCGGGACCTCGGCGAGATGGACGCGGACTCCGGCTGGGACGAGGACCGCTGGGGCGGGGCGATGGACGCCTACTGGGACGAGTTCGAGGAGCTGGGTACGGGCCCCGACGCGCGCGGCCCCAAGCTGCTGAAGATCGAGGAGGACCCGGCGCACGGGGTGTGGCGGGTCTGGCAGGCCTTCGCCGACCCGCGTGGCGACCACGACTGGGGCATCCGCGCGGAGGTGGATCTCGCGGCTTCCGACGAAGAAGGCCGCGCGGTCGTGCGCGTCACCGACGTGGGTCAGCTGTGAGCCCGGCCGCGACCGTGACGGCGGGGCCGCGAGAGTGGAGAAGAGACGCATGACGAACCCCGCCGAGCTCCTGGTCGGCCTGCTCGACCTGGAACGGATCGAGGTCAACATCTTCCGTGGCCGGAGCCCCGAGGAATCCCTCCAGCGGGTCTTCGGCGGCCAGGTCGCGGGCCAGGCTCTGGTCGCGGCCGGCCGGACCACCGACGGCGACCGGCCGGTGCACTCGCTGCACGCCTACTTCCTGCGTCCCGGGCGACCGGGCGTGCCGATCGTGTACCAGGTGGAGCGGGTGCGCGACGGCCGCTCCTTCACGACGCGGCGGGTCACGGCGGTGCAGGAGGGCCGGACGATCTTCAACCTGACGGCCTCCTTCCACCGGCCCGAGGAGGCGGCTTTCGAGCACCAGCTGCCGCCCGCCCGCGTCGTCCCGGACCCCGAGGAGCTGCCCACGGTCGCCGACGAGGTGCGCGAGCACCTGGGCGGGCTGCCCGAGGCGCTGGAGCGGATGGCCCGCCGCCAGCCGTTCGACATCCGATACGTGGACCGGCTGCGCTGGACCCCGGAGGAGGTCACCGGTGCGGAGCCGCGCAGCGCGGTGTGGATGCGCGCGGTCGGCCCGCTGGGCGACGACCCGCTGGTGCACACCTGCGCGCTGACGTACGCGAGCGACATGACGCTGCTGGACGCGGTCCGCCTCCCGGTGGAACCGCTGTGGGGCCCGCGCGGCTTCGACCTTGCCAGCCTGGATCACGCGATGTGGTTCCACCGCCCCTTCCGGGCCGACGAGTGGTTCCTGTACGACCAGGAATCGCCCATCGCCACCGGCGGCCGGGGTCTGGCCCGCGGCCGGATCTACGACCGGGAGGGCAACCTGCTGGTCTCGGTCGTGCAGGAGGGGCTGTTCCGGCGGCTGGGGGCGTAGTGACGAGACGCTGCTGACGTCTTCCGCCCCGTCGGGGCGGAGCGTCGGCCGGCGCCCGCACAGAAGTTGAGGCCCCATCAGGGCATCACCTCATCGGGGTATGCCTCACTCCTGTGCGCGGCAGGACCACACGGATGGGCGACTGTGCTGGGCGCCCGGCCGGACCAAGATCGATCGCATGAGATCCTCCTTGATCCGTCGCGCCTGCGCCGCCTCACTGTTGCTGGCGGCGGCCGTGGCCCCCGCCGTGGCGGCACAGTCCGACACCAGCCCCGCGCAGCCGTCCGCCGCACGGCCCGCCGCCGCGCCGCCCGCCGGGGCGCACGCCCGGCTGCTGGGCGAGAAGATCGTCCCGCGCGGGCTCTCCTTCGAGAACACGACGGTGGGCGGGCTGTCCGGCATCGACCGGAACCCCTGCACCGGCGAGTA
This sequence comes from Streptomyces sp. NPDC060184, assembly GCF_042728795.1. Lineage (NCBI taxonomy): Bacteria > Bacillati > Actinomycetota > Actinomycetes > Kitasatosporales > Streptomycetaceae > Streptomyces > Streptomyces sp. NPDC060184. Next base: position 216,175 of record NZ_JBHWYX010000006.1, read on the forward strand.
CGTCCTGATCAGCGACGACCGCTCGTACCTCCAGCCCGCTCGCTTCTACACCGCCGCCATCGCGGTGGACGGGGCCGGGGTCCACTCCGTCGACTTCACCTCCACCCACCCGTTCCTGCAGCCCGACGGCGCGGTATATCCACCCGCGAGTGCCAACGACGGCAAGGTCGTCGACCCGGAGGAGATCCGGGTCGACCCGCGTACCTGCCGCTACTGGTGGGCGCAGGAGGGCGACCGTCCGACGTCGGCCGCCTCGCCGGTGATCCAGCCGTCGATCCAGTTCGCCTCCCCCGCCGGCGCGTACCTGGGACGGCTGAGGCTGCCGCCCAACTACGTGATCACCCTGGACGACCGGGGTCTGCGGCGGAACAAGGCGGTGGAGGCGATCACCTTCGGGTCCGGGGACCGCGTCCTCACCAGTGCCGTCGAGGGCCCGCTCCTCCAGGACGGCCCGGAGCCCGACCTGGAGAACGGCGCGCTGGTCCGCGTCACCCAGCAGAGCCGGGGCGGGGACGTGCTCGCGCAGTACGCGTACCCGATCGAGAAGATCTTCACCGCCTCCGACCCGACCAGCCCGTGGCCCCCGGACACCGGCGTCCCGTCGATCCTCGCCTTCCCCGACGACCCGAGCCGCTACCTGGTGCTCGAACGCTCCTGGGTGGCCGGATCGGACTACAAGATCCGCCTGTACGACGCCACCACCCGGGGCGCGACCGACGTGCAGCGCGTCGACTCCCTGAGCGGACGGCGGGTCGTACCGATGCGCAAGAAGCTGGTCGCGGACTTCGACGACCTGAACCTCTCCACGGTCGACAACACCGAGGGCATGACCTGGGGCCCGGTCCTGCGGGGCGGCGAGCGCACCCTGTTGCTGGTCAGTGACGACAACTTCGCGAGCGACGCGGTGACGCAGATCGTGGCGCTCGGCATCCGCACGCGCTGAGAGCCACGCACCCGCCGGGAAGCCGGTGACCGTCGCCGGGTGGGGGCGTCCTGGGGCCCTGGGGCGCCCCTTCCCACGTGTCCGGCGGCAGCCCCGGTCCTCGGTGAACGTGGCCTTCGCGCCGGTGTGGCGGTGGCCGAAGGGGTACGGGACGCCGGACGCGCGAGCCCGGCCGAGGAACATCCCGCGGTCGTAGCCACCCCGACTCGCCCAGGTCCGCGGCCCACTGCGGAAACGTCATGCGTACATCCGTTTCCGGACCGGGACAGGGGCGACGGCGGACCGCTCCCCGGACCGCTCACAGCCCCGGCAGCGGCTCCTGGTCGGCCTCCCGGCGGCGGGCGCGGGTGTCCGGGCGGGCGGGGTGGAGTTTCGCGTCGCAGGTGGGGCCGAGACCGCTCCGGCGGGAGCCCGTGCCGGTGAGCGGGCGTCCGCAGAGACGGCAGCGGACGAGGGGGCGTTCCGGGCCGCCGTCCCGCACGGCGTCCCGGCCGGCGGCGGCCGGCACCGGCGAAGGACCGGGGAAAAGCTCGGGTGACTCCATGGAGCGGAATTCTTCCAGGAGCCAGTGACAGCCGGCTCGGCCGCGCGCTACCGATCCCCGCCCCCGCGCGGGCTCGCGCCGCCGTCCGGCCGGATTGCCGGGAAGGGGCGTACGGCCTTGACTGAGAGATCCCGCGCGCGGATACGGCGCGGGCGGGCCGCGCGGAACAAAATCGGCGGGGCTGACCGAGCGAGAGGTACGCGATGGATCTGATCCACGTCCGCGCGGTGAGCCCGCCGGGCCTGACCGGCCGGGTCGTGGCGCTGCTCGCCGACGACCCGTGCGTCCTCAACCTGATCGTGCAGCCGGGGGCCGCCCGCAACCCGGACGGCGACGCGATCGCCTGTGACGTTCTGACGGGAGGCGCCAACCAGGTGCTCCGGGAGCTGCGGGACATCCGTCTGGACCAGCTCGGCTCGATCGTCGTGGAACCGGTGGACATGGCGTTCTCGGGACGGGCCGAGGCGGGCGGGCGCGAGGACACGGGTCCCCTCGCGCGGGCCCCCGTCTGGGAGCAGGTGGAAGCGCGCATCCGGGCCGAGGCCCGGTATCCGCCGAGCTTCTATCTGTATCTGGTCGTCGCCGGTCTGATCGGCTCGGTGGGGATCGTCACCAACTCGCAGATCCTGATCGTGGGGGCCATGGTCGTCGGCCCCGAGTACGGGGCGATCGTCAGCATCGCGCTGGGCATCGACCAGGGCGACCGGGTCACGATCCGCAGAGGGCTGAAGGCACTCGGTGCGGGGCTGCTGCTGACCGTGCTGGTCACCTTCCTCTTCAGCCTGGTGATCCGGGGCTTCGGCTTCCAGTCGAAGGCCTTCGAGGCGGGGGTGCGCCCGGTGTCCGATCTGATCAACACCCCCAACTTCTTCTCGGTGGCGGTGGCGACGCTGGCGGGCGTCGTCGGCATCGTGTCGCTCACCGAGGCGCGGACGAGCGCGCTGCTCGGGGTGTTCATCTCGGTCACGACCATCCCGGCCGCCGCCGACATCGCCGTCTCCGTCGCCTTCACCAGCTGGCAGGAGGCGTGGGGGTCGCTGGTCCAGCTCCTGGTGAACATCGTGGTCCTGGTCCTCGTCGGTACGGGCACCCTGCGGTGGCAGCGGGCGATCTGGCGGCGGGTCGCCCGGAGGCGTGCGGGTCCCGCCGGTGAGGCGGGGCACGGCTGACCGCCCGGGTCCCCCGCGCCTCGAACGTGCCGGACCGGGCGCCGCCGGGGATCATCGAAGGGACTCGGCAGGGCATGCGCACGCGCGAAGCCATGCGTCGACGTCGGAGTCGAGGGGGACACGTCAGCACCTCACTCCTCGGGGAAGTCAGGAGAGCCCGCCATGCCCCAGGACCGTCGTCCCGCCCCGCGCACCAGGCCGCGCGCCACCCCCGCCGAGCGGGCCGCCGCGGGCAAGGCCGTACGCCGGAGGGTCCCCCGGTCGGCTCACGCGGCGTTCGAGCCGTCCGCGCGCCGGTTCGATCCGTTGACGGTCCTGGAGACCCAGTCCGCGGCACGCGTCCCGGAGCTGGTGCCGCTCCGGTACGGCCGGATGACCGAGTCGCCGTTCCGTTTCTACCGGGGGGCCGCCGCGATCATGGCGGCGGACCTGGCCGGCACGCCGGACTCCGGGATCACGGCGCAGCTGTGCGGTGACGCGCACCTGCTGAACTTCCGGCTGCTGGCCTCGCCGGAGCGCAATCTCGTCTTCGACATCAACGACTTCGACGAGACGCTCCCCGGCCCGTGGGAGTGGGACGTGAAACGGCTCGCGGCCAGTCTCGTCATCGCCGCGCGGGCGAACGGGTTCTCGGACCGTGAGCGTGCGCACCTCGTACGGGCGTCCGTGCGGTCGTACCGGGAGTCGATGGTCCGGTTCGCCGCGATGCGCAATCTGGAGGTCTGGTACGCGAGGATCGACGAGGCGCAGCTGCGGGCCGTCGCGACGACGCAGCTGGCCGGGCGTGGCCGCAAGAACCTCGACCGCGCCCTGCTGAAGGCCCGCACCCGGGACAGCCGGCAGGTCCTCGCGAAGCTCACCGAGTGGTCCGGCGGCCGGCGGCGGATCCTGTCGGACCCGCCTCTGGTCGTACCGCTCACCGAGCTGGTGCCGGGCGCGGAGGCCGTCGAGACGGAGGAGCGGTTCCGCGGCCTCCTGCGGCGGTACGGCCGCAGTCTCCCCTCCGACCGCCGGGCGCTGCTCTCCGGCTTCCGGCTGGCGGACGTGGCCCGCAAGGTGGTCGGTGTGGGCAGCGTCGGCACGCGCTGCTGGATTCTGCTCCTGCTGGGCCGGGACGACGACGATCCGCTGTTCCTCCAGGCCAAGGAGGCCGACACCTCGGTCCTCGCCGACCACGTCGGGACGAGCCTCTACCGCAACCAGGGCGAACGCGTGGTGGCGGGACAGCGGCTGATGCAGGCGACGAGCGACATCTTCCTCGGCTGGGAGCGGGCGGAGGGTTTCGACGGCCGGCGCCGCGACTTCTACATCCGCCAGCTGCGCGACTGGAAGGGGATCGCGGAGCCGGAGCGGATGGTGCCCGAGGGGATGACGCTCTTCGGCGAGGTCTGCGGGGCGACCCTGGCCCGCGCCCACGCCAGGTCGGGCGACCGGATCGCCATCGCGGGGTACCTGGGGCGGAGCGACGCCTTCGACCGGGCCCTCGCCGAGTTCGCGGAGGCGTACGCGGACCGCAACGAGCGGGACCACGAGACGCTCGTCGCGGCGGTCCGCGCCGGGCGGCTGCCCGCCGAGGCCCCGCCGGGAACCGGGTGACACGCTCCGGTGACGTGCGTGCGCCCCGACTGCCTCGGCCGGCCGTCGGGGCGCACGCACGGGTGCACCGTCCTCAGGTGGTTCGCTCGGTGCGCGCGCACAGAGCCCAGATGACGAAGATGTTGATGGCGATGAGGATGATCGACCAGAACGGGTAGTACGGCAGCCAGAGGAAGTTGGCGACCGCGCCCAGCCCTGCCAGGACCACACCGACGAGCCGGGCCCACAACGCACCGGTGAACAGGGCGCATCCGGCCAGGACGATGACGATGCCCAGGATGAGATGGATCCATCCCCAGCCCGTGAGGTCCCACTGGAAGATGTAGTTGCGGGTGGTGACGAACACGTCGTCCTTGGCGATGGCGGCGATGCCCTCGAAGATCGCCATCGCTCCGCCGAAGATCATCAGAACCCCCGCGAACGCGGTCCATCCGGACTGGAACGCGGTGGTCTTCCGGGTGGTTCTGGCCATGTCGGCCTCCTTGCGGTACCCGAAGCCCCTGAGCGGCCCGAGCGGCGGGCCGGCGACGGTGCCCTCCTGCAAGCCTGGCACGCCGTCACCCGATCGGCATACGGACGGCATAAGGGACGGGGAGACACTTCACCCGTTCCCACTTACGGGATACGATCCCGAATATGAGAGAAGACAGCGAGGCGGAGTCCGCGGACCGCCGGCTGGCCGCCCGGCTCGCCTCTCTCCGGGCCGAGCACGGCTGGTCCCTGGACGAGCTGTCCGGCCTGACCGGCCTGAGCAGATCCACCCTGTCGCGGGTCGAACGCGGCGAACTGAGCCCGACCGCGGCTTCGCTGGGCCGGCTCTGCGCGGCGTACGGGCGGACGATGTCGCGCCTGCTGATGGAGGTCGAGGCCGAGCCGCCCCTCCTCGTGCCCGCCGGGGACCAGCAGGTCTGGTACGACGCGTCCGTCGGCTTCACCCGCCGGTCGGTGTCGCCGCCGCACCCGGGGCTGCGCGGCGAGATCGTCGAGGGCACCCTCGACCCGGGCGCGACGATCTCCTACGAGAACCCCCCGGTCCCCGGCATGGAACAGCACCTGTGGGTACGGGAAGGAGTGGTCGGGATCACCGTCGACGGGACCACGCACACCCTGGGCGCCGGCGACTGCCTGCGGTTCCGGCTGCGCGGCCCCTCCCGCTTCCACTGCCCGGGGCCGGAACGGACCCGTTACGTCCTGATCATCGTGATGCCGTGAAAGGAACCCTTCCCATGACCGAGATCGTCCCCGTGTCCGGCCCCGAACTCGTGACGTACGCGGACGAACTGGCCGCCCTCCTGGTGGACACCGTGCACGGCGGCGCGTCGGTCGGCTTCCTCGTCCCGCTCGACCGCGGCGACGCGGCCGACTGGTGGCGGGAGCGCGCCCGGGCCGTGGAGGAGGGCCGGCTGCGGGTCTGGATCGCCCGGGACGGTGAGCGTGTGGCGGGCACCGTGAGCCTCGTGCCCGCCCCGCTGCCGAACGCCCGCCACCGCGCCGAGGTCGCGAAGCTGATGGTCCGCCCGTCCGGCCGGGGACAAGGGCTCGGCCGGGCGGTGCTGACAGCCGTGGACGCCTGGGCGGCCTCGGCGGGCCTGTCGCTGCTGGTTCTGGACACCGAGACCGGGAGCGCGGCCGAACGGCTCTACCGGGCGGCAGGCTGGACGGAGTGCGGCTCGGTGCCGGGCTACGCGCAGGACGCGGCCGGGAGGCTCAAGGCCACGACCTACTACTACAAGGTCCCCGGGAACCCCGAGGCGGGCGCGGGCCCGGACGGCGCCGGGGCCACAATGGGCCCCGACGCCCCCTGACCGGGCGGCACTCTTGACGCGAGGAGTTACCGATGACGCTGCACGACATCCCCCTGCACACCCTGACCGGTGAGCCGACGACGCTGGGCGCCTGGAGCGGCAAGGCGGTGCTGCTGGTGAACGTCGCGTCCAAGTGCGGCCTCACGCCCCAGTACGAGGGCCTGGAGCGCCTGCAGAACACCTACGGCGCGCGTGGCTTCACCGTGCTGGGCGTGCCGTGCAACCAGTTCGCCGGGCAGGAGCCGGGTACCGCCGAGGAGATCCAGACCTTCTGCTCGACGACGTACGGGGTCAGCTTCCCGCTGCTGGCGAAGACCGACGTGAACGGCGACGGCCAACACCCGCTCTACACGGAGCTGACGAAGCTCGCCGACGCCGACGGCGAGGCCGGGGACGTGCAGTGGAACTTCGAGAAGTTCCTGATCTCCCCCGCCGGTGAGCCGGTCGCCCGCATCCGCCCGCGGACCGAGCCGGAGGCGCCCGAGGTCGTGGCCGCCATCGAGGCGCAGCTGCCCGCCTGACGGCCGCCGACGCGGACGGCCGGGGCGCCGGGGGGGACGTGCCCCCGGCGC
>NZ_JBHWYX010000007.1:0-213568 GCF_042728795.1 Streptomyces sp. NPDC060184
GCCCGCGGGTGTGCGCGGGCCGGGGCCGGCTACGCGTACGGCGTCAGGCCGGGCTCAGCTCGAACCAGTCGAAGGCCGCGCTCCCCCGGGTCGCGTACATCCCGATGACCCGGCCGGTGAATCCGCCGGCCACCTCGGTGCTGAGGTAGCGGCCGTCCAGCTCGGCGAGGATCTCGAACTCCCCGTCCGCCGTCTCGTATCCGAGCCTCAGGGTGTCGGGGGCTCCGACGCGGAGACCGGCGCCGGCCTGCGGGCCGGCGCCGCGGACGGTGACGGTGGGCGGCAGGACGTCGGTGGTGGTCACGTCGATGCGCAAAGTCAACGGGCCTGCGGGTACGACTCGTTCGGCGACCGCCTGACGCAGCGGACCGATCCGGGCGATCGCGCGCACCGTGTCGCCCTCCCGCTCCACCTGGTAGTGGTGCGCCTCGTCGAGCCGAACGGCGAGGCCGCCCCGTCCGCCCTCGGCGACGTCGATACGGGTGCGCGCACCGCATTCCGGATCGCGCTGGCGCCGTCCCACGAACACGGCTCCGGGCCGGTCCAGCGCCTCGGCGCGGGAGTTCAGCACCAGGCACCCGGGCTTCGTGCCGAGGTCGACGGCTTCCGGGTCCTGGCGGCGCAGGGTCACCCAGCTAGGGGAGAGCACGGGGGCGTCGAAATCGTCGCGATCCGGCTCTTCCGGCCACGGGTGCGGGGTCAACTCGGGCCCCTGGGAGCGGATTTCGACGGGCCCCGGCAGGGGCCAGCCGTCCTCCCAGCGCACCGGGGCCAGGAAGGTCTCCCGCCCCATGCCGTGGAAGCCGGGGGTGTCGCCCCGGGGGCGGGTGCCGAGCAGCACCATCCACCAACTGCCGTCGTGGGCCTGCACGATGTCGCCGTGGCCGGTGTTCTGCACCGGGTGGTCCGTACTGCGGTGGGAGAGCACGGGGTTGTCCGGATGCGGTTCGAACGGCCCCGGAAGCGTGCGGGCGCGGGCCACGGAGAGGGCGTGCCCGCGTTCCGTGCCGCCCTCGGAGAGCAGCAGGTACCACCAGTCGCCGACGCGGTAGAGGTGCGGGCCTTCGGGGTACTGCAGTCCGGTCCCCGACCACATCTCCACGGTTTCGCCGAGCAGTTCGCCCGTCTCCGGGTCGATGCGCACCCCCTTGATCCCGTCGTGCGAGAACAGGCACCAGCAGGTGCCCTCCTCGTCCCAGGCCAGGTCGGGGTCGATGCCGGGAATCTTGACGGGTACGGGGTCCGACCAGGGGCCGGCCGGGTCGTCGGCGGTCACCAGTACGGTGCCGGCACCGCCGACCACGGTCGTGATCATCCAGAAGCGCCCGTCGTGGTGGCGCAGGGTGGGCGCGTACACCCCGGACGAGGAGGCGGCGGTGTCGGAGAGCTCCAACTGCGCGGGGCGGTCGAGGGCGTGGCCGATCAGCCGCCAGTGGGTGAGGTCGCGGCTGTGCCAGAGCGGCACACCTGGTACGTACTCGAAGCTGGACGTCGCCAGGTAGTAGTCCTCGCCCGCGCGGCAGATGCTCGGGTCCGGGCTGAAGCCGGGTATCACGGGGTTGTCGAAGTACGCCATGTCCATCCTCGGGTCGGGCCGTCGTGCGCGTCCTGCCAGGTCGTGGGGGTGGGGACGTGCGGTTGCTCTCCCGCATGGTGCCCCAGACCGTCGCCGGGCCCGCACCCGGCCCGGCCAGCCGCCCCCGCCGGACCCGGTGAACGGGTTCCGGCGGGGGCGGCCCGGGAGGACGCGGACGGGGTCAGCCGCCGATGGTGCTCTGCGGACCTGCGTACTCCTTGAGCAGGGCGGGCACGTCCTTCGCCGCGTCCAGGGTGTACGCGTAGTAGCTGCTCGGGGTGAAGGTCGTCCCGTTCGTCACCTGCTTGCCGGTGCAGTTGACCATGACGCTGCCCGACTGGGTCAGCGACGCCGCCGTGGTGTCGATGTTGAAGGGGTTGGCGACGTTCTCGAAGTAGCTGTTCTCGATGACGGTCTTCGAGGCGCCCCGGGACAGGTTTCCGTAGGACGTGACGTTCTGGAGGTAGTTGTTGTAGAGGTGGGCGAGGGCCACGTTGTCGATGCTGGGGTTGCGCTGGTTGGTGTCGTGGATCCAGTTGTGGTGGATGGTCATCCGGGCGGTGACGTTGTCGGTCCAGCCGATGCCGAGGGCCTTGTTCTCGGTGCCCATGACGTTCCAGGAGATGGTGAGGTAGCTGGTGTCCTTGCGGCTGTCGATGAGGCCGTCGTTCATCCGCTCGATGCGGTTGTGGTCGATCCAGATGTGGTCGGCCGTGTCCATCTGGATGCCGTCGTAGTCGTAGAGCTTGTCGTCCGGGTCGTCGTCGGTCATCTGCGCGTCGCGGATGGTGAGGTTGCGGATGACGACGTTGTGGACACCGGTGCCCAGGAAGAACCCGCCGTGCACGATCTCGCCCTTGGTGCCGACGCCGACGATGGTCTTGTCGGAGGTCACCGGGATCTCGTGGCCGTAGGGGTCCACGGTGATGGCGGCAGCGACCTTGATGACGTACGGGCTGGTGGAGGTGGCGTACTTGACCAGGTCGGCGTAGGTGGTCACGGTGACGGTGGAGCCGGCCGCGCCGCCCGTGGTGCCGCCGCCCGTGGAGGCGAAGCCGTCCGCCTTGTCCGACCAGGTCCGTCCGGTCGTGACGGGCTTGAAGGCCCACTGCTTGTTGGTGTTGGCGGTGCAGGTCTCCTGGATGATCGCGGTGCCGTTCGTGGTCGACGCACCCTCGTCACTGACGCACAGACCACTGTTGACGTTGACGATCTGGAACGTCCCCGAACCGCTCGCCACCAGCGTCCACGCCTGGTTCGTCTGACCCGCACAGCTGTACTGCTGCAACCGCGTCCCCGACACCGTCGAATAGCCCGGCACATCGACACACTTGCCGGAACTCACGTTCACCAGCCGGTACGCCCCCGAACCCGCCGACGTCAGCGTGAAGTTCTGCCAGGGCGAATCCGCCGTGCACCCCCACTGCTGCAACAACGCCCCGTTCGCCGCCGAAGCACCCGGCACATCGATGCACTTACCGCTCTTCGTCACCGCCAGCTGATACACCCCGCCCGTCGCCGGCAACGTCGCCGCCACAGCCGGCGACACCGCACCACCCACCACCAGCCCGCACACCGCGACCACGAACGCCGCGACCAACGCACCCAACCTGGTGCCGTTCCTGTTGAACATGGGTTCCCTCTTCTTTCGTTTCGACAAAGGAAGTTGCGGACCGGATCAGCGGACGGGGTTCCAGCCGTCGGCGCCCGCGAGGTACTTCTGCGGGGTGTAGTCGGCCGCCTGGGCGTCGGTGAGCTGCGGCCGGTTGGCGTTCACGGTGGCTCCGGCGCCGGTGTTGCGGTACTCGCGGAACCGGGCGTTCTGCCAGGTGCTCGTGGACATGTTCGTCCACGGCTGCGCGGTGGCGACGGCCGCCGAGAGCGTGCACTCGCGGTAGAGGACCTGGGCGTCCTGGCGCCACGGTCGGCCGAGTTGCGTGGTGTTGTTCACCGTGCTCGTGACGGTGGACCGGTAGAAGAGGAACCCGTAGGCACGCTCGGCGGGGGTGCTGGCCGCGGTGACGGGTCCGCCGGTGCTCCGCTTCTCGTGGATCCGGCTGGTGTCGAAGACCGCGACGCCACCGCCGTAGATGAAGTCCACCGTGCCTTCCACGTACGAATTCCACACGTAGGCACGGGCGTTGTTGTTGACCAGGAAGGTGTCCTGGTCACCGAGGAGACGTACGCCGTCCAGCAGGGCCCGGTCGGCGTCGAGGTAGAGCGCGAGCGCCTGGTCTCCGGTGTCGGAGCTGTTCTCGTCGAAGTCGTTCGACATCGTCAGGTTGGTCGCGGTGAAGTCGTGGCCGAGGGCGACCACCGTGGCGCTGCCCGAGGTGCCGTAGTCACCCGCGTTGCGGTTGCCGACGATCACCACGTCGTCGGGGGAGTCTCCGGTTCCCTGGAGCGTGATGTAGGGCTTGTTCGCGGGGATGGTCACGGCCTGCCGGTAGGTGCCCGGCTTGATGGTGATGACGACCCGGCCGGTGTTTCCCGCTGCGACCGCGTCGACCGCCGCCTGCACGGTGGTGTACGTGCCGGTTCCGTCGGCCGCGACGGTGGTGTGCGTGGTGGAGACGGGCTTGAAGGCCCACTGCTTGTTGGTGTTGGCGGTGCAGGTCTCCTGGATGATCGCGGTGCCGTTGGTCGTCGACGCACCCTCGTCACTGACGCACAGACCACTGTTGACGTTGACGATCTGGAACGTCCCCGAACCACTCGCCACCAGCGTCCACGCCTGGTTCGTCTGACCCGCACAGCTGTACTGCTGCAACCGCGTCCCCGACACCGTCGAATAGCCCGGCACATCGACACACTTGCCGGAACTCACGTTCACCAGCCGGTACGCCCCCGAACCCGCCGACGTCAGCGTGAAGTTCTGCCAGGGCGAATCCGCCGTGCACCCCCACTGCTGCAACAACGCCCCGTTCGCCGCCGAAGCACCCGGCACATCGATGCACTTACCGCTCTTCGTCACCGCCAGCTGATACACCCCGCCCGTCGCCGGCAACGTCGCCGCCACAGCCGGCGACACCGCACCACCCACCACCAGCCCGCACACCGCGAGCACGAACGCCGCGACCAACGCACCCAACCTGGGCGAGCTTCGGCGGCGCCGGTGTCCGTCGGCCGGACCGGGTCGTGCTGTGGGATCTCGCCTCATGCGCATGCTCCTTCGTGCGTGCGGCTCGTACGGCAGCGGGCCCGTCGCCCGGATGCCGGCCGCGGCCAAAGGAGCCGCAGCGACCTGGTAGATGCGTGGGGCGCGGGGGGATAACAGAAATCTCGCGGAAACTTTCCGGGAAAGAGCGGAGCTTCTCGCACCAGGCCCGGACGGGCCGCCTTCGGGACACGAGAGGCCGACCGGCGTCCGCGACCCGAACGGACCATCCACGATTCCTCAACGCGCCTTTCCCACATGCCTGTTCAGGAAGCGACCAGGCTCCGGCGTGTCCGGACGACGTCTCGAAATGGATCTTTACAGCCCACCGGCGCTGTGCCACGATGCGGGCTCTTGGCGTGATCGATCGGATGAATGACCGGTGGGGCGAAGACCATGGCAGAGCACCGGACCGACACCGAGGAAGATGTCGCAGCCCTCGCGTACGCCGCACGGGACGGCGACCGGCGGGCGACGGAGCGACTGGTCGCCCTGCATCTGCCGCTGGTCTACGGGATCGTCGGCCGGGCCCTGAACGGGCACGCCGACGCCGACGATCTCGTACAGGAGACCATGCTGCGGATCGTCCGCGGTCTGCCGAAGCTGCGCGAGCCCGACCGCTTCCGCTCGTGGGCGGTGGCCATCGCGTACCGCGAGATCCAGCAGTACCAGCGGCGGGCGGCGGGCGCGAACTCCACCCGCCGCGACGTCGAGAGCGTGCCCGACCCCCTGCCCGACTTCGCCGAGCGCACGGTCGCCGAACTCGCGCTGACCGGTCAGCGCCGCCACCTCGCCCGTGCGGCCCGTTGGCTCGACCCCACCGACCGGCAGGTGCTCGCCCTCTACTGGGAGGAGGCGTCGGGACGCCTCACCCGGTCCGAAGTCGCCGCCTCCCTCGGCCTCGACCGCCGGCACACGGCCGTACGGGTCCAGCGGATGAAGGACAGGCTGGAAGCGGCCCGCACCCTGGTGCACGCCCTGGCGGCCACCCCGCGCTGCCCGGGTCTGCTGTCCGAGGCCGGCGGGTGGGACGGGACGAGCAGCGCCCTGTGGCGCAAGCGCCTCACCCGCCACGTACGGGACTGCCCGCGGTGCCAGGCGCACGGGAGCGGCCTGGTCCCGCCGGAGAACCTGCTGCCCGGCATCGGGCTCGTCGCCGTACCGGCCGTACTGCTGGTCTGGCTCCGGGAAACCGCCGCCTCGGCGCTGTCCGCCGCCCCGTCGCTGTCGGCCCGGATGCGCGAGCCGCTCTCCGCGGCGGGCGCCAAGGCGAAGGCAGCAGCCGTGGCGGCAGCGGCGGCTGTCACCGTCGGGACCCTGGGCCTCCTGCTGTGGCAGTCCCCGGCTCCCCCGCCGTCGGCCGCTCCGACGCCCCGGGCCTCGGCGCCCGTGGGGGGCGGCGCCGCGCCCTCCCCGACGCCCGGCAACGACGTCGCCCCGCTGGAGCTCTACGTGGCACCGGACGGGTCGGACGACGGCGACGGGAGCCTCGCGCATCCGTTCGCCACGCTCGGCAAGGCGGTCGCCCGGGTGCGTCCGGGCGGGACGGTTCTGCTGCGGGGCGGCGTCTACCGTCCCACCGAAGGCGTGGAGATCACCACGGACGCGAGCGCGGGGCACCGCATCACCCTCACCAACTACCCCGGCGAACATCCGGTCGTGGACGCGTCCGGCGTCCCCCGGGCCTCCTGGGCGATCACCCAGACGGCCGACTACTGGACGGTTCGAGGGCTGGAGATCCACGGTTCCGCCAGCCACGCGTACGTCTGCCGGGGCTGCGCCCACACCGTCTTCCAGAGCCTCTCCTTCCACGACAACGCCGAGTCCGGTCTCACCCTCCGGGACAGCGGCACCGAGGCCGACTCCGTGCTCGACAGCGACTTCTACGCCAACCACGGCACCGACGACCACGGGCGCAGCGGTGTCGGGCTCGCCGTCAAGTTCGGTTCGGGTGCGGGCAATGTCGTGAGGGGCTGCCGCATGTACGACAACGCGAACGACGGCTTGGACCTGGGCGGGTTCACCAGCCCGGTGACGGTGGAGAGCAACTGGTCCTTCGGCAACGGTGTGAACCGGTGGGGCGACGCCGACTGGCAGGGCCACGGGAACGGGTTCACCCTCGGCGGCGGCAACACCCGGGCCTCCGTCCCCCATGTCGTACGGAACAACGCGGCCTGGGAGAACACCGGGCTGGGCTTCAACGACGAGGGCAACCCCGGCCGGATCTCGCTGACGCACAACACGGCCTACCGCAACGGCGTGGACGGCTTCCACCTCACCACCGCCGCCGCCGTGGCACGGGCCAACGCGGCGGTCGCGAACGGGCGGGACGCCGCGCTGGGCGACGGCGTGCGGTCCACCGGCAACACCTGGGACGGCGGAGGCGACGGAGCCGCGCCGTTCGCCTCGACCGGCCCGGACACGGCACGGGCGCCCCGGTCCGCCGATGGCGCGCTTCCCCGCACGGAGTTCCTGGCCCCGCGTGGTGGGAGCGGTGCGGCGCCGGGGGCGACGATGACGGTCTCCTGAACCCGGCCGCGGCCCGCCGCGGGACCGGCCCGCAGTGGGACGGTGGGACCGGCCCGCCGTGGGACCGGCCCGCGCGGGTGCGGGCGGAAGCGGGTCAGAAGGGCGCCGGGCCCTCTCCGCTGAGCCTGGCGTTGCCGCTCTCCGCGTCCATGTCGATCTGAGCCGTCCCCCGCCGGCCGTCCGGCATGAGGATCACGACCCCGCCACTCTGCACCGCCGGCCAGAAGGAGAATTGCAGGCCGTGGGCGTGGACCGTACCGGACCAGGGAGGGGCCGTGCCGCCGCCCCCGGCGCTCAGGACGGCCATGACGCGGGTCTCCTCGTCACCGAGGACGAGCGTGGCAGGGCCTTCGTAGATGCTGGTCATGAGATCAGCGTGCCCGGCGAGGCAGAAAAGACGCAGTCCCGGTGCGATGCACCCCCTACGCGCCGGGGGCGGGAAGACCGCTGCGGTGCTCGGGATCCCGCCGGTGCGTGGGGTGAGGCGCGCGAGCCGTATTCCACGCACCGGCGTCCTCAGCAGCATCCCCCGGCCCGGTGACTCCATGCGTACCGTCGATCACGGGACGAGGTGACCGGTGGCAGAGCGGCGCGCGTTATGGGCCCCGGGCGCGCATTACGCCTCTCCGGGCCCGTCTCACTCCCCCGCGCGCCGCTCTCTCCGGCTTCCGGACGGGGCGGGCGACCGCTCGCCGACCGGAGGACCGGCCACCGGCAGGGAGCTTCGGCCACCGACAGGGGGCCCGGCAACCGACAGGGGGCCCGGCCACCGACCCGGCGAGAGGCCCTTTCCGGGGCACCGTTGTTTAGTGGAAGCAGATCCCGGACACGCGGGTGAGCGTCCCGTCGCGAGGGCGCCCCCGTAACGGCCGGGCCGCCGACGGGGGCCTGACGCCCCAGGACGACGGGACGGAAAGGACTGAACCATGCCCGCAGGATCGAACGCGAAGCGCGAACGCCAGTACGAACACATCAAGGAGAGCCAGCAGGAGCGGGGCACCTCCGCGTCGCGCGCCGAGGAGATCGCCGCCAGGACGGTGAACAAGCAGCGAGCCCGGTCCGGCGAGTCGAAGACGGCGAGCAGGACGTCGACCGAGGACGAGAAGTCCGCCTACGAGCGCGGCGGCGAACGCTCCCACCGGGGCGCGCAGGGTCCGACACGGGACCAGCTCTACGCGGAGGCCAGGAAGAAGAACATCGACGGGCGCTCCGCCATGAACAAGGAGCAGTTGCGGAAGGCGCTCGGCCGCTGAGCCGGCCGCCCCCACCGTGGCAGGCAGCACGAGCGGCGCGGGACCGCGTCCCGCCGTCTCCCGTGCACCGGTGGCGGGCGGGTGCGTCGATGTCCATCCCCCCGGATACGCGAAGGAGCAGGCCATGCCGGAACAGGCGCGCGGCGACGACGTCTACCAGCCGCAGGAGGACGGTCAGGATCCGCCCAACGACGAGCTCGACATGGAGGACGCGCTCGGCGAACGGACCCTGGACGACCAGATGGAAGAGGGCTACTCCCCTCCCGAACGCCCCCTGGCGGTGGACAAGTACGGCACGACGGGGGCGGAGGAACGTCGCGGCGAGTCCCTCGACCAGCGGCTCGCCCAGGAGGTCGCCGACGTCGAACCGCCGGACGGTGACGGCATCGGCGACCTCGCGGAGGGTGAGGGCGAGCCGGAGGCCGGGATCGAGGGCGGGGCGCGGGCCGGCCGCCTCAGCCCGGCCGACGATCCGACCGGCCGGCACACGGACGTCTTCGCCGAGGACGTCGGCGTCGACGGCGGGGCCGCCTCGGCCGAAGAGGCCGCCGTGCACGTGGTCGACGAGGAGGACGGCGACACAGGCCGCTGACCGGGCCGGGGCGGTGCGCGTGGCCGCGGCACGGACCGCGGCCCGCGTGCCCCGGCCGGGCATGGCCGGACGCGGCCGGGCCTCCGGGTCTCGCCCGCAGGCGTGGCCGCCGCTCTGCGGGATCGCCGCGTGCGCGGTTGAATCGAGGGTGGGAGTACGGCCCCGGTCCGGTCCGCGGCCCGGGGCAGGCCGCCGAAGGTCATCAGGGCCAGGCCGATGAAGGACATCAGGGCCAGGCCGACGAAGGACCGGAGCCCACGAGGCGCGGAGGCCGCCGGAAGACCGGGGTCCGCCACCGCGACCGGGCGCGTGTTCGTGCGGGGTTCGTACACCGGCTGCGGCAGGCCCGGGCTCACCGACCCGAGGAGCATCATGGCTGTCCGTCATCACCTCATCGACCGGCCGCCGGCCGCGGTGTGGGACGTGCTGGAGGACCCGGCCCTCTACGGGGAGTGGGTGGTGGGGACCGACCGGTCCCGGCCGGAGGCCGGCGTGTGGCCGGAGGTGGGGTCCTCGATCACGTACGTCCTGCGCGTGGGCCCGAAGGAGCACACCGGGCGCACGGTGGTCCGTCGCATCGACAGGCCCGGCGCGCTGGAGCTGGAGGCGAGCGGCGGTCCCCTGGGATCGGCGCGCATCGCCTTCGACCTCCGCCCGTGGGGCGACAAGACCCTCCTCATCGTCGACGAGCACCCGCTGAAGGGTCTGGGAGCCACCCTGCACAATGCGCTGCTGGACGCGGTGCTCCAGATCCGCCACCGCAGCATGCTCACCCGGCTCGCCCGGCTGGTCGAGGAGAAGTCGCACCCACCGTCCTGACGGCCCCACCTTCGGGACGGCCCCGCCCCGAAGGCCCGGCGCGGCACGACGGCACGACCCGGCGCACCTACGCAGCACGGCGGGCACGGCACGGAAGCATCGCACCGAAGGGCGGCACTATGGTCGACGCGGTGGTCATCGGAAGCGGTCCCAACGGCCTGGTCGCGGCCAACGTACTGGCCGACGCGGGCTGGAGCGTCGAGGTCCTGGAGGAGCAGCCCGAACCCGGTGGCGCCGTCCGCAGCGACCGGCAGGTCCATCCCGAGTACGTCAGTGACATGTTCAGCTCGTTCTACCCTCTCGCGGCGGCGTCCCCCGTGCTGTCCGCCCTGGATCTGGGCAGGGAGGGCCTGCGCTGGGGCCACGCGCCGCACGTGCTCGCCCATCCGCTGCTCGACGGCAGCTGTGCGGTGCTGGACCGCGACCGGACGGTGACGGCGGACTTGCTGGACGGCTTCGCGCCCGGAGACGGCGAGAGCTGGCTCGGCCTCTGCCACGTCTGGGACCGGCTCGGGGACG
The DNA here is from genome assembly GCF_042728795.1 of Streptomyces sp. NPDC060184. NCBI lineage: Bacteria > Bacillati > Actinomycetota > Actinomycetes > Kitasatosporales > Streptomycetaceae > Streptomyces > Streptomyces sp. NPDC060184. The sequence goes on from NZ_JBHWYX010000007.1 coordinate 10,446, forward strand.
GCATCGTCAAGGCCCTCTTCTCCCCGTTTCCCCCCGTCCTCGCCGGAGGCGTCCTGGCGGCACGGCTCCGGGCGGCGGGCGGGCTGCGGCTCGCCCGCAGTCTCGTACTTCCGGTGCGCAGGCTGGGCGACGAGGAGTTCCTGGGCGAGGGGGGCAGGGTGCTGCTGGCCGGCTGCGCGCTGCATGCGGATCTGGCACCCGAGGCGGCCGGCAGCGGTGGTTTCGGCTGGCTGATGGCGATGCTGGGGCAGCGCTACGGCTTCCCCGTGCCGGTCGGGGGCGCCGGGGCCCTGACCGAGGCGCTGGTGCGACGGCTGCGGTCGCGCGGCGGCGCCGTGCGGTGCGGGCAGCGGGTCACCGAGGTGGTCGTGCGGCAGGGCCGCGCCGTGGGCGTCCGTACGGCCTCCGGGGAGGGCGTTCCCGCCCGGCGGGCGGTGCTCGCGGACGTATCGGCGCCCAGCCTGTACACGTCGCTGGTCCCGGCGGAACACCTTCCGGCGCGGATCTTCGACGACATGCGGCGGTTCGAGTGGGACTTCGCCACGTTCAAGGTGGACTGGGCGCTGGACGGGCCCGTTCCGTGGAGCGTGCCGGCCGCCGCCCCGGCCGGCACGGTGCATCTGGCGGAGGGCGTGGACGAGTTGACCCGGTGGGCGGCGCAGATCGCCCGGGGCCTGATTCCCGACCGCCCGTTCCTCCTCTGCGGGCAGATGACCACCGCGGACGCGACGCGTTCACCGCTGGGCACCGAGTCCGCGTGGGCCTATACGCACGTGCCGCACCGGGTGAAGGCGGACGCCGGAGCGGACGGGCTCACGGGCGCCTGGGACGCCGGGGAGCGGGAGCGGATGGCGGACCGGGTGGAACGGCAGGTGGAGCGGTACGCCCCCGGGTTCCGCGACCGCGTCCGTGCCCGGCGGATACTGTCGCCGGTCGCGCTCGAAGCGGCGGACGGCAATCTCCGCAACGGCGCCATCAACGGCGGAACGGCCTCGATGCACCAGCAGTTGGTGTTCCGGCCGGTGCCGGGCACGGGCCGCCCCGAGACTCCGGTACAACGGCTGTACCTGGCCTCCGCGTCCGCCCATCCGGGCGGCGGGGTGCACGGCGCGCCCGGGGCCAACGCGGCCCGCGCCGCACTCCGTTCGGGGCGCGGCGGCAGCGCAGCACTGTCCGCCGCACAGCGTCTGCTGGCTCACCGCGGCCGGACGGGCGAAGCCGGCCGCCGGGCACCGTAGCGTCACGGCGTCCGGCCGGCGGCGGTCGGCCGCGTCCACCCAGGTGGTGACCGGCGGATCATGGCCGGACACCACCTGGTCCCCCTGGTCAGCTTTGCCGTGAAGTGGATCAAATGGGGGTGTGCCATGGGTCGTCACGTGCGCGCACCATGGACAACTCTCCGGCCCGGCACTACCTTCACCGATGATTTGACAACGATGTCACTTCAACTGACAACGTTGTCGCACCGTAGCCGCCCCCTCCCCAAGGAGCAGTGATCGCCGATGGTGTCCCGAAGAACTCTTCTGCAGGCGGGCGGAGCAGCTCTCGCGGCCGGTACTCCCGGGATCTTCTTCTCCCCTCGGGCCGGAGCGGCCGAAAAGCGTGCCGCAGCACGGCTGTTGCCGTCGTTCGGCCGGCCCTCCCGGCTCGACGTCGCCGATGTCGGCGCCCTCGACGGGAACGACCAGCTGCTCCTGACGACCCTTCAGGGAGTCGTCAACCGCCGCGATCCGCGCCTCTACTTCGACTTCGACGGCAGCGGAGTCGACTCCGACTGGCTCCCGAGCACCGGTGCCCGCGTCACCCGCCACGACCGGGCGCTGGACCTGGTCGCCCGCTACCGGGGCGAGATACGCGGCGCGGTCCTGCACGACCCCGCCGTGCCGGACTCGGTGAACGTGGCGACCACCCTGGCCGGTCTGGAGAACGCCGTCGCCGCCACCGCCGAGCAGGCCCGCGCGCACGGGCTGAAGACCGTGGCCGACCTGCGCGGCCGTTTCGACGCGGACGACGTACTCGCCACGTACCGCTGGCAGTTGGAGCATCTGTTCCCGCGCTGTACCCACACCCTGCTGGCCGGGCTGCCGCCGACGCGGACGGTGCAGACCCCGCGGGTGAGCTGGCGCGAGATCGCCCGGGAGAGCGGACGTATCCGTGATTCGTCGAACCGCCAGGTCCGCGCACTCGACATGAGCGCGGAACTCTCCGGCGGGGACGGTGTCTATCTGCGCTTCCAGGACTCGTTCGGCGACGACGGATGGGGCGCCTCGGTGGGTTCGGTCGTGGTGAAGGCGGACGGCCAGGTGATCGCCTCCTTCGTACCCGGTACGGCCGCCGAGGCACCGTTCCTCTTCGACGGTTCCCACTCCTCCATCGGCGGGGACGCCAACCGGTTCTCCGACGGCGGCGGTTACTTCATCTACCACTTCACTCCGCCGCCCGGCACCCGGCAGCTCATGGTCGAGGCCGATCTGTGGAACCAGTACCTGGTGTCCGCGACCGCCACCTCGCCCACCCGGGTCGAACCGTTCCCGTACTTCCGTGACTACGCCGTCGCGAGCCGGGCCATGGTCCTCTGGCTGCCTCCGTCCGGCGAGACCGGCGCACTCCTCGACGAGGTCTTCAGCCGGGTCGAGCCCACCACCCCGTACGCGGGCTGGTTCTCCAACGACGTGGCGGGCGAGTGGGGCGGCGTCGACCGCGCCTCCCAGCACGGCGTCGAAGTCGTGCCCGCGGACTTCTTCATGAACGGCACCGTGCACGCCGGGGTGTCCGCGAAGATCTCGGACCGGGTCCGTCCGAGGCCGAAGGCCCCACTCGCCAACCGCGTCTACCTCACCCTCACCTTCGGCGAGGGCGACAACGTCCAGTACTGCCAGCGCCACATGCGTACGATCTGGGACGACCCCGCGCGGGGCAGCGTGCCGCTCAACTGGACGGTCAGCCCGCTGCTCGCGGACATCGGCCCCGGCCTGCTCGCGTACTACCAGAACACCGCGACCGCCAACGACCTGCTCATCTCCGGTCCCTCCGGCGCCGGTTACACCTACCCGGGCTCCTGGCCCGCCGACGCCCTGGACGCCTACACCGAACTCACCGGTCGCTTCCTGCGGCGGACCGGCATGGACCTGGTGTACGCGTACAACCAGCGCAGCACGACCGGCGACGGGTGGATGCCGTTCGACGAACGGATCGCCGGCTCCTACCGGCGGAACACCCCGCTGCGTGGGGTCATCCAGTCCTGGGAGACCGGGGACCTGCGGACGCGGCCGGCCGGTCTGCCGGTGATCGGCAACTTCTTCCCGCAGGGGAAGGCCGCGGAGTACCGGGACGGGCTGCTGAAGCACGTCGAGGGCTGGGACGGTAGCGCTCCCCTGTTCGTCGCGGGCGCGATCAACGCCTGGAGCTGGACGCCGAGCGATGCCGCCGAACTCGTCGGGCTGCTCGGCTCCCCGTTCGAAGTGGTGCGCGGCGACACCTTCTTCGACCTGATGAACCGGGCCGGCCGGTGAGGCGGGCGGAGCGCGGTTCCCGGCGCTGACACGGGGAACCGCGCCCGGCGGTACGGGGCCTTGCCGTCACCGTGCGGTGACGGCAAGGCCCCGTGGGCACCGCGGTGGTTCAGCCGATGCGGGCCGCCGCGCGTGCGGTGATCCGAAGGAACAGCAGGGCGGCGATCGCGAGCACCGCCCCCAGGCCGCACACGAGGGTCGCCCCGTGCGGGAGCGTGATGCCGCCGAGCACGGTGCCGAGGCCGATGCCGAGGTAGATCCCGGAGGAGTTGAGGGATACCACCAACGGGGCTTCCTGCGGGGCGACTTCGATCAGCCGGTGCTGCTGGGCGGGTGTCTGGCACCAGCTGCTCGCCCCCCAGAGCAGGACGAGCACGCCGACCGGGAGCACCAGCGACACGTGCGCGGCGGCGATCCAGGCGAGCAGGCCGAGGGCGAGCACCATACCGATGTATCCACTGGTCAGGACCCGGACGGAACCCCAGCGGTCGGTGGCGTACCCGGACGCCAGATTGCCGAGGACGGCGCCCAGTCCGTACAGGAAGAGCATCCACAGGTCCGCGCTGTCCGGCACCCGCACCGCCCGCAGGACCGGAACGCTGTAGGCGTACGCGGTGTAGGCGGCGCCCATGCCGAGCACGGTGAGCGGCAGTACGGCGAGGACGGCGGGCCGGCGCAGCACGGTGAGCCGGGTACGCAGCGGCACGCGGGCGTTGCCGGGCAGGGCCGGCATGATCAGGCGCACGCCGAGGGCGAAGAGCAGGCACAGCCCGGACACGACGGACTGGGCGGTCCGCCAGCCCAGCCAGTGTTCGGCCAGGTTGCCCAGCGGCACTCCCAGCGCGGTCGCGGCGGTCAGGCCGCCGATGACCACGGCCATGGCCCGGGCCCGGAACTCGGGCCGTACGAGCACGGCGCTCACCGCCCCGGCGGTCGGCGTGTAGGCCGCAGCCCCGGCGGCGGCGACGATCCGGCTGACGAGCAGTACGGCCAGGTTCGGCGCCAGCGCCGACCCCACGTTGGCCAGGCCGAGGGTGATCAGCGCGGCGACCAGCAGGGCCCGGCGGGGCAGTCGGGCGGTCGCCGTGGCGAGGACGGGCGAGAGGAGGGCGTAGGCCGCCGCGAACACGGTGACGGACTGTCCGGCGGCGGTCGACGACACGTGCAGTTCTTCGGCCATCGACGGCAGGAACCCGGCGACGACGAAGGCGTCCGTGCCGACGGCGAGGGTGCCCAGGGCGAGCACCAGGGTGGACGACAGCCAACTCCGCTCCCCCGGCATCCTGCCGTCGGCCGGTCGCCGGCCGGATGCAATCGAGACACTGGACATCCAGATTCTCCTCATGAGTGGGTTCGTTCCACGGGTGCCGCACGGCCGGCCGCCGACGCGCACACCGGCGACGACGACGTCCACAGCCGACCGCCGACGCATGTGGCCGACCGCTGGTGGGCGCGGTCGGCCGATCACGGGCGTCGGGTCGGCCGATGGTGGGCGCGGTCAGCCGACGATGCGTGCGTAGTGGCGCCGGGCGCGTTCGGCGGCGGAGGGCGGGGCGGCGGCCATCATGTCCGCCAGCGTCTGCGCGGCGAGCTCGCGGCGCCAGGCCAGCTCGGCCCGGAGCATCGCCCCGGCGATGCCGCACGGCTGCTGGAACTCCCGGGCCGGGGTCTCCGCTCCCGCTCCGCGCTGCCGGATCTCGGTGCACTGGAAGAGGTCGTCCGGTCCGTCGACGGCGGCGACGACGTCCATGAGCGTGATCCGCTCGGGGCCCCGGGCCAGCCGGAACCCGCCCCGGGGTCCCGGGGTGGAGGTGAGGATGCCCGCCCGGTTCAAGGCCTGCAACTGCTTGTTGAGATAGGCCGGGGGCAGGTCGAACCAGACCGCGAGCTTCGCCGTCGACACCGCCTCGGCGTCCCCGAGCCACGCCAGCGTCAGGCAGCAGTGCAGCCCCCACTCGACTCCCGCACTCATCCGCATGACCCGGACACTACATGTCCAGTTTCCCGAGGGCGAGTTGTTCCGGGAAACCCGTCGTGTGCGCCGCATCGAGGGCCGAGGTGCGCATCGAGTCGAGACCGAAGGACGGTCCGGGTGAGGTCTTTGATCCAGATCAACGGGGCGCGCGGCAGGTGGAGGCCGACGAGGTGGTTTGCTGCCGCACCCCCCTTCGGGTACGTGCCGTACCTGCCGATGGGCGGATACGGCACGACGAACTCCCGCTCGTCCCTGGGCTGCGAACACCTTGGACCAGGCATCCGCGGCTGCCCCGGCACCGGCCGCTCTCAGCGGCCGGCCTACGAAGTCCGGCGCGAGGAGCGCCTCCAGGGCTGCCGGGTCCGGCCGTCGAAGGCCTCGTACCTGCGCAGGCCGACAGCCCTTGCTCCGTGCGCCTGGCCCGTCATCGACCCACTTGCAACGCGTAGTCGAACCAGATCCGATGCGTGCCGTCAGCCTCGACGGCCAGTCCTCCGGCACCGGAGATCCCGGCCAGTTCTCCCGTACCGCTCGTCGGCACGATGGTGAAGAACTCCGCTGTGCGATCGCTGCCGGACGTCGTCGCCGAGTGCACGAAGTTGAAGGCGCCGGCCCGGCCGCACAGCGAGCCTTCGAACGACTCCATGGCCACGTAGGTGCCCACGCCGGTCGTCTGGTCGTACGCCGCGGTGAACAGGGTTGCCGAGCGACCGGCGACAGCACCCTCGAAGTGCTTCTCCAACGTTGCGACACCCACCGGAAGCCCGGTGGACACAGCCGGGTCCGGCTTCAGCTCGGTCGGTACGAACGCTTTGACGGTGAACGTTCCTGTAGCTCTCATGGGACGACCGTATCGGTGCGGTCCGACATCGCTCTCCCTCCGGGCGGCCGAAGCTGAAGCGACTGGCCCGCGGCGCGGACGGCTGGGTGATCACGACTCGACACGCGCCCCTGGAGCGCGTGTCGAAAGTTCCGCCCGTCCCGCGACGCCGGCACGCACGCTCAGGTCCGGCAACCAGCCCGGAGGGACGCGCGGATCCGGCGTGCGCGCGGGACGCACACGCCGGGTCCGTCACCGGTTCCGGGCCGCGATTCGGCTCAGCCCAGACTCCACTGCAGGTTGGCCCCGCCGTTGCAGGTCCACAGCTCCAGCGCCGTTCCGTTGAGGTTCCCCGCGGGTTTGTCGCCGCCCGTGACATCGAGGCACAGGCCCGACTGGGAACCCGTGACCGTCCCGTCGGGGTTGAGCTTCCATTGCTGGTTGGCTCCGCCGTTGCACGTCCAGAGCTGCACGGCGGTGCCCGGTGCGGTCCTGTTGTCATCGGCGTCGACGCACGCCGACCCGCCGTAGAGGCGCAGTTCACCGGCTGCGGTGAGCGTCACGGCCTGGTTGGCCCCACCGTGGCAGTCCCAGATCTCGACCTTGGTGCCGGGCTCCGTACCGCCGCCTTCCACGTCGAGGCAGCGCTGGGAGGAGGCACCGATCAGCGGGTGGGTCGTACCGGTGCTGCTGCCGGAGCCGGAGGACACCCGGTACATCACCGTTCCGTGGGCGGGCACCGACGCACTGATCGTGCCACTCGTCGAGGAGACCGCCTTGGACCACAGGTTGGCGAGCCGGTAGGAGGACGCGGCGGGCAGCCCGGCGGCGGACGCGGTGGTGCTGACGGTCGCGGCGGAACCGTTCTCGTTGGTGAGGGTGACCGCGCGGTCGCCGCCCGCCAACTGCTTGGACATCACGACGAGTCCGCCGGAGGAGGAGACGACGGTGCCCTGCTTGCCCAGGGGGTCCTGGTCGACGGCGATGACGTCGGTGTTCTTGAGGATGGAGAGCGACGCCGGAGTCGCGGTGCGGACGTCGGTGCCGATGAGCAGGGGCGCCGCCATCTGCGCCCAGAGGCTGAAGTGGGTGCGGTATTCGGTGTCGCTCATCCCGCCGTTGCCGACTTCCAGCATGTCCGGGTCGTTCCATGCGCCGGGCGCGGCGTACTGCGCCAGCGGCTGGTTCTCGTGGGCGATGCCGATCATGGAGGACCACGAGTCGTTGATGTCGCCGGTGGTGCGCCAGGAGTTGCCGAGGGACGGCGCCCAGTTCCAGGGCTGGTTGGAGCCCCACTCGCAGATGCTGTAGAGGATCGGGCGGCCGGTGGCCTTCAGCGCGTCGCCCATCGCCTTGTACCGGGCCTGGGCGTCGACACCGGTGTTGTTGCAGTTGTCGTACTTGAGGTAGTCCACGCCCCAGGAGGCCCACAGGTCGGCGTCCTGCCGCTCGTGACCGAGGCCGCCGGGGAATCCGTTGTTCGCACAGGTCTTGGTGCCCGCGCTGGAGTAGAGGCCGAACTTCAGCCCCTTGGAGTGCACGTAGTCCGCGACGGCCTTGATGCCGTTCGGGAAGCGCGCCGGGTCGGCGACCAGGTTGCCCGACGCGTCCCGCGAGGGCAGCGCCCAGCAGTCGTCGAGGTTGACGTAGGTGTATCCCGCGGCCTTGAGGCCGGTGGAGACGAACGCGTCGGCGACGCCCTTGACCATCGCCTCGTCGAACTGCGCTCCGCAGCCGGTGGTGTTCCAGTTGTTGAAGCCCATCTGCGGTGTCCGGGCCAGGCCGTTCTCCACCGCCGCGGCATCCGGTGCGGCGGCCACGGCGGCGAGTTGCACACCGGCCGCGACTCCCGAGGTCAGGGCGGCGGCCCCGGCCAGACCACCGACGGCGAGCGTGAGGGATGCGGCCGAGGCCGTCAAACGGTGTCCGAAACTGTGCCGTTCACCGAACATGTGCGGCTCCTGGGGGATGGTTGACACACAACCCAACAAGGAAAGACGGAAACAACCACATCACATCGCTGTTACATGTACATGTCAATAGAACGGATGAAGCTCTCGCTGCCCTCCCGGCGCAGCGGCCGGCCACTTCCGGGGAGTCGGTGCGCGATGGCGCCCCGCACGCGATGAGCCGGACCGGTTCTCCGGGCCGGCAGCGGCGGTACTCCCCGCGGTGACGGCGCGGTCGGCAGCGGAGCACGCCGCGCCGCCGAGCGCGCCACCCGGCGGGCGGCCGTCAGGGACGGTGCCGCAGCCGCAGCGGGGCGTAGACCGCCAGCGCCGCGAGGAACGCCACCCCGTAGGCGAGGTCCGCTCCGTGCAAGGCCTCCGCCACGGGGCCGACGTACAGGCCGGTGCTCATGAACGGCACCGCCGCGGCAAAGGCGATCACGAAGGCGGTGAGCGCCGGCCACCAGGGCCGGTCGCGGGCGCTCTCGGCGGCGAGGTCGAACGGGGCGCCGCCGCGGTCCCTCTTCCTCGCCGCCCAGTCGACGGCCACGATCGCGACGAAGCCGGGGATCCAGTAGCCGACCAGGAGCAGCACGTTCTGGAAGCGTGCGGTGGTGTCGGCCGCGTGCATCCACAGGACGAGCGGGAAACCGAGCGCGGCGGCGAGCGCGGCGGCGACGGGGCGCGGCAGCCGCACCCCGATCGTCTGCAGAGCCAGCGAACCGCTGTAGTCGTTCATGGCGTTGCTGCACAGTGCGGCGAGCGCCACGGCGAGCAGACCGAACGCCCCGAGGGCGCCCCCGCCCAGAAGGGTGTCGATGCCCCGCGCGGTCTGATCGGTGAAGACGGACGCGCCCCACAGGCCGAGCGTCTGGACCGCCACGAAGGAGAAGCCGATGCCCAGCAGGGTGCACCAGAACATGCGGGGCCGGGAGGTACCGGCCGGAAGGTAGCGGCTGAAGTCGCTCGCGTACGGCGCCCACGACAGCGACAGGCTCAGCGCGATCGTGAACGTCAGGACGAAGGCCCCCGCCCGGTCGCCGCCGTGCGCGGCACCGGAGGCCGCGGGGTGGACACCGTCCAGCAGTTTGACGGCCAGCACGGCGAAGGCGGCGGCCAGGAGGAACGTCATCACGGTCTGGAGCCGGTGGATCGCCTCGTACCCCAGCACCCCCAGCCCGCCCTGGGCGGCCATCATCACCAGGACGCCCAGCCAGAACGGCCAGCCGCACAACTGGGCCAGCGCGTCCCCGCCGAACAGCCCGACGAGCGCGTCCCAGGCGATCGACGAGAGCCACTGCAAAGCCCCCGGCAGCACGACCGCGCGACCGAACGCCAGCCGTGCGAGTGGCAGTTGGCCGACCCCTGTCCGACTTCCCCAGGTGCCGAGGTACGCGGTGGGCGCCGCCCCGACGAACGTGCCGAGGACGACGGCGATGAGCGCCGTCGTGAAGTCCAGGCCCAGCGCGACGCCGACGGTGCCGGTGAAGACGCCGGTCATGGTCAGGTTGGGGGCGAACCAGACGGTGAACAGCCGTCCGGGGCCGCCGTAACGCCGGTCCTCGGGCACGGGGGCTATCCCGTGCGTCTCGATCCGCAGATCGCCGGGGGCGGTCGGCATGCGCCCCCCGAAGGTGGTTCGCGAGGCCGGAGCCTTCCGCTCCGCGACCGCGTGGTCGTTCTGCGCACACGGCATCGCCATGAGACATCCCTCCGCCAGTACGAGCTGGTTCAGGTTCGACGGGTGTGATCTCAGCCCCGCGCGGGGCACCCCGTGTCCGGTTTCGGCGGTCAGGATAGCCGTACGGCGGCCAGGGGCAGGTCAGCGGGGGTGACCGGAGCGCCGCCCCGGGGTGCGATCCCGGCGAGGGAGCCGAGGGGGAGGCGGGGGCTCGCGGGGGCTCGCGGGGCGGGAACGATCTCCGTCCGCCCTTTTCCGTCCTGGCCGTTGACGTCCCCGCACCCCGGTAACAACGTTGTCGCGCACTGTCGGACACCCCGCACCCTGCGTCGCACCCCGAACAGGAGAGTTCCGTATGCGCTGGTCCCCCTCACGCCGTCAGGTCCTCGGCGCCTCTCTGGCCGCCCTGGCCGCCGTACCGGCGACCGCTGCCGCCGCGTCCGCGGCACCGGCCCCGGCCGGTGGCCGGTCCCCCTCGCTCTCCCGTGCGCGCGTCACCTACGGCGCTCTGGAGAAGTACTTCGACACGGCGGACGGCACCGGGCTCGTGCGCGAGCAGTACCCGGTCGCCGTCGACGACCGCCCGTACTCCTACGAATGGCCGCTGTCCCAGGTCCATGTCGCCGCTCTCGACCTGGCCTTCGTGGACCCGGGCCACGCACCGGCTCTGGCCACCCGCGCCAGGGCGCAGGAGCTGTACTGGAACGCGGCGGGCGGCACCACGGGCCTCGCCGGCTACGACTCCTACCCGGTCGCGCCCCACGGTGGCGGCGGCGACATGTTCTACGACGACAACGAGTGGGTGGGACTGGCCAAGGCCCAATCGCATCTGCAGACCGGGGACCGCGCCGCGCTCCGCCGCGCGGAGGAGATCTTCGCGCTCGTCGAGTCGGGCTGGGACTCCGACGCCGAACACCCCGCCCCCGGCGGGGTGTTCTGGACCCAGGCCGACTGGAACCACTGCCGCAACACGGTCTCGAACATGCCCGGCGCCCAACTCGGCCTGCGCCTGCACCAGATCACCGGCACGTCCCGCTACCTCGCGTCGTCCAGGCGCTTCTACGACTGGACCAACACCCACCTGCGGACCCCCGAAGGCCTCTACTGGGACAACCTGGACCTCACCGGCGCGGTGGACCGGACCATCTGGTCCTACAACCAGGGCGTCCCCGTCGGCGTCGGTGTCCTGCTGTACGGGGCGACTCGCGACCGCGCGTACCTGGGCCAGGCCCGGCGCACGGCCGAGGCCGCGTACAGGCACTTCGTGACCGAGGGCAGGCTGCTGGGCCAGCCCGTCTTCTTCAACTCGATCTTCTTCAAGAACCTGTTGCTGCTGGAGTCGGTGACGGGCGGGTCCGTCTACCGGCGGGCCATGGCCGACTACGCGGACCACATCTGGTCCGAACAGCGGGACAGCGCGACCGGCTTGATGCACTTCGACGACAGCGGGACCACCCAGGCCATCGAGCAGGCCGCCGCCGTACAGATCTTCGCGGTGCTCGCCTGGCCGCGTGGCGCCTGGCGGACGTTGTACTGAGCCCCGGTCAGCCCGGCCGGACATCCGCACGGTTTCGGCACCGTGCGGTTTCCGCATCCGTGCGGTCGGCTTCGGCCTCGCCCGTACCGTCGCTGATTCCGGCAGGACCGCGACGGACGGACCGGCGCTCCCTCGACCGGCGCACCGTGGACCGGCGCACCGTGGACCGGCGCTCCCGTGACCGGCGGCGCTCCCCGCTCGGAACGCCCTGTTCGGTACTTCCTGTTTACATCGATGTACATACCGCCCTACTGTGACGCGCACGGTCGGACACGACCTGACTCCGAAGAGACGACAGCCGCGGCCCGCACCCGTGGTCCGCCCTGTCGCGCCCCGTGCCTTCAGGAAGGAAACCCGTGCTCTTCTTACGTCGACCGTCCCGCTCCGCTCCCCCTTCGTCAGTCGACGAGCCGCCTCGCCCGGCCCCCACGACCCGCGGTCGCCGTGCCGTACGGCCGGTACGTGCCGCGCTGACGGCCGCAGCCGCGGTGCTGAGCCTGTCGCTCGCACCGGTCGGCACGTCGGCCGCGGCGACGCCGGTACCCGCCGCCGCCTCCTCCTCGCTCCCGGGTTCCGCCGGGACCCAGGCCGCCTCCCTCGCGGCCACCGGAACGCCCCTGGGCAGCGGTACCGGCCTCTACCCCCGGGCCATCCGTCTCGAACACAGCGGCGCCGCCAACGGCCGGGTGCTCGCGAGCGTCGTGTCCTTCGACGGCAACAACGGCATCGGCGCCATCCACGAGAGCACCGACGCCGGAGCCACCTTCCGGCAGGTGGGCAGGATCGCCGACCCGGAGTCCGCGAACGGACAGGGCCTGTGCTGCTCCACCCTGTTCGAACTTCCCCGGCAGGTCGGAGCGCTGCCCGCCGGTACGCTGCTGTGGGCCTCCTCGGCCGGGCAGGACGAGGCCAACCGGCGGATGGACCTGCGTGTCTGGCGCAGCAACGACGTGGGCCGCACCTGGTCCCACCTGTCCTCCTGCGCCACCGCGACCGGGACGAGTGGGCTGTGGGAGCCCGAGTTCTCCGTGGCCGCCGACGGCGCGCTCGTCTGCCACTACTCCGACGAGACGGATCCGGCCCACTCCCAGAAGCTCGTCGCCGTGCGCAGCTACGACGGGATCCACTGGCAGGACCGCCGCGACACGGTGGCCAGTTCCTGGCAACCGGACCGGCCTGGCATGCCCGTGGTGCGCGCGTTGCCGAACGGCACGTACCTGATGAGCTACGAGATCTGCAATCCGGGCGGGCAGTACCAGTGCGTGGTGCACTACCGCACCTCTCCCGACGGCTGGGACTGGGGTTCGCCCACCTTCCTCGGGTACCGCCCGGAGACGGTGGACGGCAAGTACTTCCGCGCCGCGCCCACCCTGGCCTGGGCGCCCGCGCCGGGCGGTGGCCCGAACGGCCGGCTCCTGCTCGTCGGCCAGCAGCTCCTCAACCGTGACGGGACGCCCGCGGCGGACAGCGGGCGCACCATCCTGGCTAACACGGAGAACGGCACGGGTCCGTGGTACGAGATCGAGGCCCCGGTGCGGGTCGCCTCCCCGACCGCGACGTACTGCCCGAACTACAGCTCGCCGCTGCTGCCTTCCGCCGACGGGCGCACGGTGCTGCAGATCGCGACGGACTGGGACGGCTCCGTCTGCCGCCCGTACGTGGCGAGCGGTCCGCTCACCGGCAGCGGGGACGCGGCCGGTGTCGTGGACGGGGCGGTGTACCGGCTGGTGAACGCCAACAGCGGACACTGCCTGGACGTGGCCGGTGATTCCCGTGCCGCGGGTGGGAACGTCCAGCAGTGGACCTGCAACGGCCTGGGTCCGCAGGAGTGGACCGTGCGGGCGCACGGCGCCGGATTCTTCACGCTCACCGCTCGCAACAGCGGCTACTGCCTGGACGTGGAGAACGGTTCCGCCACCGCCGGTGCGAATGTCCGCCAGTGGTACTGCAACGCGCTGGCGGCGCAGGACTGGCGGCTGGAGAACGCCGGGCGCGGCTACTACCGCCTCGTGGTGAGGTCCGCCGGTCAGTGCCTGGACGTCGCCCAGGGCTCGCGTACGGCGGGGGCGAACGTCCAGCAGTGGACGTGCAACGGCCAGCAGCCGCAGCTCTGGCAGCTCCAGCGGGTCTGAGACCGGGGCCGTGTCCAGCGGGTGCCCGGCCGTGGAGGGCCGGGCACCCGCTGATCCGTGGCCGTCAGTCCGCGTCGGGTCCTTCGATCGCGGCGGGCCGCAGCTGGGCCTCCCGGATGCGGGCGATGTCGAGCTTGGTGCCGCGGTCGAAGCGGTAGACGCCGTTCTGTTCCTGGAACACGTCGGTCAACTGGGTGTAGCAGTAGCCGAACATGTCCGGGTCCTCCAGCAGCACGCCGGTGAGGCCGGCGAAGCGGTCGTGGAACTCGTCCTCGGTGCGCACCCGGTCGCCGTAGCCCCAGGAGACCGTGCGGTCGCTGCCGGACTGCTCGGCGGCGGCCTCGGGGTCCCACCAGATGCCGCCGAACTCGCTGACGAAGTAGGGCTGGCCCCGGTAGGGCTGGGAGTAGGCGGCGCCGTTCTCGTACGCGTTGACGAAGGGCTCGCCCTTGGCGAGTCCGGAGACGAGCTGCCGGAAGGCGGCGGGGTCCTGTTCGTAGGTGTGGGAGTCGTAGATGTCGGTCTCCAGGACCCGGTGGGAGTAGCCGGAGGCGTCGATCACCGGGCGGGAGGTGTCCATGGCCTTGGTGGCGAGAAACATCGCCCGGGTCACGTCGTCGAGCTGGGTGATGCGGTCGTGGAGCTTCTGGTAGGTCTCGTTCAGTGGGCACCAGCCGACGATCGAGGGGTGGGAGTAGTCGCGTTCGACGGCTTCGAGCCACTGCGCGACGAAGGAGGCGTCGGGGCGCTGGTTGTCGCCGGAGGAGCCGCCGACCTCGCAGCCCCAGTCGCCGAACTCGCCCCAGACGAGGTATCCGAGCCGGTCGGCGTGGTAGAGGAAGCGTTCCTCGAAGACCTTCTGGTGCAGCCGGGCCCCGTTGAAGCCGGCCTCCATCGCGAGCTCGATGTCGCGGACGAGGGCTTCGTCGGAGGGGGCGGTCATCAGCCCGTCCGGGTACCAGCCCTGGTCGAGGACGAGGCGCTGGAAGCGGGGGCGGCCGTTGAGGAGCACGGCCTTGCCGCGGACGGCGACGGCGCGCAGACCCGCGTAGCTCCCGACCGCGTCGACCGTCTCGCCCTCCCCGTCGAGGAGTTCGAACCGCAGGTCGTAGAGGAAGGGGTCCTCGGGGCTCCACTCGCGGCGCCGGCCCTCCGGGAGCGCGAGGTGCAGCCGGGGCGCGAGGTCGAGGTCGGCGCGCACCTCGGCGCGGCAGACCTCGCCCGCTCCGTCGCTGACGACGGCGCGTACGCGGTGGCCGGGGCGGTTGGCCGACAGGGGCAGTTCGACGGCGAAGGCGGCACCGGCCAGGTCGGGGGTGATGCGGGGGCGCCGCAGATGGGCGTCGGGGACGGGCTCGGCCCAGACGGTCTGCCAGATGCCGGTGGTGCGGGTGTAGTTGCAGTCGTGGTTGGCGTATTGGATCGCCTGCTTGCCGCGGGCCTGGGGGCCGGACTTCGGGTCGCGGGCGCGAACGGTGACCTCCACCTCCCGCCCGGCCGGGGCGAGTTCACCGAGGTCCGCGGTGAAGGGGGTGAAGCCGCCCCGGTGGCGCACCACTTCGGTGCCGTCCACCCAGACGGTGGTGTCGTGGTCGACGGCTCCGAAGTGCAGCAGCACGCGGCGGCCCGCCCACGCGGCGGGCGGGGTGAACCGGCGCCGGTACCAGACGGCTTCGAGGAAGTCGGTGTCGCCGACGCCTGAGAGCTCGGACTCGGGGGCGAAGGGTACGAGGATCTCACCGGTGAGGTCGCGGTCGAGGAGTCCTCGTTCGAGGCCGCTGTCCCCCTGGTCGGTCTCGAACTGCCAGGTCCCGTTGAGGTTGAGCCAGTCGCGGCGGACGAACTGCGGTCGCGGGTACTCCGGACGGGGGACGGAGGGGGTGTGCACAGAGACTCCAGTCGGATGGTGGTGGGGACCGGACACCGCGCGGGGCGTCCGGCGGATACGGATGGTCGGGGGGTCAGCCGCCGCCGAGGCCGGTGGTGGCCACGGAGTTGACGATGCGTCGCTGGAAGAGGAGGAACATCACGATCAGCGGGGCCGCCGACAGCAGGGCGGAGGCCATGGACCCGGCGTACTGGATGCCGTAGGCGTCCTTGACGGTGGCGAGGCCGACGGGGAGCGTCATGAGGTCGGGGTCGTTGGTGACGACGAAGGGCCACATGAAGTTGTTCCACGCGCCGATGAAGACGAAGATCGACACGGCGGAGACGATCGGGCGGGACAGCGGAAGGACGATCGACCAGAACACCCGGAGTTCGGACGCGCCGTCGATGCGGGCGGCGTCCTCCAGTTCGCGGGGGATGCCGTCGAAGAAGCGCTTGAGGATGAAGACCATCATGGGGGCCACGACCTGCGGCAGGATCACCGCCGCGTAGGTGTCGACCAGGTGGAACGTCGTCATCTGCTCGAAGAGCGGGACGATGAGCAGCTGCGGCGGGACCATGATCGCGGCGACGGTGACGGCGAGCAGGGCGCGCTTGCCGCGGAAGGTGCCGCGGGAGAAACCGTACGCGGCCAGTGTGGAGACGGCCACGGTGAGCGCGGTGACCAGGACCGCGATCAGCACGCTGTTGAACGCCCAGGTCGGGACATTGCCGCGGTCGAGGATCTGCCGGTAGGCGGCGAGCGTGAACGCCCCTTTGAACGGCGACAGGCCCGACTTCATCACGTCCTGCTCGCTCTGCAGCGAGGTGGCGACCGCCCAGAGGAAGGGCAGCAGCCAGACGACGGCGAGAACGGTGAGCGCGGTCCCGGCGAAGACGCGGGGCAGCCGTCCGTGGCCGAGCAGCAGGGGGGAGGCGGACTCCTCGCGGCGCGGTCGGGGCCGGCGGACGGGGGTGGAGACGGCGGACACGGTCAGCCCTCCTGACGGAAGAAGCGGAGCTGCACGACGGAGACGACGATGACGAGCGCGAAGAAGACGTAACTGACCGCGGAGGCGTAGCCCAGCCGGTATCCGGTGAACCCGACGTCGTAGACGTACTCCAGGATCGGGCGGGTCGACCCGTTGGGGCCGCCCTTGGTCAGGATGTAGATCTGGTCGAACACCTTGAGCGAGGCGAGCACCTGGAGCATGGCGACCAGAACCGTGGTGTGCCGCAGCTGGGGCAGGGTGACGGACCACAGCCGCCGCCAGGCTCCGGCCCCGTCGAGCGCGGCGGCCTCGTCGAAGGTGACGGGCAGCGACTGCAGGGCCGAGAGGTAGAGCAGGAAGTTGAAGCCCACCGTCCACCAGACGGTGAGGGCCGCCACGGACCACATGGCCACCGACTCGTCGGAGAGCCACCCGACGGGATCCAGGCCGAGGGAGGTCAGCAGCTGGTTCCCGAAGCCGATGTCGGGCTGGTAGAGCCACGTCCAGATGAGCGTGACCACCGTGACCGGCAGCAGGTACGGGGCGAAGTAGGCGAGGCGCCACACCCACTGGCCGACCAGCCCGCTGTGGACGAGCAGGGCCATGACCAGGGCCATCAGGACGAGCGGGACGCAGGATATGAGCGTGAAGAAGACGGTGTTGCCGAGGCTGCTCCAGACGTCCGGGTCTTTGAACGCCTCGGCGTAGTTGGCGAGTCCGACGAACTCGGGGTCGTGCAGGGTCAGGGAGGCGTCGGTGAGGCTCATCCAGAGGCCCTGGACGACGGGCCAGACCAGGAAGAGCCCGAAGAACACCAGGAACGGGAGGACGAACAGACTCCCGCCACCGGTGAGGGAGCGGCGGCGCCGGGGCGCGGACGGGGCTTCGGGGGTGTGCGGTGGCGCCGTGGCTCCGGCGGGTGCGGTGGTGGTCACGATGCGGCTCCTTCGGCTGTCGTCAGGCGACCGGGTTGGGCTGGCGCAGCAGGGTGTCCGCTTCCCGGACCATCTGCCGTACCGCCTTCTCGGCGGAGGTGTTGCCCAGCAGCGCCGACTGGAGCGGCTGGCACATGCGGTTCTGGAAGTTGCCGCCCGCTCCCGCGAACCAGTTCGGCGGGTCGAGTACGGCGATCTCGGCCGCGGCGGCGTAGGAGGACTGGGGGTCGAGCTTCGCGTACTCGGGGCGGGCCTGGACCGGCAGGTAGGCGGGGATGTGTCCGGCGCTCGCCCAGGTCAGGCTCTGCTTGATGATCTCGGCGACGTACCGGTGGGCCTCGCGGCGCCGGGCGGGGTCGGGGTCGTCCTGGTGCGGCAGGACGAAGCTGTGCGAGTCGGCGTAGACAGCCGGCCGGTCGAAGATCTGCGGGAAGGGGGCGGCCCCGAGGTTCTTGATGCCGGACTTGCGGAAGGTGGGCAGTTCCCACTCCCCGGCCATGATCATGCCGCCGCGGCCGTCCATGAAGGCGGCCATCGCACCGTTGTAGTCGAGGTTGTTGGGGTTCGTCCGGCCGTCGAAGAGCTGCTTCATGAAGGTCACGACCTTCACCGCCGCCTCGACGTCGATCTTCGGCGGTCCGCCGTCGGGCAGTGTGAAGGAGGCACCGGTCTGGGCGTACAGCGCGAGGAACTGCCGCCAGCTCTGGGCGGTGTCGGTGACGTGCCCGAAGAGGATGCCGGAGTGCCCCGTGACCTTCGCCAGCTGCTGGCCGGCCTCCAGCAGCGCTTCGGGCGAACCCATCGGTGCCAGTCGGCCGGAGGGGTCGAGCAGACCGGCCTTCCCGGCCACGTCCTTGTCGTAGAAGACGATGAACGGGTGGACGTCCAGCGGGATCGCGTAGACCGTGCCCGCGTGCTGGGCGCGCTTCCACACGGCGGGGGCGAAGTCCTTCTCCGTCACGCCGAACTCGGCCAGCAGGTCCAGGTCGAAGGGGTCGAGCAGGCCGCCGGGGGCGTATCCGGCCAGGCGCGACAGGTGCATGACCGCCACGTCGGACGCCCGGCCGCCGGCCGCCGACATGGCGAGTTTCGTGTAGTACGACGGGCCCCAGTCGAGGATCGTCCGGTCCACGTGGAACCCGTCGGCGCCCTGGGAGACCGCCGCGATCATCTCGTCCATCAGCATGCCGTCGCCGCCCTGGAACAGGTCCCACACCTTCAGCGAGGAGGGCCCCTGGGAGCCGGCCGGCGACGCGCAGCCGGCCAGGGGGCCCGCAGCCAGGAGCGCCGTCGCCCCGGCCGCCCCGTAGCGGAACAGCCGACGTCGGCCGATGCCCGGCGACTCGTCGGGGCTGGGGCCCCAGGCGCCATCTGGCCTGCTGGCAAGGGGTGCAGAGCTCATCACTGACCTTTCGACGGCCGGACGACGTGCCCGGCCGACGGCAGGCGCCATCGGCACGGCAGCCGTCGGCCGCCCGCGCACATCGGGGTGATCCGCACCGGGTCCACCGGTGCGGTGCCCTAGTTTTTACATCGATGTACATTGGCTGTAAAGGGTTGCGTCATCGCCTCTGCGCCGGACCCGCCCCCCGCCCGGCATTCCGGAGCCCGCCCCGGCCCGGCCGGAGGGCACCCATAGACTCGGGGCGTACCAAGGGCTGGGAGGTGGCTGGTGGCACGGCCGAGGATCAAGGACGTCGCACGGCACGCGGGGGTGTCGGAGAAGACGGTGTCCAACGTGCTCAACGACTACGTCCACGTGTCCGAGCGGACCCGGCGGGTGGTGCAGGAGGCGATCGACCACCTCGGCTACCGCATCAACCTCGCCGGACGGCATCTGCGCAGCGGACGGACGGGCATCATCGCCCTGGTGGTGCCGGAACTCGACGTCCCGTACTTCGCCGAACTGGCCCGGCACGTGGTCCGGGAGGCCGAGGCGCGCTCCCTGACGGTGCTGATCCACCAGTCGGGCGGGGACCGGGAGCGGGAACGCGCGGCGCTGGCCGGATTCGGCTCGGAGTTCGTGGACGGTGTCATCCTCAGCCCCCTCGCCCTGGCACCCGAAGACCTGAGCGCCCACGCCGGACCGCCGCCGACCGTCCTGCTGGGCGAGTTGCTGACCGACGGCGCCGACCATGTGGCGATCGACAACGAACACGCGGCCCGCGAAGCCACCGCGCACCTGCTCGCCCAGGGCCGTCGGCGCATCCTCACCGTCGGCGGGCGGGACGACGGCGCGGTCGGCACCGCGCAGGCGCGTACGCGGGGCTTCCTCGCGGCGCTCGCCGAGGCGGGCATCGCGCACGATCCCGCCTCGCTGCTGCCGGTGGACGCGTTCCACATGAGCGACGGGGCCGCCGCGGTGCACCGGGTGCTGGCCGACGGCGGCCGTCCGGACGCCCTCCTGTGCCTCAACGACCAGCTGGCACTGGGCGCGTTGCGGGCACTGCACTCCTTCGGGGCCCGGGTGCCCGACGACGTGGCCGTCATCGGCTTCGACGACGTGGAGGGCGGCCGGTACAGCGTGCCGTCACTGAGCACGGTCTCCCCGGACAAGGAGGCGGTGGCCCGGGTCGCGGTGGACCTGCTGGTGCGCCGTATCGACGAGGCGACGCGTCCGGGTTCCGGGCCGAAGGACGAGGGCGGCCCCGGATCGGCGCGCCCGCAGGACCGCGTCGTGGCACACCGCCTCGTCCTGCGCGAGAGCACCGAGGGAGCGGCGGTGCGCGACGGGGTCTGGTGAGCGGTGGCAGCCGGAACACCGCTCGCCGTGCACCTTCACGGTCGGAAGAGTTCCAGGATTTCGGTCAGGGTCGCGACGGAGGGGACCTGCCCGGCGGGGGCTGCTCCGTGGAGGGCTGCTCCGTCGCCGGTGTCCGGCGCAGAGCCCTGCCCTCGTAAGGACAGCGCGTCTGCTGCTCGGAGCGGGCCGTGGGGCACGCCCGGGGCCCGGTCACACCCGACTGCCTGGGTGGACGAGGGGGCGGCCGGTCACGTTTCGGGCAGGACTCACTACCCTCGCTCCATGGGGAAGACCGATTCGACGAGAGAGATCGTTTTCGCGCGCAGTGGCTGGATCCCGATGGTGATCCGCGAGAACGGTGGGCTGAAGCTGCTGCTCGGTGCCGGTGCCGACGCCAACCACGAGCCCCGCACGTTCACGTTTCCGGTCGGGGAGGCCCATCTCGCGGTGATCCGGGAGGACCTGGTCCGGCACCTGCTGCTGTGGAGTGCGGTCCTTCCGCTGTGCGAGGCCGCCGGAACCCGGGGCCCGCTGGACGAGGACGCCGCCGTCGCACTCCTGGATCCGGTCCTCCTCTCCGCGCCCGCCGACGTCGACGCGCTCTTCCGGCACGTCCCGTGGGACAGGAGCCGGCTCATCGCGCACGGGGCCGACATCCGTCTGCTGGAGCGCGGTCAGGTCTGCGCGGCGATGCGCGCGGCGACGGAGACGGCCGACGGGCAGCGGGCCCAGAAGCACCACGCCGACCGCCGTCGCGCCGAACGCGGGACGGTACTCGGTCCGCTCGACGCCGCGCTCCTGACGTACACGGGCCAGTACCTGCACGGCGCGACGGTCCCGAGGCGGAAGCCCGACGCCGTCGACCCGGCTCTGCTGCCCCAGGTTCTGCGCGTGATCGCCACGGCCGAACAGGCGTGCGCCGGACTGCGGATCGGCCGCGATCCACGACGCGGGAAGCGCGCCACGGACAGGGGCGACTGGGACCGGATGGCGGCGGCGGTCGACGCGGCCGTACGCCGCGCGCACCCCGGGCTCGTCGACGACGCGGTGCGTACCGTGAGCTTCCTGATGTGCTCGGAGGCCGCGGACCGCTCCAGGAACGCGCCCCCGGAGGACGACGAGGAGACCCCCGCCGACCGCGCCGCCTGCGGCGGGGGTGCGAGGAAGACGGTGCTGTCGTTCACCGACGACAAGGACGTCGAGAGGAAGTGGCGCGCGGACAGCCCCCGGTCGGCCTCCGTGGAGTTCTGGGAGTTCGTGGGTGACCGCTCAGCCTCCGACAACGAGGTGTTCACCATCGAGGACGAGGAGAGGGGCGAGGGGATCCAGCTCCACTTCTACGCCGAATCCGTCGCCCGGATCACCACGGTGCGCCGAGGCACGGCCGGGGCGGAACCGGAGTACCTGGTCGAGTACAGCCTGGTCGACGGGATCCGCGGATACCGGCGTCTGGTGAGCGCCTTCGCCCGTGGCGGCTGCGCCGCGCTCGATCAGCACGGCCCCTGGATGACGAACGCCGAGTTCGAGCGCGCGCGCCGGCGGCGCAAGGGCTGAGGGCAGTCCCTTCGCCGAGTCGACCGGACGACCGTGTCCTCGTCGACGCGCTGGCGTTTCTCCCCGCGGGCGAGCACGACCGGCTGCTTCACGGCGAGGCCGAACTGATCGGACACCTCGGTCGGCGGTGCTGACTCACGGGGCCGTAGCACTCCCCGCGAGCGGCTCGGCCGGCGCGTGTTCGACGATGTGTCCGTCGCGGAGTTCCAGGACCCGGTCGGCGAATCCGAGGAGCTGAGGGTCGTGGGTGGCCACCAGCACGGTGACACCCTCGCTGCGCACCAGCGCGCGCAGCAGCCGCATCACCGCGAGGCCGGTCTCCGCGTCCAGCTGACCGGTGGGCTCGTCCGCGATCAGCAGGGCGGGGCGGTTGGCGAGCGCGCGGGCAATGGCCACGCGCTGCTGCTGGCCGCCGGAGAGCTCGCCGGGGCGCTGCGCGGCGTGGTCGCCGAGGCCCACC
This sequence comes from Streptomyces sp. NPDC060184, assembly GCF_042728795.1. Lineage (NCBI taxonomy): Bacteria > Bacillati > Actinomycetota > Actinomycetes > Kitasatosporales > Streptomycetaceae > Streptomyces > Streptomyces sp. NPDC060184. The sequence continues at coordinate 32,602 of NZ_JBHWYX010000007.1, forward strand.
AGGGAGAGCAGGAGCGCGGCCCGCTCCTCGCGTTCGGCGGGGTCGGTCCCGCGCAGCCGCATGGGTACGCCGACGTTCTCCGCCGCGGTCAGGATGGGGAGCAGCCCGAACGACTGGAAGATGAAGCCGATGCGGTCCCGGCGGAGTTCCAGAAGCCCGTCCTCGCCGAGGTCCGAGAGGTCGGTGCCGCCGACGGTGACCCGGCCGCCGTCCGGGGTGTCGAGGCCGCCGACGAGGTTGAGCAGGGTGGTCTTGCCGGAGCCCGAGCGGCCCTTGAGGGCGACGAGTTCGCCGCGGGGGATCTCGAAGGTGACTCCGCGCAGCGCGTGGACCGCCGCGGCACCGGTGCCGTACGAGCGGCTCAGGTCCTCGACCCGCACCATGGGGCCGTCGGCCGGGTCCGCCGCCGGGGCCGTACCGTTTCGCGCGCCGGTCCTTCGTCTCATCGCTGCTCCCCCCGTGCGTGCGTTGCCGCTCCTCGGCGGTCGCCAGTATGTGCGTGGGGCGCCCGGAGACGCAATGCGCGCCGGGCACCGTCCGGGCCTGCCGGGAGGCGGCGGCGCGGTGGGGACCGAACGGTCACGGGGTCCGGAAATCGGTTCCGCCCGTCCGCACAGCGCTCACGATCTCATCTCGATGTGCCGGCCGGAGGTTCCTGGAGCCGGTGTGCTCTGAGAGCATCCGACGTGCGCCGGGGAGCGCGCGGGTGATGAGGTTTCGGGGGATCGAAGTGACGGAGTTCGTCCTGTCGCGGGTGCGCGCGCACCGGCTTCTGCTCTCCGCGGCCCTGCTGGCGGTCCTGCTCACCACCTGCGTGCTGACCGCGCTCGCCGCGTTCTCCGGTTCCCTGGGCGATGCCGCCCTGCGGTACACGCTCACCCGTCGTTCCGCCGAGGAGTCCTCCCTCGTCGTCTCGGCCGACGTGGCCCCGGAGCGGCGCGGGGAGGCGGACGCGCTGGTGCGCCGCGCCGCGGGCGAGACCTTCGACGGGCTTCCGGTGACGGTGCGGACGATGGCCGGTTCGGGCCCGTACGCCCTGCCGAGGAGCCTGCAGCCGGCGGCCGAGCGGCGGGGCAACCCCGACCTGACGCACTTCGCCTCACTGGACCCGGACCGTGTGCGTCTCGTCGCGGGGCGCATGCCCGCGGCCGGTGAGGGGCGCGCCGGGGGGCCGGTACAGGCGGCGTTGCCGCGTGCCGCCGCCGATGCGCTGGGGCTGGAGGCGGGCGCCCGGATCACGCTCACGGACCGGCTGAGCGACGCGCCCCTGCCGGTCGAGATCACCGGCGTGTACGAGGCCGCCGACCGGGCCGACCCCTACTGGCGGCTGGACCCGCTCGGCGGCCGGGGCGCCGGTGAGGTCGTCTTCACCACGTACGGCCCGCTGCTGACGGATCCGGCCGTGGTCGGCTCGGGCCGGCTCAGTGCCGGACGGGTGTCCTGGCTGGCCGCCGCCGATTTCCGCACGGTGACCACCGGCCGGACCGGCGCGCTGCGGCGCGCCTCGACGGACGTGCCCGAGTCCCTGGCCGCCTCCGCGGTGTTCGCGAAGGGCGCGACGGTCCGTACCTCGCTGCCGGCCGTCATCGACCAGGTCGAGCGGGGCCTGCTGGTGGCGCGCTCGACGATCACGATCGTGGCGGTTCAGCTCGTGCTGCTCGCCGGATACGCGCTGCTGCTCGTGTCCGGACTGCTGAGCAGTGAGCGGGCCGGTGAGACCGAACTCCTGCGGGCCAGGGGCGGCTCACGGGGAAGAATCGCTTCTTCGGCCGCGATCGAGGCACTGCTGCTCGCCGCCCCCGCGGCGGTCGTGGCCCCCCTGCTCGCCGGGCCGCTGACCAGGTCGCTCGCGAGGCTGGGCGAGCTCGGCCGGATCGGGCTGAGGCTCGACGGCGGGGCCGACGGCACGGTCTGGCTGGTCGCCTCCGCGGTGGCACTGCTGTGCGCGCTCGCGGTGCTCGCACCGGCGCTCGCGGCGGGCGGGCGCCGGGCGGGCCGTGCCTCCGCGCTGCCCGCCCCGGTGCGGGCGGGCGCCGACGTCGGGCTGCTGGTCGTCGCGGGGGTGGCGTACTGGCAGTTGGACCGCCGGACCGGCGCGTCCGGCGGCGGTGCGCTCAGCGGCGGCCGTGACGGCACGCTGGGCATCGACCCGCTGCTGGTCGCCGCTCCCGCTCTGGCGCTGCTGGCGGGCACCGTCGTGACACTGCGGCTGCTGCCGTCGGCGGCCCGGCTCGCGGAGCGCGGCGCGGCGGGCGGCCGGGGGCTCTCCGCCGCACTGGCGGGCTGGCAGTTCAGCCGCCGGCCGCTGCGGGGTGCGGGACCCGTGCTGCTGCTGGTGCTGGCGGTGGCGATGGGCATGCTGGCGATCGGTCAGAGCGCTTCCTGGGACCGGTCGCAGGACGACCGGGCCGACTTCGGGTCCGGTGCGTCGGTGCGCGTGGTGGGCGGGCTGTCCGGCGACCCGGCCGAGGCGGCCCCGTACACCGGGCTGCCTGGTGTACGGAACGCGGCGCCCGTGGTCCGTACGACGTCACCCCTGTCCGGCGGCCGGACGGCCGAAGTGCTGGCGGTCGACACCGCGCACGCGGACGAGCGGATGCTGATGCGCGAAGACCTGGCGGGGGTGCCGCCGCAGGCGCTGTTCGACGCGATCGCGCCACCGCCGACCGGACGGACCGGTGTGGTGCTGCCCGCCGGCAGCACACGGGTCCTCTTCGACCTGCGGATCAGCGACACCTCGGCCTCCGGCGGCACCTCGCCCACCGGCGCGGCTCCACGGGTGGGCGTGGTCCTGGAGGACCGCTACGGAATCCGCTACCGGGTGGCCGCGGGCACCGTTCCGGTCGACGGGCGGGCCCACGCGTTGTCGTTCCCCGTGTCCCCGTCGGGCGGGCTGGCCGTGACGGGGTTCGAGCTGGACGGCGCCGTGCCCGAGGGGCACGCCGAGCAGCGGCTCGTCTCCGTCGCACGGCTGCGGTCGCTCACCGCGGACGGCGAGCGACCGGTCACGTCTTCGGACGGGGTGCGCTGGCGAGCCGTGTCGACCGTGAGCGGGGCGGGGGCGGACGGACCGGGCGGGGCGGTCGGGACGGTGACGGGGACGGGCGCGGCGCCCGCGTTCCGTTACAGCACCGGATCGGGCACCGCGGACCGCGGCTCCTGGGGTGCCGGGCAGGTCGACACCCTGCTGCTCCGTGCGGACCGTCCGGCCCCACCGGCCCTGAAGGCAGTGGCCACCGACGCGTATCTGGCCTTCTCCGGGGCACGGTTGGGCCAGCGGGTCGATCTCGCGCTGGGGGGCGGGACGGTCCGGGTGACGCTGGTGAGGTCGGTGCGGGAACTCCCGACCACCGGCCCCGGCGGGGCCTCGGGCTCCGCGGACGGAGCCGCCGCGGACACGACCGCGAAGCCGGGCGGGGCGCTGCTGCTGGACCTCAGGGCGGTGTCCGGAGCACTGGGCCAGGGGTCGGGGGCCACACCGGCGCCCACCGAGTGGTGGCTGAGCACGGCGCCGGGCGACGGCCCGGCGGTGGCGGCCGAGCTGCGCGCGCTGCCCGGCACGGACCCGTCCCAGGTGCGGGTGAGGGACGAGGTGGCGCGGGAGCTGGCGGACGATCCGCTGGGGGCCGGGCCGCAGTCCGCGCTCCGCGCGGCGGCGGTGGTGGCCGCCGCCCTGGCCGCGGTCGGCTTCGCGGTCGGCCTGGTGGGCTCCCAGAGCGAGCGTTCCGCCGAGTTCGCCGTGCTGCGCGCCCTGGGCGCTTCCCGCCGACGGCTGGCCCGGGCGCTGGCCGTCGAACAGGGTGTCCTGATCGCCCTCGCCCTGCTGATCGGGCTGGGCCTGGGGACCGTGCTGACCAGGGCGGTCGTGCCGCTCGTCGTACTGACCGGGCAGGCCGCCCGGCCCGTGCCCGACGTGCTGGTGCAGCTGCCGGCCGGGCAGGTGGCGGCGCTGCTGGCGTCGGTCGCCGTGCTGCCCCTGCTCTTCGTCGCGGCGATCGCGCTGCGCCGCTTCGATCCTGCGGTGTCGCTCCGCCACCAGGGAGACAACTGACATGACCGCTGCCCGCACACCGGCCGCCTGCGCGCCCTGGGTGCGCACCCGGCTGCGTACCGCCCCCGGCGTCTTCGTCGCCCTCGCGGCTCTCGTACTCCTGACGGCGTTCCTCGCCGCCGTGTTCCCGCGCGCGGTCGACGCGTACGGGACGGACGCGCTGCGGCACGCCATCACGTCCGCCGCGCCGGGGCGGAGCGTGCTCGAAGTGACCGCGCCGCCGCCCTCGCTCTCGCAGGCGCCCCCGGTCAGGGAGCGGGCGATGCGTCAGGAGGCGCTGTCCGAGAAGAGCGAGGCGCTGGCGGGGACGCTCCCGGCCCCGCTCCGGGCCGACGTGCCGCGCTCCTCGTACGGCGTGCACACGACGGAGCCGCTGGTCGCCCAGGAGCCCTGGCTCCCGCGTCCCGACGGGCTGCCGCCGCGGTTCACCTACGCGGCCCCGTCGGGACTCGCCGGACACGGCACGCTGCGTGCGGGGCGTTGGCCGGTGGTGCACGGCGAGGTGACCGAGGCGTCCCGCGAGGTGGAAGCGGCCGTCACCGAGGAGACGGCCGCCGAGCTGAGGATGAGGCCCGGCTCCACGCTCGCGCTGGCGACCCACGGCAGGGCGGTGCTCACCGTCCGGATCACCGGCATCGTCGCACCGCTGCGGCCGGAGAGCGGCTACTGGTCGGTCGAGCCGCTGTTCCGCTCCCCGTCCCTGGCGAAGGACCCGGGCTCCCCCACCCCGGTCTACTACTGGACGGCCGCGCTGCTGCTGCCGCCGGACGCGGCGCCCGCACTCCTCGCGACCACGGGCGAGCCCGAACTCTTCTGGCGATTCGCCCCGGACGCCTCCGGCCTCACCGCTGCCGACGCCTCCCGTACGTCCTCCGCCGTCGCCGCGGTGGAGCACGGCCCTGGCCTGCTGAGGCTCCGGGACATCACCGGGCCGACCACCACGCTCACCACCGAACTCGACGCGGTCCTCGACGCCCACCTCGCGACGCGCGACGCGATCGACCCGGTGGTCACCGTCGCGGCCGTGGGCATCGCCGCCGTCGCCGCCGTCGTGCTCCTGATGACCGGCGGGCTGATCGGTGCCCGCCGCCACCACGAACTCGCGTTGCTGCGCTCGCGCGGCGGCTCCCTCACGGGCATCGGGGCGCGGCTCCTGGCCGAGACGGCCGTGGCCGTGCTGCCCGCGGCGGCCGTCGGACTCCTCCTGGCCGTCCTGCTCGTCCCGGACGCCGGGCTCGCTCCCGCAGCGGTGGGCGCCGCGGCCGTCGCCGTACCGGTCTGCCTGGTGCTGCCCCTGCTCACTGCCCTGCACCACCGCCGCCCCCTGCTGCCCGGGGCCCGCGACGACCTGGTGGACGCCCGGCCCGGCCCTCGGCGCACGGTCGCCGAACTGACGCTGCTCGTGCTGGCGGCGGGCGCCGTCACCGCGCTGCGCCGCCGCGGTACGACGACGGGCTCGGGGGCCGACCTGCTGGTCAGCGCCGCGCCGGTCCTGGTGGGGCTGATCGCCGCGCTCGTCCTCGTACGGCTGTACCCCCTGCCGCTGCGCCTGGCGTCCCGCCCCGCGGCGAGGCTGCGCGGTGCGGTCGGTTTCCTCTCACTGGCACGGGCGGGCCGGGCCCCGTCGAACGGCACGCTGCCCCTGCTGGCCCTGCTGGTCGCGCTGAGCACGGCGGCGTTCGGGGGTTCCGTACTCGCGGGCGTCGCGGACGCGCGCGCCGACGCGGCGCTGCGCGCGGTCGGCGCGGACGCCCGGGTCAGCGGCGAGGGCGCGCTCTCCGCGGTCCCCGGGGACGTCCTGGCCCGGCTCCGGGCCGCGCACGGCGTCGAGGACGTCGCGCCCGTGCACATCGAGTACGGCACCCGGCTGGCCGCGTCGCGGGACACCGGGGAGGACACGGAACGCGCGACCGTGGTGGGGGTCGACCCCGCGTCGTACGCGCGGCTGGCCCGCGCCACGGGGCTGGCCGCCTTCCCGGCGGGCGCGCTGGAGAGCGGCCCGGACCGGGCCGGGGCCGTGCCCGTGATCGTCTCGCCCGCTGTCGCGCACCTGTTCGGCGACGGGCCCCACGCGGTCCGGACACAGGGCGGCGGCCTCACGGTACGGGTCGCCGGGGTGCTGCCGCGCACCTCCGCGGTGAGCGACGGAGAGTTCCTGATCGCCGACGCGCGGGCGCTCGCCGCACCGGACACCACCACCGTGCTGGTGACCGGAACCGCCCTCGACGAGAAGGCCCTGCGCGCGGCGGCGCGCGCGGCGGGCCCCGAGTACGTGGTGCGGCTGCGGTCGGCGGAGCGCGGGAAGCTCGTGGACACCCCGGTGCAGGCGGGCGCCGAACGGGTCTACCGGGCGGCCGTCGCCGCCGGGGCGGGGTACGCGCTTCTCGCCGTGGTCCTCTCGCTGCTGCGGACGGCGCCGGAGCGCACCACGCTCCTGGCGCGCCTGCGCACCATGGGGCTCACCACCCGTCAGGGGCGGCGGCTGCTCGCCCTGGAGGCGCTGCCGCAGGCACTGCTGGCCGCGGTGGGCGGGCTCCTCGTCGGCTGGGCGACCATCGCCCTGCTGGCGCCCGGAGTCGACCTGTCCGCACTGGCGCTGACCGACGTCTCGCCGGGGAACCCGCACACCGCCTCGCTGCGGGCCGACGTCCGGTCGCTGGCGCTCCCGGCGCTGGGAGTGGTCTTCCTCACCGCCGCCGTGGCCGGTGCGCAGGCGTGGTGGTCGGGCCGTCGTGGATCGATCAAGGAACTCAGGGCAGGAGACACCCGGTGACACCATCGACGGAGACCACGCTGGCGGAGCTCGAAAGGCGGGCGGCGCAACGCCGCGACCGGCCCGCCTACGGGCACGACGCCCTGATCGTCTGCGACCGGCTGGTACGCGTCTTCTCCGCCGACGGTGTGGAGGTGCAGGCCCTTCAGGGTCTCGATCTCCTCGTCGCCGAGGGCGAGTTGATGGCGTTGGTCGGCGCGTCGGGGAGCGGGAAGTCGACCCTGATGAACATCCTGGCGGGGCTCGACGTCCCCACGGCCGGTTCGGCGAAGGCGGCGGGCTGCGATCTGCTGGCCATGGGGCCGAAGGAGCGGCTGCGCTACCGCCGTGACGTGGTCGGCTTCGTCTGGCAGCAGACCTCCCGCAACCTGCTGCCGTACCTCACCGCCGCACAGAACATCACCCTTCCGATGCAGCTGCGCGGGCGCGGGAGGAATCGCGAACGGGCCGCGCGCGCCGAATCGTTGCTGGAGATGCTGGAGGTCACGGACTGCCGGGACCGCCGCCCCGCCCAGATGTCCGGCGGACAGCAGCAGCGGGTGGCGATCGCGGTCGCGCTGGCCAACAACCCCTCGGTGCTGCTGGCCGACGAGCCGACCGGTGAACTGGACTCCGCGACGGGCGAGCAGGTGTTCGCCGCGTTCCGCCGTGCCAACGAGGAGCTGGGCACGACGATCGTGATCGTCACCCACGACCAGGCGGTGGCGGACGAGGTGCGCCGCACCGTCGCGATCCGGGACGGCCGCACCTCCTCCGAGGTGCTGCGGCACACCGAGGTCGACGCGGCGACGGGCCAGGAGTCCCTGGTGGCCCGCGAGTACGCGATGCTCGACCGGGCGGGCCGGCTGCAGCTCCCGGCGGACTACACCGAGGCGTTGGGCATGGAACACCGGGTGGCACTGGAACTCGAACGGGACCACATCGGGGTGTGGCCGGACACGTCCGGCGAGTGACCCGGGCGTGGGCGGGCGTTCCGGAGCGCTTTCGGCCCGGGTCGGCTCGCCGCCGTGCCCCTCGTCCCGGTACCGCCGCGGTCGGCGGCGGTACCGGGTGTTCAGTGCGTGCCGGGCGCGTTGAGCAGTTCCTGGAGCTCGGTGAGGAGGCGGTTCGCCTTGACGTGGTCGCCGGGGGCGAGCGCGCGGCCGGGCGGCTGGTGGTGGGTGACCAGACGCAGCGCCGTCGCGGCCTGGCGGCCGAACATCGACAGCAGTTCGAGTTCGCCGAGGCTGGAGCGGGTCTGCGGCGCCGGGTCGAGGACCTCCAGCACACCCAGGGTCCGGTGGTCGTGCAGCAGGGGCACCGCCATCAGCGCATCGGGGACGTACCGGGTGGACTGGGCGAAGGTGCGGTCGAACGCGGAGTTCTGCGAGAGCCGGTCGACGATCATCGGTTCGCCGGAGGTGGTGACCCATCCGGCGATCCCGCGGTCGGCGGGGAAACGGCGTCCGACGAGGGACTCCTCGCCCTGGCCGGAGACGGCCTGGAAGACGAGCTCGTTGGTCTCCTCGTCGAGGAGGAAGACCGAGCTGGCCTGCGCGCCGAAGATGGCTCTCGCGACGTCGACGACCGACTGGAGCAGTTCGAGGGCGAAGGGGTGGGCGGAGTGGGTGGCGGGCTCGGCGGCAGTGGACATCAGGCACCTTCGGGGCTTCGGGCGGCGACGTGGACATTGGCCGCGGTGAGGTAGAGAGCGTTCTTCAGCTGGAAGGTCGTCATCCGCGGGTTGGCCGAGAGCAATCTGGCGCAGAGCCCTGCGATGTACGGCGTGGCGAGGCTGTTGCCGGTGCTGCGGATCGTGGTGCCGCCGAGCCAGGGCACCTCCACGTTCTGGCCGGGGGCGAAGAACTCGACGGGCGGGTCGGGGTTGTAGAGGTGCAGATCCGGGTCGTCCTCCTGGTGGCTGCCGACGGAGATCACGGAGGCGAACCGCCAGGGGAAGCTCTCCACGGGCGAGTTGTGGGCGGAGGCGACGATCACCGTACGGTCGAAGTACGCGGCGTCCACGAGCGCGTGGAGTTCCTCCGCGAAGCGGGTGCGGGTGGTCGACAGGCTCATGTTCACCACGTCGAAGCCCTGCTCCACGGCCCACCGCAGACCGGCGAGGAGGACGTCGCCGGTGCCGGAGAAGCGCTCGCCCAGCACCCGGAGGCTGTGGATCTCGCAGTCGGGTGCGGTGCGGCGGACGATTCCGGCGCAGGCCGTGCCGTGGCCGCAGGTGTCGCCGGTCTCGGTGGGGCGCACCTCGATGCCGTCGCCGTCCTTGACGGCGACCCATGAGCCGCCGAGCGGGCCGATCAGCGGATGGTCGCGTTCGACGCCGGAGTCCAGCACGCAGACGCGGATACCGCGGCCGGTTCCCTGGCGCGGTTGCTGGGGGGCGCCGGCGAGCGAACCGTCGGTCGTGACGGCGATGTCCTCGGGGCTCCGGCCGCGCAGACTCCAGGTGAGCCTGCCGCCCGTGGCGGTGGCTGTGGAGGCCGTGGCGGTCATAGGGTGACTTCCCTTCTGTTCATGTACGGTCCGGTCCCGCGTCGGGGCTCGTGGCCCGGCCGTCGGGTACGGCGGTGCTGTCGGCGGGCAGGAGAGCGGCGGCCCACCGGGTGCCGGGCAGGTGTCCCTTCGCGTCGAACCACCGTCCGGCGCGGGCGGCGGCGGCAGCCGCTTCCGGAACCCGGTCGAGCAGCCGCAGGGTGGTGGCCTCGTCGAGTGCGGCGTGGGCCCGTACCAGCGGGGAGTCCGTCCGGTCCGCGGCCCGGGTGGCGCGCGCGGCGAGCCAAAGGGCGCGGTCGGCGTCGCCCCGGCCGGCGGCGAGGCGTGCCCGCAGCCCGTCGCGGTCGGCGGTCTCGGTGTCGTGTCCGTCGGTCCCGGGGCCGCCGCCGGGCGGACCGGCCCGCTCGTCGAGGATGCGGCGGGCCTCTTTCGGGTCGCCGGTGTCCAGATGGAGCCGGGCGGACTCCAGGGTGACGGTGCGCAGCAGCGACGTGGCGCCCAGGGCCCGTGCGGCCCGGGCGGCCTCGTCGAGCAGGGCGAGGGCGGTGTGGTGCTCGCGGGCGGCACAGTGCACGGCCGCGCCGAAGAGCGGGAGGAAGACGCCGGCCTCGGCGAAGCCGAGTTCGCGGGCGAGCCGGTCGGCGCGCGCGAGGTGTTCGCGGGCGGCTTCGTGCTCGTCGCGCAGGGCGAGGAGGACGGCGAGCGGGCAATTGAGCGTCACCTGGACGGTGCGCCGGCCGCGGCCGTGGTCGGCGAGCAGGGCGCGGCAGCGGTCCACGGCGGACGGTACCGGCTCGGGCCCCCGCCACAGGGAGACGCCGATCGCGCCCAGGGCGGCGGCGCGTTCGGGTTCGGCGTCGGCCGAGATGGCCTGGCCGAGGGCCCTGAGCAGCAGCCGGTCGGCCTCGCCGTGCCGGCCTCGGCCCTGGTAGTGCTGGGCCAGGCGCAGGCAGGCGCGCGCCTGGCCGAGGTCGTCCGCGGCTGCTTCGAAGACCGGCAGGACGGCCAGCGCCGCCTGCGGTACGGCGTCGGCGCCGGGGGCCGCGTCCACGGCGAGCGCGAGACGCGCGTAGGCGCTCTCCTCGGGGTGTTCGACGGCGGCGAGGGCGGTACCGAGCAGGGCGCGGCCCCGTTCGGTACGGCCGAGGGCGAGGTTGGCCTCGCCGAGCCTGCGGGCGGTCGGCACGGCGGCGGGTTCGCCGGGCCGGTTGAGGGCGAAGGCGCGGGAGAGCAGGTGCTCCGCGCGGAGGAGGTCGGACCGGCCGAGGGCGCGGCCACCCGCCTCGGACAGTGCCTCCGCCGCGCCGCGCCGGAGTGTCTCGGTGTCCGCGTCGGTGATGCCGAGTTCACTCCGGTAGAGGTGGGCGAGTTCGAGGTGTTCCCCCACGCCCGCGGGGCCGGCGGCGCGGGCCGAGGGGAGGGCCGCGGCGCGGGCGTGCAGGTCGGCGCGGGTGCGCTTGGACATGCACTGGTAGGCGACCTCCTGGACGAGTCCGCTGGTGAAGCGGAACGACACGGCGTCGGCGACCGGAGGGGGCACCGGTTCGATCAGACGGCGGCGGCTGAGTCCGAGCAGGGCGGTGCGCAGCGCGGACGGCCCCGGGGCGGGCCGGTGCGGGGTGCCGCGGTCGGCGAGATCGGCGAGCTCCTGCACGGTGAACTCGCGGCCCAGCACGGCGGCGAGGTCTAGGGCGCCGCGATCGGCGGCGCCGAGTGCGTCGACCCGGGCGCCGAGGAGCGCCTGCACGGTGGGCGGCAGCTCGGAGGCCCGCCCGCCGCCGGCCCCGGCGGCCCCGGCTGCCACGTCGTCGATGTCGCCGTCGAGTGCGGAGAGCAGGTGTTCCAGGTGGAGCGGGTTGCCGCCGGTGCGATCGTGCAGGGCCGGGCCGTCGAGGTGGCGCTCGGCGCCGACGACGAGTTCGGCGGCGAGCCTCGTGCACTCCTCCGGGGACAGGCCGTCGAGGGTGACCGCGGCTCGCCGTGGGGTGGACCAGGTCTCGGCCGCGTCGGGGCGTGCCGGGCAGACGAGGAGTACGGGGGACTGTCCGAGCCGGGTGACGAGCCGGTCGAGGACGTCCAGCAGCAGGGGGCCGGCCCACTGGCAGTCGTCGACGACGAGGACCACCGGCCGCCGGGCGGCGAGGGCCGTGAGCACCCGGAGGAGGGCGTCGCAGGTGTCGTCCACGGAGGGATTGGGCGTGCCGTCGAGAAGCAGGCCGCCTTCGAGCACGGCCAGGGCTTCAAAGAGGGCGGGGCGCTCCGCCGGGGCGGCGGAGCGGTGCAGGTCGCAGGGGCAGAGGGCGTCCGGGCCGTCGTGCGGTGCGGTGCGGCGGGGAGCCGTGCCGGGCGGTTTAGTACCGGGCGGTTCGGTACCGGGCGGTGCCGGGCGGTGGGGTGCGGGCAGCAGGTCGGCGAGCGCGTCGGCGAGCGGTCCGAGGCTGCCCCTGCCGCCGTAGGGGCGGCAGCGTCCGGAGCCGTGTACGAGCGCGGTGGGGCCGGTACGTTCCAGCCACTCGTGGACCAGGCGGGTCTTGCCCTGTCCGGCCTCTCCGGAGACGGAGACCAGCCGGGCGCCGCCACCTCCCGCCGTACGGGCCAAAGCCTCGTCGAGTGCCGCCAGTTCGCGCCGCCGTCCGACGAAGCGCAGATCGAAGCGGCGCAGCGATTCGGGGTCGTCCTCGCCGAGTCCGAGCAGGCGGTGGGCCATGACCGGGTCGGTCTTGCCCTTGAGCGCGAGGGGGCCGACCTCCTGGGCCCGCACGGTGGAACCGGCGGCGAGCAGCGTGTCCGGGCCGATCAGGACCTCGCCCGGGCCCGCGTTCTGTTCGAGCCGGGCGGCGATGTTGACGGTCTCGCCGGAGACGAGGGCCTGCCGTGCGGAGGAGTCGGCTCCCGCGACGACCCGGCCCGTGTTGACGCCGATCCGGACGCCCAGGCGCACCCCGAGTGTGGTGTCGAGGTCCGCGTTGAGCTCGTCGAGGGCCTTCAGCATGCCCAGGGAGGCCGCCAGGGCGCGCCGCGCGTCGTCCTCGCGTACGGTCGGCACGCCGAACACGGCCATGACGGCGTCGCCGATGAACTTCTCCAGCGTGCCGCCGTACGTCTCGATCTGACGGCGCATGAGCTCGAAGTAGCGGAGGGTCACTCCGCGCAGGGTCTCCGGGTCGAGGGCGCCGGACAGCGCGGTGGAGCCGACCATGTCGCAGAAGAGGACGGTGACCACCTTGCGGCCCTCCTGCGGCGCGTCCCGCGGGGCCTCGGCGCACGGCGTGCCGCAGGAGGGGCAGAACCTGGCGCCGGACGGCAGCGACTGGCGGCAGTAGGTGCAGGACATACCGGCCCACCTTCGGCGAGATCGTCGTACGGACAGAAGCCCCGCGCGGGGCTCCCGGGGGTGTGCCGGGAGCCGCGGCACACCCCCCTGGTCCCGGGTCAGAACAGCGCGCCGCCGGCGATCTCCGCGTGCGCCTGCACCTCGGGACCGACTTCGTCGAGGCGGCTCTTGATGTCGATGAGCAGGGAGAGTTCCTGCGGGCTGAGTTCCTCCAGGACCTCCTGCTGTTCCTCGGTGAGGGCGTCGAGGGCGAAACCCGCCTTCTCCAGCCGACGCAGGGTGTGCTGCCGATCGGTCATCACGGTCCTCCGGGTGCGGTGAGCCTGACGAACAGACGGGTGATCCCGTCCGCGGCGTGGAGGGCGCTGACGGCCACGGCGGTGAGCTGCGCGGGCGTCAGCGGCAGCTCGTCGAGGAGGGCGTCCAGGTCGGCGGCGTGGCCGCCGTCGAGTACGGCGTGCTCGTGGACCGTGCGGAAGGCCGCCGGGGGCAGGCCGGTGTCCCGTGCGAGCCTCGCGGCCAGCCCGGGCGAGGGCGCGTTCTGCTCCAGGGTGAGGATGTAGCCGAGCAGGGCGACCGGGTGGTGGTGCTCGATCCAGTAGTACTGGGCGCCGACGAGTTCGGCGACGGCGGTCGGAGGCTGTGCGGCGAGGAGCGCGTCCGGGTCGCCTCCGGCGGCGGCGAGGTCGTCGAGCAGCCAGGTGTCGTGGTCGCGTTCCTCCTCGACGTGGGTGGCGAGGTAGCGGCCCAGTCGTTCGGCGAGGGGGTCGCCGGGGGTTTCCGCGCAGCGGCGGGCGGCCAGTTCCATGAGGGGGACGGACGCCCGCACGAGCGCGTGCATGGTGGCGAGGTAGCGGAGGTAGCGGGGGCGGAGCCCGGCGGGCTGCCACAGCGCCGCGCAGGCGGCCCGCAGGGTGGGCGCGGCGAGCGCGAGCCTGGTACGCAGCACGGCGGAGGCGGTGGCCCGTGCCGGGGCAATGGGCGGTGCCGGGGCGGCGGGTGCGCCCTCGGTCGCGGAGAGGGTCATGGCCGGTCTCCGTCGGCGGTGAGGGTGACCAGACCGGCGTAGGCGGAGGAACCGTGCCGGCGGACGAAGGCAGCCGGCCCCGCCGCCAGTTGGGACCGGGTGGAGTGGAGGTCGAGGAGTTCGCCGACCGGTCCCGCGCCGTCCCGCGCGGCTCCGGCCAGCACCTCGGGCCGGTCCGCGATGTTCCGGCAGGTGGCACACCAGCCGCAGGCGGGCGTCCCGGGCGCATACCGGGCCGTGAGGTGTCCGGGGCCCACGACGCGGAGCAGGCGCAGCACCGGGGAGGCGAGGGAGCGGCGGCGTACCGTACTCCAGTCGTCCTCGGCGACGTGCCCGAGGAGCAGGTGGGCGGGTACGGGCCGGGCGTCCACCGTCTGCTGGTTGCAGCAGGCCACGACCGTCCCGTCGAAGGCGACGGTCGGCCACGCGGCCATCGGGCAGGGCACGGCCGCGCCTCCCGCGGTGTCCGGCCGGGTGGCGGCCCCGGTCCAGGACGCCGCACGTCCGACCGGGCGGACGTCGTTCACCAGCATCGGCACATGGTCGGCGAACTCCCTCCGGACGGCGGCGACGACGTCGGCGAGGTACGGGTCGTCCGGGCCCGTCCCGGTCAGGTGGAAGCTCGCGGGCACTCCCGCGTCGAGGACGCGCCGGACGGCGGCGAACACGTCGGCGCGCGCCACCTCGCGTTCGTGGTGGACGTCGAGGCTCGCCGAGAAGTGGTCGGCCGCCGTGATCGCCCGCATGATCCGGGCCGGTACGCTGCCGCCTCCCCGGGCGAAGAACATGCCGCTCAGCAGCGCGGTGCGGGTGCCCGCCGCGCGGGCCAGCGTGGCGAGTCCGGCGGCGAGACCGGGGCGCAGCAGCGGTTCGCCGCCGGTGAGGAGGACGACCCGCGGGGCGTCGTCGACGGTGAAGGAGGCGACGAAGCGGCGCAGCCGGTCCGCCGCGGTCTGCTCGCCCGCCATCGTGGAGGAGGTCGAGCAGTGGGCGCAGGAGAGCGGGCAGCGCCGGGTGAGCGTCAGCAGGAGGCCGGCGGCCGGGACGGGTCGCAGCGCGATCAGCTCGCCCAGTTCCACGTGGTCTCCCCTTCCGCCTGGTCGTGCGGTGTCGTGAGCACTGTGGCGCCCCGCGGTTCCCGTCCGGTTGCCCGGTGGTTCACAACCGGCATATCCGCTGGCCGGTGGGGTGCGGTGGGCGGTTCGCCGCGTGCGCCGAGCTCCCGCAGGTAGAGGTGCGCCAGCCGGGGCAGCTCGTACAGGGCGGCGTGCGCGGTGACCTCGGTCGACGGGCAGACCAGCGCCCCGGTGTCGATGAGCAGTTCCAGGACGCGCAGCGCGGCGGGCTCCGGACAGTCCAGGGCCGTCGCGGCGTCCCCGAGGGTGAAGGGCCGGGCCAGCGGCAGCCGTCCGAGGCGCAGCAGCGCGGACCGGCCGAGGTCCGTCAGGGTCCGCCAGCCGTCCGCCATCCGGCTGCGGACGGCGAGGTCGCCCGCGGAGAGCTCGTCCATCACGGCTTCCGGCTCGGACAGCCGGGCCGCGTACTCGGACAGCGGCAGGTGGCGCAGGACGGCCAGCCGCTGCCCGCTGATCCGTACGGCCAGGGGGGAGAGTCCGCCGGCCTCGACGATCCGCCGGGCGGAGGCGCGGTCGGCGCGGACGCGGGCGGGGCCGACGATGCGGCCGAGCAGTTCCATCGACTCCTCGACGGTCAGCGGCGGCATGGCGATGCGGTGGACACCGGACAGCCCGGCGAGCCACGAGCGCGAGGCGATCACGGCCGCGCCCGCGCCGGTGCCCGGCAGCAGCGGCCTCACGGCCGCCTCGTCGGGGGCGTTCTCCAGGAGCAGCAGCACCCGGTGCTCGGCGAACCAGTCCCGCCACAGCGCCGCCGCCTGCTCCGGGTGGTCGGGCAGCAGCGCGGTGACCCGGTCGAGCCGGGCGGCGCGGGCCAGCTCGCCGAGGACGGCGGTGAGCGGCTGCTTCGTACCGTCGGCCCGGCTGAGGTCGACGAGGAGGCGGCCGTCCGGGAAGTGCGCGCGCAGGGAGTGCGCCAGATGGACCATCAGGGTGCTCTTGCCGCTGCCCACCGGTCCGACGACCGCGGTGACCTGGCCGTTCCCGCGTCGCACCGCGTCACCGAGCTCGGCGAGCTGTTCCCGGCGACCGGTGTGGTCGGGCGTGTCGGGGGGCAGCAGCGTCCGTGCGGGGGCCTGTCGCGGGGCGGTGGCCCCGTGGGGCGCGGGGGCGCCGAGCGTGCCCGCCAGCACCACGCGGTACGCCTCCTCCATGGCCGCGCTGGGGGGCAGCCCCAGTTCGCGGGCGAGCATCTGCCGCAGCGTCTCGTAGACGGCGAGGGCCTCGCTCTGCCGTCCGGCGCGGTGGAGCGCGACCATCTGCACGGCGCGCAGCCGCTCCCGCAGCGGGTGCAGCTCGGCGACGTCGGCGACCGCCTCGGCGACCTCGGCGTCGCGGCCCAGGGCCGAGGCGGTCTCGGCCCAGGTCTCGTACGTGGAGAGGTAACGGTCGGTCAGCCGGTCGGCCTCCGCCCGCAGCGGCTCCGAGTCCGCCAGCTCCGCCAGGGGCGGGCCCTGCCACAGGTCGAGCGCGCGGCGCAGCAGCTCGGTGGCGGTGTCCGGGTCGCCGCCGAGGGCGGACTCGCGCCCCGCCGCGGTCAGGGCCCGGAACCTCAGGGTGTCGGCCTCCTCCTCCGAGACGCGCAGCAGGTAGCCGCCGGGGACGAGGTCGAGCCCTCCGGGCCGGCCGGCCTCGCACAGGAGGCGTCGCAGTGCCCAGACGTACTTCTGCAGGTTCTTGCGGGCGGTCCGGGGTGCCTCGCCGGGCCAGACGGTGTCGGCCAGCGAGTCCACCGAGACGGGGGTGTTGGGGTGGCACAGCAGCATGGCCAGGACCGCCCGCTGCTTCAGCGGACCGAGGGCCAGGGCGTGTCCACCGCTCGTGACGGTGAGCGGGCCGAGCAGCGAGAACCGCACGGCGTGGGGGGATTCCTCGTCGGAAAGAGTCATGCGGGCATTCCTTCGGCGTCCGGGGGCGCGCGTCGGGGGGCGCGGTGCGACCGTTTGCCCGCACATCGTGGGGGCGGCACCGTGCGGTGCGCATCGGTGTATCGCCCCCATATTCGTGCGGCTCCGCCGGACGCCCGTACGTGGGTCCGGCGGAGCCGCACGGCGTCACACGGCCGCGGCGGGTCCGGCCTCCGCGACGTCCGGCGCGTCCGGGGCCGGCTTCTGCTCCTGTTCGTCCCGCGCGCGCAGGTCGCGGGCGGCGCGTACCGCCGCCGGTCCGACCGCGCCGACGACCAGCAGCCCGGTGCCGATCAGCGCCCACAGCGCCGTACGCACTCCGAGCAGGTCGCCCAGGTATCCCCCGGCCAGCGCACCGGCCAGCGCCGTCGCCGACATGATGACCTGGAGCGCGGCCATCCCGCGGCCCATCATCGCCTCCGGGACGTCCGTCGCCAGTACGGACACCAGCGCCACGTTGGCGACCGCGCCGAACAGCACGGGCAGGCCGAGCCCGAGCGCGGCGCAGAACACGGCCAGCGGCAGCGGCCCCGCCGCGACGGGCAGCGGTATCAGAGACGCCAGGGCCGCCGCGAAGCACACCAGCACCGTCAGGCGTGCGTCGCGCCCCGGGCGCAGCAGCCGTCCGGCGAGAGCCGACCCGGTCAGCCCCATGACGCCCGACAGCACGAACGCCAGCCCGTACACGCCGACCGGCAGGTGCACCGTACGCAGCAGGAACGGGCCGGTCAGCGTCGCCACCCCGGTCATCGCCGCCGCCGGGGCCACGATGAACAGCAGCAGGGCACGGTGGAACGGATGGCCGGCGAAGAACCGCAGGCCGGCGGCGGCTCCGCGGACGCCCTCGCGCTTCTGGCCGGCCGTCTCCGGCACCGCCGCCGCGCGGTCCGGGGACCGCATGCTCAGCAGCGCCAGCGCGCTGAGGAGGTAGCTGACGGCGTCCGTCCCGAGCGCGACCGCGCTGCCGAACAGGGCGATCACCGGTCCGGCCAGGATCCGGCCGACCAGCGCGGCTCCGAACTGCCCGGCCTGCAACCGGGCCCGCACCGGTCCGATCGCCTCCGCGCCGACGAGCTGACGCAGGTGCACGAAGTACAGGGAGCCGAGCAGGACCCCGAGGAGCCCCTGGACGAGACCGAGGCCCATCAGCCAGACGATCGACGCCACCCCGTGTCTCAGGGCCAGGGCCACCGCGGCGACCGAGGCGGCCGACAGCAGGTCCATCAGGATCATCGCCCGCCGCGGGCGCTCGATGCGGTCCGCCAGGGCGCCCGCCAGGAGGCCGAGCACGATGCCCGGCACCGTGCTCGCGGCACTGATCAGGCCCACCTGTCCGGCCGTCGCCCCGAGTTCGGTCAGGGCCACGACCGGCAGGGCGATGGCGGTGAACACGGAGCCGAACGACGAGGCGGTCTCCCCGCACCAGTAGAGGTTGACGTCACGTCGCACAGGCACTCCTGGGAGGGAAGGGAAGGAGAGAGCTCTTCACGCGTGCCGGTGCGGCACCGGGTCGACCGTGCGGCCGGGACGGTCCCCCTCGCGGGAGGGGACGGGCCGTGCCGCCCCGGACAGCGAGTCGACGGTGAACAGGGCGTCGGGCCGCGGGGACAGCAGCTCGGTCAGGAAGAGCAGCACACCGGCCGAGCCGCTCCACAGGTCGGCACTGTGGCGCAGCAGTTGGTCGCCCGGCAGCCGTACCCCGGTGGCGTGCGGCACCGCGAAGCCGAAGAGCTTCCGCGCGGTCCGTACCGCCGCCGCCAGGATCTCGGCCGAGCCGGTGACCGCTGCGTGGTCCGCGAGGGCGAACCCCAGGCCCGAGAGCCCCTGGAAGAGTCCGGGCATCACGGTGTACGTCACGCCCATCACCGGCAGCAGCCGGGGCACCGCCGCGGCCAGCCGTTCGTCGTCGGCCACCGTCAGGTAGCGGGACGCCACGTGCAGCATCCCCGCGGATCCGCTGTACAGGTACGGCATGGCCCGGCTGTCGGCCGTCGAGACGGGGAAGGTCATGCCCGCTTCCTCCGGCGCGGTCTCACGGTCCAGCTCGTGGTGGAGCAGCCGTACTCCGCGGTCGAGGAGCTTCCGGTCGCCGCAGACCCCGGCCAGCTGGTGCAGCATCAGGGCGACCCCGGTCCGCCCGTACGCCAGGCCGGTGGCGTCGTACGGCCCCAACCTGCCCGCCAGCGCCTCGTCGTCCGGCAGATCCCGGGCCAGCGCGAGCGCCCGCTCCACGTGGTGCTCGTCGCGGGTGTGGCCGTACAGCGCCAGGTGGCCCAGGGCGAGTCCGGCGGCGCCTCCGAACACCGTCGCGCTCCGGGCCACCAGCGGGTGCCGGTCCGCGACCGCGAGGATGTCCCGGGCCTCGTCCACCAGACCCTGGTCGGCCAGCACCCGGGCGATGCCGGCGGCCCCCACGTACAGCCCCGGGGCGAGGTCCGCGGCCTTGTCCAGCCCCTCGCGGCGCAGCCGCTCCAGCATGCCGTCCGGCAGCGGCCGGCCCGCCCGGTGCAACGCGTGGGCGACACCCGCCGCACCGTAGGCCAGGCACAGCATGTTGGTCCGGTAGCCCTCCACGACGGTGGGGAACATCCGCTCCGGGTGCCCGACGTCGGCCATCGCCACCAGGGCGTCGGCCACCGAGTCGCGCAGACCGGCCAGGTGCACGAGCGGGGCGGCAGCCACCTCCTCCGGGCCGGGCAGCCGCGGCTCCCCGCTCGGCGCGTGGTACCTCGTGACGCGCCGCCACAGCCGCTCCGGCACCCCGCCCACCTGGTCGATGCCGTACCGCAGATGGTCCAGCACGTCGGGGTTGCGGAGCACCACCTGGTGGAACGGCGCGACGAGCAGCTGGGCGAGTGCGGAGACGCCGTAGTCGTCGAACACCGACGGGTCGTTCCCGATCAGCCGGTGCGGCGGCGTGAAGCCGGGGGTCCCGGTGGCGCTGAAGTCCGCGTCGGGGCGCTGCGCGGCCTCGAAGTCGACGAGCCGGACGGTGTCGTCGTCGAGGACGAGCACGTTGCCGGGGCTGATGTCGACGAAGAGGTAGCCGCAGGCGTGCAGGCGGGCGAGGGCCTGGTCGACCCCGTCGATCAGCGTCTGGCAGCGCGCGAAGTAGGCGGCGACGTCCGTCCGGGTCGAGCCGGCCCGGATCAGCGGGTTGGTGACGGCCATCCACGCGTTCATCGCCCTGCCGTCGATGAACTCCGTGACCAGGAAGTCGTGTTCCCAGGCCGTGAAGTGGGCGAGCGGCTCGGGGGCCAGCCCGGGGGCCGCGGTGTGCAGGGCCCGCAGGGTCTCCCACTCGCCGCGCAGGCGCGCCCGGGCGTCACGCCCGTCCGCCTCGACGGCGGTGTGCGCCCGGGCCTCCTTGATGAACACCGGCCGACCGGTGGCCGCCTCGTGGCCCCGGTACGCGCCCCCGGCGTTGCTGTGCCGCACCACCGAGTCGAAGACGTACCCGCGCAGCGTCACCGGCTTCGGGGCGCGCTGCGTCGTCTCCGGAGCCGTGCTTTCCGGTGCCTTGTCCGGGGCCTTGTCCTCTCGGGCCTTGTCTCCTCGGGCCTCGGCCGCTGCCCGGTCCGGGGCCTTGGCCTGCGCCGGGGGACGGAACGGGTCCTGGACGCCGTCCGGCGGCCGGAACGACGATCCCCGCACGTCCTCCACCAGGACGCCGTCGTCGCCCCGGGCCAGCAGCACGCGGGTGCCGTCCGCCTGCACGCGTGAGCGCGGCACGAAGGCGCCGTAGCGGTAGTGGACCGTCCGGGAGTCGCCGAAGCGGCGGTCGGTGAGGATGAACGGCCCGTCCTCGTCGGCCAGGGCCTCGCGCAGGGCCTCCATCAGCCGACGCGCCGCGGCCTCGTCGGGCGGGTAGGCGGCGATGAACTTGCCGCTCTGCGGCCGGGGGGCGTGCTTGTGGTGCGCCCACTGGTGGAAGAGCCGGCACGACAGGTGCTTGAACGGGACGTCCTGCTCGAAGCAGATCGCGGCGACGGTGTCGAGCACGGCCCGCAAGCGGTCGGGCTTCGCCGAGACATGGACCTTCCAGCCGTCCTCGACGCCCAGCTTCCGCCGGAACCACATGGTCCACACGGTCGATTCGGCGCTGCGCCACTCCGGCGGGACCACAGCGGGACGGTAGACCTCGCCGCGGTCGGCCGCCGATTCCAGCGGGGCGTAGAACTCCGGATCGGCGACGGCGAACGCGAGCGGCTGGTGCATGCTCTTCCCTTTCTCTTCCCGCGGCGGAGAAGGCGTTCCGCGGGACGGACGTCGGACACGGCCCGTGTGCCGTGGAGTTGCTGGTAGCGGCACCGAGGAGACGCCCGCACCGTGGAGTCGCGGCAGTGCGGAGTCGCGGCGGAGCGGCGGGCGCGATTCCCCCGGTCCCCCGGTGCGCGCGCCCGCCGCTCTGCTCCTCCGCCGTGTTCCGGCCCGGGGCCGGACACGGCGGAGGACCTGCGTTCCGGCCGGGGCCGGACGGGTCAGGAGGCCTCTTGGACCTTGCAGACCGCGAGGCTCACGGTGCTGATGTGCGCCAGAACGTCGTCCTCCTCGCCGCCGCCGAGCTCCTGCAGCGGGAGAACGGTCTCGTCGGTACCGGTGGGCTCGATCTCGTCAGCCATGGTCGTCTCTCCTTGGTCGATGTACGGAACAGGGGGTGGTGCTGCCGCCTTGGCAGACGGCCCCGGCCCGAGCCGTGAGCCCTTCGCCGATGGACCGAACGCTAGGCGCGGCCACTCCGGGATCGGACTACGCGCGGTGCGGGATCGGTATCGCCCCTGGTCGGAGCCCCGGCCGGGATCGGGGAGCCGATGGCTCCGACGCCATCGGCCAGGCCACCGGACTCCCCCGGTCATTCGGCACACGGGTCGGACCTGGGGACACACCGAGGCAGGCACGAGGGCACACGCGAGGACGCGCCGCGGACACGCCGAAGCCGGTACGGACACATGTCGGGAGTCGTTACGGACACACACCCGGGCCCGGTACGGACACACACCCGGGCGCCCGAGCCCGGCACGGCCCGCGAGATCCCCCGCCCGACGCGCGGCCTCAGGTCAGCGCGGTCTGCAGGCAGGCCAGCGCGCGCAGCGCGGACCGCTCGGACCGCCCGGTCTTGCGGGCCAGACCGGCGATGTGTTTCTCCACGGTGCGCGGCGAGATGGAGAGGCGGCGCGCGATCTCCGGGTTGCTCAGGCGTTCGGCCAGCAGCGCCAGTACGTCGTACTCCCGCGGGGTCACGCCGAGTTGCCGAACGGCCGCCGGGACCCTGTCCCGGCCGACGCGCCGCTGCCGCACTCCCGCGCCCGACCTGCGCAGCAGGGCCCGGCACGCTCCCGCGACCGCGGTGACGTCCGCCGCGTGGAAGTACTCCTCGGCGGCCCGCAGCCACTCCACCGGATCGCCCCAGCCGTCCTCCTGCGCCGCCTCCGCGACGAGGCGCAGTCCGAGGTGGTGGGCGGCCGGGAAGAGGGTGCCGTACGCGGCGCGGACCGTCGCGAGGACGGCCACGGCCTCGCCGTCCCGGCCCTCGCGGCCCAGCAGCACCGCCTCGGCCATCAGCAGGAACTGGTGGTTCCAGGCGAACTCCGCCGCCGGGGCCGCGCCGTGCTCCCGCAGGGCCGTCCGGCCGGCGCGGCCGGCGAGGACGTCGAGGAGCGGGCCGAGCCCGTGACTGCCCGACAGGTGGAGGACGTCGGGATGTGTGGCCTCCCGGGCGGCGACGGCGGCCAGCTCCCGCACCGCCGCCGGGCGGTCCTCCTCCATCAGCGCGCAGAAGGCCCGGCACAGGCCGAGGACGACGGGTGTGAGGAGGGAGTCCGCCCCGTCGGCCCGGTGGAACCGCTCCAGCTCCCGTTCCATCTCACCCCGGCGCCCGCGATGGGCGGCGAGCGTCGCCGAGGCCAGCAGGAGGCGGCGGCGGGTGGAGTCGCGCAGCCGGGCGGTCGCCGCGAGGGAACGGTCGACCGTCTCGCGGGCCTGGTCGTACTCGGCCCGCAGCACCGCGTGCAGGGCGAGCGTCCCCTCGGAGTCCTGCGCCGGCGCGATCGCCCCGAGCTCCCGCGCGGTCTGCCGCGCCGCCTCCAGTCGGGCCGGACTCCCGGTGCGTGTCAGGGCGTTGACGCCGAGGCCGACGAGGGCTTCCGCCCGCCACAGCGGCAGGCCGTGCTTCTCGGCGACGCCCAGCATGCGTTCCAGGCAGGCGTCGGCCCGGCCGGGACCGCGTTCGCGGCCCAGCAGCGCGAGCAGGTGCAGGGCCTGGCACTCCACCACGGGCAGCGACGCCCGCTCCGCGGCCTCGACGGCCCGGCGCGCCGACCGCTCGGCCTCCGCGAGGCGGGTGGGCCGGTCCGGACCACCGCGGCCGACCGGACCGGGAAGCAGCGCGAGGTGTCCCTCGACCACGGCGAGGGCCGCGTCCGCCCCGGACATTCCGGCGGCGGCCCCGCCTGGACCGTGTGCCGTAAGTCCCGCCTGTCCTGCCCGTCCTGCCTGTCCCGTCCGTCCTGCCTGTCCCGCCTGTCCCGCCTGTCCCGTCCGTCCTGCCTGTCCCGCCTGTCCCGTCCTCCGGGCGGACGGCGCCGCTTTCGGCACACGCCCCAGCTCCGGCGCGAGGGCCCGGGCCGCCGCCAGCTGCCCGCGCGCGTCGGCGCCCCGCTCGGCCAGCGCGGCGTCCCGGGCGAGCCGGAGGTGCAGGTCGACACGGCGGCCGACGTCCGGTGTCTCCGAACCCACCATGTCCAGGGTCTCGGCCAGCGCGAAAGCGCGCTCCAGGCGGCCTGCTCCGGCGAGTGCCTGTGCGAGGGACTCGACGACGGACGCCCGGTCCTCCACCGGAGCCAGCTCGGCCGCCCGCTCGAACAGCGCGACGGCGGATTCGCACGCCCCGCGGGCCTGGGCCCGCCGGCCCGCTTCCGCGTACCCGGCGGCGGCGCGACCGCGCTCCCCGGCCGTGGTCCACAGGTCCGCGACCAGTCGGCACCTGTCCTCCGTCGGCAGCGGACCGGCGTTCTCCAGCGCGGTGGCCGTACGACGGGCCAGCGCGGCACGTTCGGGCGGGGTGGGCACGGCGAGCAGCGCCTCGGCCGTCAGCCGGTACCGGAAGGCGTACCGGTCGGTCCCGTCGCCGACCGGTGTGACGAAACCGGCGCGGGTGGCGGCTCCCAGGCACGCGAACAGCTCCTGTTCGCCCGCCCCGAGGGCCAGGTGCAGCGTGGCGGCGGAGAACCGCGGCCCCAGGCACGCGGCCGTCAGCAGGAGGCGTCCCACCGCCGGGTCCAGTCGGGCGAGCCGCTGGGCATGGCTCTGCACGACGGACGCCGGCACACCGGTCGCCGGGTCGCCCACCACCGTCACACCCGTCGGGGCCACCCGCACCGCGCCCGACCCCACCATGTCCGAGAGCAGTTCCTCGGCGAGGTAGGGGTTTCCGCCGCCGTACGTGGTCAGCCGGTCGACCACGACGGCCGGCACCCGGTCCGCCGCGACCTCCAGGCAGCCGGCGGCGACCGCCCGTATCCCCGGGGCGTCCAGCGGACGGAGTGTCAGTGCTGCCGCCGTCCGGCGGCGCACCGCCGCGTCGACGAGTTCGAGCACCGCGACCGGCTCGGGGCGCAGCGTGCCGACGATCAGCACCGGCAGGGTGGCCAGGTTGTCGACCAGGTAGTCGACGACGGCCAGGGTCTCGTGGTCCGCCTCGTGGAGGTCCTCCAGCACCAGCAGGCAGCCGCGCCCCCTCCCGAGCACGGCGAGCAGGCGGAGCAAGGCCTCGGCGAGTTCGACCAGGTTCTCCGGGCCTGCCGCCGCCCGCCGCCATTCGGGGACCACGCGCGCGAGCGCGGGGCGATAGGGCTCCAGCTCCGGGTCGGCGGGCAGCCCGTCGGCCCGGGAGTACGAGGCGAGCGCTTCCACGAGGGGGCGGAAGGGTCCGGTGAGACCCGTCGCGCTGCCGCGTCCGCGCAGCACGCACACGCCGAGCCGGGCCGCCCGGTCCACGCTTTCCCGGGCGAGCCGGGACTTGCCGATGCCCGCCTCGCCCAGCACGAACACCGAGCCGCCCCGCCGCGTCCGCAGGCGCCCGAGGGCTTCGTCGATGACGGCCAGTTCGGCACGGCGGCCGGTGGTGACGGGGGAAGTGGCACGCATGGCGGGGACTCCGGTTCTGGGGCGGCCACCGGTGGGCGAAGGACGGTGCGCCACCGCACCGGCAGGCTGCCGGAATCAGGTCCGGCGGGGCGGTGCGGTGCGGGGCCCGTCCCCCTTCGCTCCGTCGGCGCTTCGTGGTTCGGCTGCATACCGCGGGTGGCGGGCGGTGCCGGTTCCCCCGGCCGTCGCGCCGCCCCGGTGCCCCGGCCGGCGGGTTCGCCGGCCGGGGCACTGGCCGTTCATGGCCGGATCAGCGGGCTACCTCGGCTTCGCGGGTGACGCAGCTGCCGAAGACGCTGATCGCGCTGCCCCGTCCGGTGTACGCGGGCGCCTCGGTGTCCACCGAGGTCTCCTCCAGGCCCTGCAGGGCCAGAATCGCGTCCATGCTGATTCCTCCTCTTCCTCTTCTGTGTCGCCGGACCGGCCGGTTGTTCCGGCCGACCGGGGTTCAGGGGGTGTACGGGCCGGGGAGCAGCCGTACACCGGGGCCGTCGAGCACCCGGGCGAGGGCGAGCAGCACTCCGGCGCTGCCGGACCCCAGGTCGGCGTGGAAGCGCTCCTCGGCGGCGCCGAGAACGCGGAGGCCGTCGGGGTGCCGGATCGCGTACTTGGCGAGTCCGGTGGCGACGCGCAGTGCGGGCCACCGCTCGCCCGGCCCGCCGGCGTGCTGGGCGTGTTCGGCCAGCGCGTACGCGAGTCCGGCGACGCCGGAGTAGAGGCCCGGATCCACGGTGCAGGTGATGTGGCACGTGGACACGATGGAAGGCAGCGTCCGCGCGCAGCGCTCGTCTCCGGTCGCGGAGACCAGCCTGGTGAGGGCCAGGAGCACACCGGCGGACCCGTCCCACAGGTACGGCAGGTTTCTGGTCTGCGTGGTGTCCCGGAACAACAGCCCCTTGTCGCCACCGTCGACAGCACGGTCGAGCTCGGCGTGCATCAGGGCGACCGCTCCCCGGAGGTAGCGCGTTTCGCCGGTGTATTCGCCGAGGGCGTGCAGGAACAGGGCAGTTCCGGCGAGACCGGACGCGAGTCCGGGAACACCGGCGTCGGACACCAGCCGTCGGCCGTCCTCGACGAAGGAGTCCCCGGTCCGGGTGGCGAAGGCCAGCCGGTGGTCTCCGCCGAGTCCGGCGTGCAGCGCGAGGTGGGCCAGTCCGATGCCGGCGGCGCCGTGCGTCAGCCGGGCCGAGGCGAGGCTGAGCGGATGGTGCGCGGACGCGTCGAGGACGTCCCCGGCTTCGTCGTCGAGGCCCAGTTCCGCCAGGACCCAGGCGATGCCCGCGGTGCCGTTCTGCAGGCCGGGCGCCAGGGTGGTGACGCTCGCCAGCGCGTCGCGACGGAATCTGGCCACCAGGTCGTCGGGGATCTCGGTGCCGGACTGCCGCAGGGCGTGGAGCACACCGGCCGTACCGTGTTCCAGACAGTGGGTGTTCACGGTGTAGCCCTGCGGCGACGGCGGGAACACCCAGTCCCGGCCGTCGGGCCTGGCCATGGCCAGGAGGCCGGCGGTGATTCCGGCTCGCAGACGCTCCAGCGCTCCTTGCGGATCCGCGTCGAGTGCGGCTGCCGTGGGCAGGTCGTGGGTGGGAGCCGGGTCGTCGACGGTGGTGGCGCCGTGGTAGCGGGTCGCGACGCGCCACAGCTCCTCGGGGACCGGCGCGACCTGTTCGAGGTCCCGGCGGTAGAGCTCGGTACGGCCCACCGGGTCGCGTTCCAGCGGCTGGTTCAGCGGGAAGAGGGCGAACTGCGCCAGCCCGGAGAACCCGTACTCGTCGTCCTCCACCCCCGCCTCGACCAGGGCCGGCGACGGCTTGTAGCCCGGCGTGCCCATCGGATGCGGCTTCTCCGTCAGCGGGTTGGCGGTCTCGAAGTCGATCAGGCGCACGCGCAGGTCGTCGAGGATCATCACGTTGCCGTGGCTCAGGTCGCCGAAGCGCAGACCGATTCCGTGCAGCCGGTCGAGGTCGGCGCGCAGGCCGGCCAGGACGCGCTCCACCTCGGCGAGGTACGCGGCCTGCCGGTCGGCGGCGACGTCGAACCGGCCCATCGTCGTTCTGGCCGCGACCCACTGCACGAAGCCGGTTCCCTCGATGAACTCGGTGACCAGGAAGGCGTGTTCCCACTCGGTGAAGAAGTCGACCGGTTCGGGGCAGAGCCCGGGCGCCTGGGCGTGGACGCGTTCGAGTGTCGCCCACTCGTGGCGGAGCCGGTCGTGGGCGTCGGTGCCGTCGCCCATGAACCCGTTGTGCGCCCGTGCTTCCTTGACGAAGACCGTGCGGCCGGTGCGGGTGTCGGTGGCCCGGTAGGTGCCGCCGCCGTTGCTGTGGCGGATCGCCGCCGTGACCTCGTACCGCCCGTTCAGCAGGATCGGTCCGGCATGGGGCCGCACCGGCGGGCTGAACGGGTCCTCCACACCGGGCGGCAGGACGAACCGGGCGGACCGCACGTCAGGGACGTCGTTTCCGTGGCCGTCGCGCACCAGTTGGAGGTCCGTGCCGTCCGCCTGGACCCGGGAGCGGCTGCGGTGGGCTCCGTACCGGTACTGGACGACGCCCCCGTCCCCGTAGCGGCGGTCGCTGAGGATGTAGGGTCCGACCTCGTCCTTCAGGTCGGCCGAGAGCCGGTCCATCAGCCGCCGGGCGGTCTCGACGTCGGGCGGGTAGATCGCGCAGAACTTGCCGGCCTGCGCCCGGTCGACGTGCTTGTGGTGGAACACCTCGAAGAACAGCCGTGCGGAGAGGTGCTTGAAGACCAGGCGTTCGTCGAAGCAGGCCTCGGCCACCGTGTCGAGCGTGAACCGGAGCCGCTCGGGCCTGGTGGACACATGGACCTTCCAGCCCTCTTCCACGGACACCCGGTCGGCCGGGCGCCAGCAGGTCCAGACGCCGTCGTCCGACCCCGTCCACCCGTCGGGAACCGTGCTCGGTGCGTACGTCTCGCCCACGTTCGAGGCACGGTCCAGCGGAAGGTAGAACTCCTTGTCCGCCAGCGTCAGCCAGAAGGGGTGCATCGTCCGCTCCTTCGCGGGTCCCGGTCTCCGGGGAAACGGCCCCGGCGCCGGAATGGACGCTAGCCAGGCGCCGGACACGCCCGTAGCCGCCCGTTTGGGCGGCTTGCGGGGACGGCCGCGCCGGACGCCCCCTCCGACACCGCCCGCGTGCCGCACCATCTTGATGCCGCACCAGGTCTGGGCACCGCGCGCCGCACTCGGTATCGTCCTGCGGCGAGCGGTCGGGGCAGCCTGGAGGGACGGTGTCCGTGAGTGGTTCGGGGAGATCCGCCTTAGCGACTCAGGAGAAGCTGCGTGCGGCCGTGGCCGCGCATCCACTGGTCAATCTGACCGGACCGCTCGGGGTCGGCAAGTCCGCGCTCGCGGCGGGTCTCGGGGACTCGGTGAGGGTGGACCTCGACCGGCCCGACGGGCTCGTCGCGCTGCGGCGGGCGCTGGCCGGCCCGGCGGGGCGGACGGTGGTGGTCGACAGCGTCGACGGCCGGCTGCGACGGGATTCCCTGTACGGCGAGTTCGAGCGCCTCGGCGACGAGCGGCCGGCGGTGGTCGTGGTCAGCCGCAGGCCGATTCTGGCCGATGCCCTGTGGACGTACTCGGGCGCCGCGACCGTCACCGCGGCAGCCGCCGACGAGGAGTGGATCGCCGAACGGGCCGCCGCTGTCGAGGACCCGGACGGCCGCACCCTCGTGGTCCGGCTGGCGGCCGGCGTCCCGCTGATCGCCGACGCGGCCTGCCGTGCCCTGGAAGGGGGCATACCGCCGACCGCCCCCGGAGCGGTCGCCGACCAGGTGGCCGAGGAGGTCCTGGAACGGCTCGGCCGGGAGCTGCCCGGCCGGCAGTGGCGGCACGCCGTGCGGCTGCTCGCCACCGTGTGGTCCGGGGACGAGCGGCTCGTGCCGGGCGGCCCCGACCACTTCGCCTCACTCGCCTCGCTCAGCGTCGTCGGCCGGGACACGCTGGGGCTCCGGATCACCGAGCCGTACCGGACCGTGTTCGAACTGGCCTACCGGTGGAGACGACCGGAGGCGCACGAGAACGTCCGCGTCCGTGCCCGCGACTACCGCCTCGCCCTGCTCCCCGGCGCCCGCGACCACGCCGAACGTGCCGCCCTCACCGAACAGGGGATCTTCCTCGGGGCCACCCCGTTGATCCGCCGGACGCTCTTCCCGGCCGACCAGCGCGCGGTGCGCGTCCGTGCCGCCGCCGCCTCGGACGCCTCCGACGTCGGACGGCTGATGCGCCAATGGGCCCTGGACAGCGGTTTCGACCGGCGTCGCTGCGACCGGCTGACCGAACGCTGGGCCGGAGAGGACATCTCCGCCTTCCACATCGTCCACGACCGGCACGAGCGGGCGATCGGCCTCGCCAACCTCATGCCGATCGACGAGCGGACGACCGCGAGCATGGAACTCCTGCTCCAGCAGCACAGTACGACCCTGGCCGAGGGCGGCCTCTTCCTGGGCGCCGCGCACTGCCCCGATCCGGCCGTCCGCGCGCACCTGCTGCGCCACATCCTCCGGCAGACCGCCGGCCGAGGAGGACAACTGGTCGTGTCCACCGCGAACCCCGAGTACCAGGGCCTCGTGCACAGTCTCGGCTTCCGGAACCACGGCGTCACCCGGGACGACGTCTTCCACTGCGGGCGCCGTCCGGCGGTCTACACCAACGACTTCTCCCCCGCCGCGCTCCCCTGGTGGCTGGGCAGGATCACCGGCGCCGGCGGCGGGCGCCCCCCGGAGGGAGAGGGCCCCGCCGGCCCGCACCTCGCCCCCAAGGAACTGCAGATCCTGCTGGACTACGTCTCCGGAATGACCCTCAAGTCCGCGGCACGCCGTGCGGGCGTCACCCCGAACACGGCGAAGGACTACCTCAGCCGGGTCAAGTCCAAGTACCGGCTGGCGGGAAGGCCCGCCTACACGAAGATCGACCTGGCCCACCGGGTACGGGAGGACGGTCTCGCCACCGGAGGACCCGCCTCCCTCGCCGCGGGTCCGGCCGTGTAGGCACGGGCCTGCTCACTCACGCCCCCGTGGACCGCCCCCGTGGACCGCCCACGGGGTCCTGTTCGTCGCAGGGGTTCACGGCATCTGGCGCGGCCCGTCGAGGGCCGGGCCAGCGCGGCGCAGAACATACGAATTCCTCCGCGAGCAGGGCAAACCTTCGCGCCGTCGGCCTCGAATGCTGGGTGGAGAGCGTCCGCGTCCGGCTCAACCGGGGTCGCACACGACGTGGCGCGCGTCCCTAGCGAGGGAGCCCCTCATGACCGGAACGCAGGTCACCTCTTCGTCGCCGCCTCCGGCGGATGCCACTGCCCGGCACGGGCGCCCCACCGAACCGCTCGCCTGCGCCGAAGCGGGCTTCGCCGACGTGCTGGCCGACGTCATGCGGCTCGATCAGGTGCCGGCCGACAGTCATTTCTTCGAAGACCTGGGTGCCGACTCTCTGGTGATGGCCCATTTCTGCGCGCGGGTCAGAAAGCGCGCCGACCTGCCGCAGGTCTCCATCCGCGACGTCTACGAGCACAGCACCGTCCAGGATCTGGCCCTCGCTCTGACGGCCACCGCTCCCCCGGTACCCGCAGAGCCTTCGCGCCCTGTCCTCGCACCGTCCGTCCCGGCATCCGGAACTCCCCCGGGCAGGCCGGGGTACGCCCTGTGCGGGGCGATGCAGTTGCTGGCCTTCCTCGTCTACTCGTTCCTCGTCGCGTTCGTCGGTGTCCACGGCTACGCGTGGATCTCCGACGGAAGCGGCGTGCTCGACGTGTATCTCCGTTCCGTCGTCTTCGGTGGCGCCGTGTTCCTCGGGCTGTCGGTCGCGCCGATACTCGCCAAGTGGGCCCTCGTGGGGCGCTGGAAGCCGCAGCGGATCCGCATCTGGAGCCTGGCGTACTTCCGCCTCTGGGCCGTCAAGACACTCGTCCGCTCGGATCCGCTCGTCCTCTTCGTCGGATCGCCGCTCTACACGCTCTATCTCAGGGCGCTGGGTGCGCGGATCGGATCGGGCGTCACGGTCTTCTCCCGCCATGTGCCCCTCTGTACCGACCTGCTGTCCGTCGGTGACTCCGCGGTCATCCGCAAGGACTGCTTCTTCACCGGCTATCGCGCGTGCGGAGATCTCATCGAGACCGGCACCGTGACGCTCGGAAGGGAAGTGGTCGTCGCCGAGGCCTCGGTGCTCGACATCAATACGTCGCTCGGCGACGGCGCCCGGCTGGCCCACGCGTCCGCGCTCCACAGCGGGCAGACGGTGCCCGCCGGCGAATCCTGGCACGGCTCACCGGCACGGCGCGCCGACCGGGAGTACCCGGTGGTGGAACCCGCGTCCTGCGGCGCCGTGCGCAGGTCGCTCCACAGCGTCACGCAACTGCTTGCCGCGCTGCTGGTGTACCTGCCGCTGGCCGTCGGAGGCATCGGCCTTCTGCTCGCCGAAGCCCCGCAGCTCTCCGCGGTACTGGAACCGGGTCCCTCGGTCCTCACCACGTGGGTGTTCTACCGCGACGCGCTGGCCATCTCCTTCGTGCTGCTGTTCGTGATCATGCCGCTCGGCTTCCTCGCACTCGCCGCGGTCCCCCGGCTGCTCGCCCGCGCCATCGTGCCGGACAGGGTCTACCCCCTCTACGGCATCCACTACGGGATGCTCCGCGCGGTCACCCTGCTGACCAACCGGCCTTTCCTCACACGCCTGTTCGGCGACAGTTCCGCCGTGGTCCCCTACCTTCGTCTGCTCGGTTACGACCTCTCCCGGGTGGAGCAGACGGGATCGAACTTCGGGACCGAGGTGAAGCACGAGACGCCGTACCTGAGTGCGGTCGGGGCGGGGACGATGGTCGCCGACGGGCTGTCGATCAACAACACCGAGTTCTCCAGCACGTCCTTCCGCGTCTCCCGCACCGCCATCGGACCGCGGAACTTCCTGGGCAACAGGATCGCCTACCCCTCCCGGGGCCGAACGGGGGCCAACTGCCTGCTGGCGACCAAGGTCATGGTCCCGGTGGACGGGAGGATCCGGGAAGGTGTCGGCCTCCTGGGCTCGCCCAGTTTCGAGATACCCAGGTCGGTCGAGCGCGACAGCGGCTTCGGCCTCACGAGGACCGGCTCCGAGCCGCGCACCGGCCTGACCGCCAAGAACCGGCACAACGCGGGCACCATGGGGCTGTACCTGCTGGTCAGGTGGGTCTACGCGTTCCTGGTCACCCTGGTCGTCTCGGGTTCGGCCGAGCTCTACACGTCGGTCGGCGCCGCGGCCGTCGCGCTGGGCAACGTCCTGGTGCTGGTCGTCACTGCCGCGTACTTCGTCCTCGTGGAGCGCGCGGTCACGTCGTCCCACCCGCCGGGCCCGCTCTTCTGCTCGATCTACGACCGTCGTTTCTGGCGACGTGAACGCTTCTGGAAGGTGCCCTCGGAGCTGTTCCTCAAGACGTTCGACGGGACTCCCTTCAAGGGGCTGGTCTGGCGTCTGCTGGGGGTGCGGATCGGGCGCATGGTCTTCGACGACGGCTGCTTCCTGACGGAGCGGACGATGGTCACCATCGGTGACGGCTGCGCGCTCAACACCGGCAGTGTCGTCCAGTGCCACTCGCAGGAGGACGGCGCCTTCAAGTCCGACCGCTCCGCCATCGGTTCCCGCTGCACGCTCGGGGTCGGAGCCTTCGTGCACTACGGCGTCACGATCGGCGACGGAGCGGTCATCGCTCCGGACTCCTTCCTGATGAAGGGGGAGTCGGTACCCGGGAACGCCCGGTGGGGCGGGAATCCGGCCACGCGGATCGCCCCCGCGGACGACCGGGGCGAGGAGGCGACACGATGAACACGCGCACACGCACCTCTTCCGACTACTGGCGCGACGCGCTCACCGCCGCAGGAGCCACCTCACTGGCCCGGTGGACCCGCGATCCGGTACCCGGCACGGCGATGGTCGAGACTGCCCTACCGGCGGCGCTCATGACCGGACTGGACCGGCTGACGGCTTCGATGGGGGTCAGTCCCACCTCTTTGGTCCTGGCCGCCCATGCCAAGGTGCTGGCCGCGTTGACCGGGGAACCCGACGTCACGACCGGCTTCGTGGCGACCGGGGCCGCCGATCCGCTGCCGTGCCGCCTGTCGACCGGCTGTGTCACGTGGCGGACGCTGGTGCTGCACGCGGACCGTACGGAGTCGGAGCTCCTTGCCCACCAGGACTTTCCGCTCGACGCTCTCCGCTCGGAGCTGGGCCTCCCGGCCAACTCGCCGGAAGTGGTGTTCGATCCGACGGGCGGCGGTGGACCGTTGCGCAGGGCCGTGCTGCGGGTGGCGGCGGTCCGTCGCGACGACGCGTACGTGCTCCGGCTGCTGTACAGCACGGAGGTTCTCGACGAGGCGTGCGCGCGGAGGATCGCCGGCTACCACCTCACCGCGCTCAGGCTGATCGCGGCGGATCCCGACGCGGCGCACGGCAGGCAGAGCCTGTTGTCGCCCGCGGAGCTCCGTCATCAGGTCGACGGGCTCGCGGGGCCGCACCGCGAACTGCCCGGCCTGCGCTTCCACGAACTCTTCGCGCAGCGGGCGCGCACGCACCCGGACAGGGTCGCGGCCGTTCAGGGTGACAGGCCCTGCACCTACGGTGAGCTCGACCACCGCGCCAACCGGCTCGCGCACGCCCTGCTGGACTCGGGGCTGGGCCGGCAGGACGTCGTCGCCGTGGTGACCGGACGGAACCTGAACTGGCTGACCTCGGTCCTCGCGATCCTCAAGGCCGGCGGCGTCTACCTGCCCGTCGAGCCGGGCTTCCCCGCCGACCGCATCGCCACCATGCTCGCTCGCGCGGGCTGCGGCCTGGTGCTCACCGACCCCGGCGGCAGCACCACTCTCGATGACGCCGTCACGTCCCTGGCAGGGGTACGCACGTCGTTCGTCGACACCCTCTGCGAGGAGAGCCACGAGGACTCCGATCCCCGCGTACCGGTCGGACCGGACGATCTCGCGTACACCGTCTTCACCTCGGGCTCCACCGGGGAACCCAAGGGGGCGATGGTGGAGCACGCGGGCATGCTCAACCATCTCCTCGCGAAGATCGAGGACTTCGGGATCGGGGAGGGCGACGTGGTCGCCCAGACGGCACCCCAGTGCTTCGACATCTCCGTGTGGCAGCTCCTGTCGCCCCTGCTGACGGGCGGGCGCACCCTGCTGGTGGGGCAGGAGGCGATCCTGGACGTCCGCCGGTTCGTCGACACCCTGGCGGACGGCCGGGTCAGTGTCCTGCAGCTGGTCCCGTCCTACCTCGACGCCGTCCTGGCCTTCCTGGAACGGCACGCGCGCGACCTGCCCGACCTGCGGTGCGTGTCGGTCACCGGCGAAACCCTGAAGAAGGAACTCGTTCGGCGCTGGTTCACCACCGTGCCCGGAACAGCGCTGGTCAACGCCTACGGTCTGACCGAGACGTCGGACGACACCAACCACGCGGTCATGGACCGGGTGCCGGACACGGCACGTGTGCCGCTCGGCCGTCCGGTCAACAACGTACGCGTCTACCTCCTGGACGATCACCTCTCCCCCGTACCACTGGGGGCACCGGGTGCCATAGCCTTCGCCGGGGTCTGTGTCGGCCGGGGGTACGTCAACGACCCGGACCGGACGGACGCCGTCTTCCTGCCGGATCCGTTCCACGCGGGCGAGCGACTCCATCTGGGCGGGGACTACGGCCGTTGGCTCCCCGACGGACAACTGGAGTTCCTCGGTCGCAGGGACTCACAGGTCAAGATCCGGGGGTTCCGGATCGAGACAGGTGAGATCGAAAACGCTCTGCTGCGGACACCCGGCGTGCGCGACGGCGCCGTCGTGGTCGCCGAACGGCCCGGTACGGAGCGGCATCTGACCGCCTTTTACAGCGGTGCGCGTCCCCTGCGGGCCGATGCGCTGCGCAACCGGCTCGGCGCCACTCTGCCCGTCTACATGCTTCCGTCGCACTTCCACTGGCAGGAGACGCTGCCACTGACCGCCAACGGGAAGATCGACCGCCGGGAACTGGCCGAACGGGCAGCGGAATCGGACGGGACCGTCGTGGACGAGAACGACGACCTGCCCCGCACACCCACCGAGCGACGACTGGCGGCGGTCTGGGCGGAGGTGCTCGGCGTCCCCCGGACACTCATCGGCAGGCAGGACAACTTCTTCGACCGCGGGGGCACTTCACTGTCGGCGGTCAGGGTGGCGGTCTCCCTGGACCGGGAGGTGTCGCTGCGGGATCTGGTCCGCCACCCCGTACTCGCCGATCTCGCCTCCTGCATCGACGCACGTTCCACCTCGTGAACCGATCACTACCCCGAGGAGATCACGATGACTTCCATGGACACGGCCACCGCCCCCGCCGATACGGAGCGGGGAACGGCCCGGCCCGCGACGCTGACGGTCCAGGCCACCGACGACCCGGCGGGCTGGGCGGCCGGAGCCCGGGACGGGCTCCACGCCGCACTCGCCGAACACGGTGCCGTCCTGGTCCGTGGTCTGGGCCTGCACGACACGGACGGCGTCGCCGCGGTCCTCGGCCGGCTGGCCGCGGAACCGGTGACGGAGCGGGAGACCTTCGCCCCCAGGCGTACGTACTCGCCCGGCGTCCACTCGTCCTCTCCCTGGCCGCCGAACCAGCCGATGTGCATGCACCACGAACTGAGCTACACCGTCGGCTCCCCCGGCCTGCTGCTCTTCGCCTGCCTCTCGGAGCCCACCGCCGGCGGGTCGACCGGCCTGGCCGACGCGTCGGACGTGTACGACGCCCTGCCCCGCGGTCTGACCGAGCGGTTCGAACGGGAGGGCTGGCTCCTGACCCGCAACTACACCGGCGAGGTCGGAGCCACCGTGACCGAGGCGTTCGGCACCGACGACCGCGGGGCGGTGGAGCGCTACTGCCACGACCACGCCATCGCCTGCGCCTGGCAGCCCGACGGAGGGCTGCGCACCACGCAGAGGCGCAGCGCCGTGGTGCGCCACCCGGTCGACGGCCGGTCCTGCTGGTCCAACCAGATCGCCTTCCTGAACGAGTGGACGCTCGCACCCGAGGTACGCGAGTACCTCGTCGACGAGTACGGATCCGACGGCCTGCCGTTCAACACGCGGTACGGCGACGGCGAGCCCGTCGGAGAGGACGTCGTCCGGCTCGTCAACTCGGTCTACGAGGAGCACACCGTGCGCCGGCCGTGGAAGGCCGGTGACCTGCTCCTCGTGGACAACATCCGTACCGCGCACGACAGGCAGGCCTACGAAGGACCGCGCGAGGTCGTCGTCGCGATGGCCTCGCCCACCCGGCCGGACCCCTTCGCGCGGACGATCGGGGTGGGACCGCGATGAACAGCGACCGCACCGGCTTCCCCGCTTCCCCGACGGCCGAGGACGTCACCGTGCCCTCGTTCGCGGTGATCCCCGGCAGCCAGGTCCGAAGTGCCCTCGACGGCCGGGAGAAGGAGATCGTGGAGGTCGTCGAGGCCGCGTACCGGCTGCACGGTGCGGGACGGACGGTCAACCCGCCCTCCTCGTTCCTCCGCTTCCCGGACCGCGCGACGTCCCGGATGATCGCGCTGCCCGCTTCCCTGGGGGGCGAGTCCCCGGTGGACGGACTGAAGTGGATCTCCAGCTTCCCGGCCAACGTGAGGTCCGGCGTTCCCCGCGCCTCGGCCGTGCTGATCCTCAACGACCCCGTCACGGGTTATCCGTTCGCCTGTCTGGAGAGCTCGATCATCAGCGCCACGAGGACAGCCGCGTCCGCGGTCTCGGCGGCCGACCGGCTCAGCCGCGACCGGACACGCCCCACCCGCGTCGGGTTCTTCGGCTCCGGTCTGATCGCCCGGTACGTCCACACGTTCCTCGAAGGCTCGGGCTGGTCGTTCGACGACGTCGGGGTGTACGACGTCTCCGCGGACAGCGCGGCCGGATTCCGGCTGTACGTGGAACAGTCCGGCGGCGCCGCGCCCGTCACGGTGCATCGCTCCCCGGAGGATCTGATCCGTACCAGCGATCTCGTGGTCTTCGCGACCGTCGCCGGCGAACCTCATGTCGACGACCCTTCGTGGTTCGGCCACAACCCCGTGGTCCTGCACGTGTCGCTGCGCGATCTCGCCCCGAGCGTCATTCTCGCCTCGACCAACATCGTCGACGACGTCGGGCACTGCCTCAGGGCGGGCACCTCTCCCCACCTGACCGAACAGCTCACCGGCAACCGGGACTTCGTTCACGGCACGCTGGACGACGTGATGGCGGGTCGGGTGACCGTCCCCGGGGACCGCCCGGCGGTCTTCTCGCCCTTCGGCCTCGGAGTCCTCGATCTCGCGGTCGGCGGCTTCGTCTACGACCGCGTCGCCCGCTCCGGCCGGCTGCGGGTCGTCGACGACTTCTTCCACGAACGACGCCGCTACGGGTGAAAGAGGCTGCCCCGCACCGGATCCGGCCCGTCCCAGCACAGTCCGCAGGAAACACCGGAAGAGGAGTTCACCGTGTCGGTCATCACCGTCCCCCAGGCCTTCGACGAGGAGGCGCTCTACGTGGACGTCGAGCGGATCTTCGGGGAGGCGTTGTTCCTCAAGTGCGAGGGCTTCAACTTCGCCGGCTCGATCAAGCTGAAGGCCGCCGCCGAGATGGTGGCCGCGGCGGAACGCGACGGCACGCTGACGGCCGACTCCGTGCTCGTCGAGTCCTCCTCGGGCAACCTCGGCGTGGCACTGA
This sequence comes from Streptomyces sp. NPDC060184, assembly GCF_042728795.1. Taxonomy (NCBI): domain Bacteria; kingdom Bacillati; phylum Actinomycetota; class Actinomycetes; order Kitasatosporales; family Streptomycetaceae; genus Streptomyces; species Streptomyces sp. NPDC060184. The sequence goes on from NZ_JBHWYX010000007.1 coordinate 70,161, forward strand.
GCATGATCGCGGCCAGCAAGGGCTACCGGTTCGTCTGTGTGACGGACTCGCGCTGCAACCTCACCACCCGGCTGATGATGGAGGCCCTGGGCGGCGAGGTCCAGCTGGTGGCCGGCCAGGAGACCGGCGGCGGCTTCCTCGCCGCGCGGCTGGACCATGTCCGGCGCCTGTGCGCCTCCGACGACCGGTACGTGTGGCTGAGCCAGTACACCAACCCGGCCAACTGGCGGGCGCACTACCGCACCACGGCTCCCGAGATCGCCCGCTCCTTCCCGCGTCTGGACGTCCTGTTCGTGGGAGCGGGGACCACGGGGACGCTGATGGGCTGCGCACGGTACTTCCGGGACCGGCACCGCCCCGTACGGATCGTCGCGGTGGACACCGTCGGCTCGGTGGCGTTCGGGGGCGACCCCGGCCGCCGGATGATCCCGGGGCTGGGCATGAGCATGCGTCCGCCGCTCCTGGACGAGTCGTACGTGGACGAGGTGGTGCGGGTCGAGGAGGCGGACACCGTCCGCGCCTGCCGACGCCTGGCCCGGAGCGGCTTCCTCTTCGGCGGCTCCACCGGCACCGTGGTGAGCGGCGCGATCGACTGGCTGGCCCGGCACAGGGCGCCGGACCTCACCGCGGTGGCCATCGCGCCCGACCTCGGCGAGCGGTATCTCGACACCGTGTACCAGGACAACTGGGTCCAGGACCTCTACGGCGAGGGTCCGCTCGACACCACGCGCCCGCCCCCGCCGACCGCGCGACGGCGCGCACACCCCGACGACCACGAGCCGATCGGCCGCGCGCGGACGTCGTCGCCGTACGGAACGCCCCGGCAGACGACGAATTCACCGCGTTGACGCACCTGAATGGCCGCTGGAGTCCCGGGGTGCTTGTATCGCCCGGACAGTCCCCGTACCGGTGTCGACAGGTCAGCGAGGTATCCAGGTGCAATCCGCCGATCGCGGAGGAGAACCCGGGCAGCAGACGGACGAGCCTGATCTGGACCAGCTGATGCTCTGGACGGCCGAAGGGGACCGGGACGCCTTCACCGGGGTCTACGACCGGGCCGCCGGGCCGGTGATGGGTCTGGTGCACCGGGTTCTGCGGGACCCGGCGCAGTCGGAGGAGGTGGTCCAGGACGTGCTGCTGGAGGTGTGGCGTACGTCCGGCCGGTTCGAGCCCGACCGCGGGAGCGCGATGACCTGGATCATGACCCTGGCGCACCACCGCGCGGTGGACCGCGTGCGGTCGTCGCAGGCGGGTGCGGACCGCGAGCGCAGGGCGGCACTGCTGAACACCGGTCCGCCCTTCGACGACGTGGCCGAACAGGTGGAAACCCGTCTGGAGTGGCAGCGGGTGCGGCGCTGCGTACACGCGCTCACCGACATCCAGCGCGAGACGGTGGCCCTCGCGTACTACGGCGGACTCACCTACAAGGAGGTGGCGCAGTCGTTGTCCGTGCCTCTCGGCACGGTCAAGACCCGCTTGCGGGACGGTCTGATTCGGCTGCGCGCCTGTCTGGGAGGGGCGCCGTGAACGCCGAGGACCCGGACGGTGGGGATCCGCACGACGCGAGCGGTGCCTATGCCCTGCACGCCCTCCCCGAGGACGAGCGCCTGGCTTTCGAGCGGCATCTGGAGGAGTGCGAGTCCTGCCGCGAAGAGGTCGCCGAGCTCCAGGCCACGGCCGCGCTGCTGGGCGTGTCCGCAGCCGTGACTCCGCCGGCCGCCCTGCGTGAGGAGATCCTCCGCAAGGTGGCGACCACGCCGCAGGAGACACGGGTCGGCCCCAGCAGGGTGTCCGCGACTCCGCGGCCCGCTCCCGTCGCGTGGCAGCCGGCCCCGGACGCTCCGACGGCCGACGGCCGGGCCCACGCCCCCTCGCGACAGCTGCCCCGCCTCGCGCTGGCGGCATGCGTGGCGGCCGTCCTGGCCCTCGGCGTCGCCACGTGGCAGTACCGGGAGGCGCAGGACGCCAGAACCGGTGCCCGGCAGGCGCAGGAGCGGCAGGACGAGGTGGCGCGCGTGCTGACCGCGCCCGACGTCCGGCTCGAAACCCAGGGTCTGCGCGGCGGCGGAACGGCCACGGTCGCCGTTTCCCGCAGCGAGAACGCGGCCACGCTCGCCGTCCACGACTTGCCACGGCTTCCTGCGGGCAAGGTGTACGAGGCCTGGTTCATCGAGGGCGGGAAACCCGTACCGGCCGGGCTGCTCAGCCGCGACCCCGGGCGCCGGCTGACCTACCTGGAGGGGCCGGTGGACGATGCCACGGCCGTGGCTCTGTCCGTCGAACCCGCCGGGGGCTCCGAACAGCCCACCACCGACCCCCTCGGCGCGGTCCCGCTCCCCGCCTGACAAGGCCCGCCGACCCGGATGCCGCAGCGGGCCGCCCGCTCACGGGGACAACTGCGGGCGGGCGCTGCGGGACAACCCCTGGGTGCCTCTTTCTCCCGCGCATTCGCTTCGGTTCACCCCAAACAATCCCGCTGTTGCCTACGAACCCTCTGTGGAAAGGCGCTCACGACCCGAGCGCCGAGTCCGCCAGGACGGGGGCCCGCTCCCGGCGTCGGCCCCGGCACCACCCACCCACCGGCGTCCGCGAGGCCGCCGCCTCTCCATCGGGACTATGTCATGACCACCACAATCACACCTCCCGCCGTCACGCCACCCACCGCCTCACCACCCACCGTCACGCCGGGCCCGTCCGGCACACGGACCGTCCCCCTGCCCGCCGGGCCGGAAGCCGCCCCGCGCGCCCGACGGGCGACTGCCGCCTTCCTCCACCGGACCGGATCGGCGCTCGCGCCGGACCGCCGCGCCGATGTCCTGCTCATCGTGTCCGAACTGGTCACCAACGCGGTCCGGCACGCCCCCGGCCCCAGTGCCCTGACCCTGACCATCACCGCCGGCGCTCTGGACATCGCGGTGACGGACTGTTCGTGCGTCGCACCCGCCGCACGCACCCCTGATCTGACCGACGGCACAGGAGGCATGGGCCTGCACATCGCCGAGGACCTGGGTGCCCGGGTCTTCACCGAACCGCTCCCGGACGGCAAGTGCGTGCACGCCGCCCTGACGACGCCCACCTGATCCGGTTCGACCACGAACCCGGCCGGAAGTCCGCCGCGTCGGAGCCGGAACGGAAGGCGGTAGCGGTGCCGTTGAGGACGAGGACACACTCGTCCGAGCGAGGGCGGCCCTCGGGGGCCGGAAACCCGTCCGGGCGACTGACCCCGGCGTCACCCTGCGGCGGTCACGCCACCGTGTGAGGCTGTGCTGTGGCGGTACGTACGACCTCCGGGGGCAGAACCAACGGTCGGGTGCCGCTCCCCGCTGCGGGGCTCCCCACCAGCCACCTTGAGGACGGCCCGATGACCGACGCGAAGGACTCGCGGCCAGCCGCCGGGAAGAGGCGCGGGGCGCCGGCGAGCGAAACACGCCCTTCCGGACACTGGCTGATCCTCGGTGTGGTCGGTCTGGCCCAGCTGATGATCGTGCTCGACGTGAGCATCGTGAACATCGCGCTGCCCCAGGCGCAGCAGGACCTCGGGTTCTCCAACGGCTCCCGGCAGTGGGTCATCACGGCCTACTCCCTCGCCTTCGGCAGCCTCCTCCTGCTCTCCGGGCGGATCAGCGACCTGATCGGGCAGCGCAAGACCTTCCTGACGGGCCTGGCCGCGTTCGCCGCGGCGTCGCTCCTCGGCGGCGTGTCACCCTCCTTCGCCGTCCTGGTCCTCGCCCGCGCGCTCCAGGGGGCGGCCGGGGCGATCCTGGCTCCGGCCGCGCTGTCGCTGCTGACCACGACGTACACCAAGCCCAAGGAACGCGGCACCGCCTTCGCCGTCTTCGGCGGCATCGCCGGGTCCGGCGCGGCGATCGGCCTGCTGCTCGGCGGCGTGCTGACCGAATACCTCAGCTGGCGCTGGACCCTGCTGGTGAACGTCGCCATCAGCGTCGTCGCCATCACCGGCGCGCTCATGCTGATCCCCCACAGGGAGCCGGCCACCCAACGGCCCCGGCTGGACCTTCTCGGCGCCGCCGTCATCTCCGCGGGCCTGTTCTGCGTGGTCTACGGGTTCTCCAAGGCAGAGTCGCACCCCTGGAGCGCGCCCGGCACCTGGGGCTTCCTCGCGGCGGGCGCGGTGCTGATCGCCGGATTCTTCTGGTGGCAGACCCGCGCCGCCAGCCCGCTGCTGCCGCTGCGGGTCCTGCGCGACCGGAACCGGGCCGGCTCCTTCATCGGCGTGTTCATCGTGGGCGTGGGGATGTTCGGCGTCTTCCTGTTCCTCACCTACTACCTGCAGCAGATCCTTCGCTACTCACCGGTCAGGACCGGGCTGGTGTTCCTCCCCATGGTGGCCGCGCTGATGTGCGCCTCCACGGCCTCCAACATCAAGCTGCTCCCGAAGTTCGGCCCACGCGTCCTGGCCGTCTTCGGGATGCTCGTCGCCAGCGGCGGAATGTTCTGGCTGACCGGCATCACCCTGCACAGCACCTACGCCGCCGACATCCTCGGCCCGCTGCTGCTCGTGGGCTTCGGCATCGGCTCCGTCATGGCCCCCTCGATGAACACCGCCACGTCGGGGGTGCGGCCGGTCGACGCCGGGGTCGCCTCCGCCACCGTGCAGACGATGCAGCAGATCGGCGGCTCGATCGGTACGTCCCTGCTCAACTCGCTGGCGGCCTCCGCGATGACCGCCTACCTGGTCGGGCGGGCGCCGACCCCGGTCAACGAGGCCAACGCGGCGATCCACAGCTACATCGTGGCCTTCACCTGGGCCGGGGCGATCTTCGCCGCGGGGGCCGTCGTCTGCGGACTCGTGCTCCGCTCCGGTCCCCCCTCCCCCACGGTCGCGGGCACCGCCCCTGCCGCGCCCGCGTAGAGCGTGTCGCAGAAGTCCCGCCCCGCGTCGAACGCTTCGACGCGGGGCGGGGCGCGTTCGGCGCCCCCGCCGCGGTGGGGGCGCCGGGAGCGGCGCGCTCCTTTCGGCCTCGACGGGTCCGGACGTGTCAGAAGCCGGACCAGGGGCTGAACGTCAGGCGGGGTTCCGCGTTGCGGGCGAGTTCGTGCGCCTGCTCGGGCCACCAGACTCCGGCGGCCGGGTCGACGACACCGTACTCGGGATCGATGGTGCCGCCGGTGTTGCGGGTGCAGCTGCCGTCCGACTCCCCGACGGTCTTCACGTACAGGTAGGCGTCGACGAGCGGGACGCCGGTGTCGGCGGTCGGGCGGGGCCCGATGCCCCGCCCGGGCGGGTTGCACCAGGTCTCCGGGTCGCCGCTGTACGCACCCGGCTGCGGGGTCCACGGGCCCTTTCCGTTGCGGCTGGTGTCGACCATGAAGTGCGCCAGGTCCTCGTCGGCGGGGCTGCCCACGTTCTGGTCGTACCAGGCGTCGGTCCAGTGCCACGTCGAGGGGTCGGTGGAGGAGACGGCGTTGCCCGGAGCCTGGTCGTTGGGGGCGGCCGGGGAGTAGTACTGACTCGCGCACCAGTCGGCGTGGCCGCGGGACCAGTCGGGCCCCTCGGTGGCGAACCACAGGCACTTGGATACCCAGGTCCCGTACTGCGAGGTCTGATCGGTGGGCTGGTAGTTGGATATGTTCAGGACGAAGCCGTCGCTCCGCTCGGCGCCCGCGTCCAGGAGCCGTTGCGCGATGTCGCCGACGGCCCGCCACTGGCTGTTGCCCGCGTCCAGGTAGACCGAGGTGTTCGCGCCGTTCTTCAGGGTGCGGACCGCGTAGTCGAGGTCGGCCACGCGGCGGGTGCTGAGTTCTCCGGTCGGGTCGATGTTCCCGGCGCAGTCCTTGGGCAGGGAGGCCAGGCCGTCGGGCTCCAGGATGACCACGGCCTTGTCGCTGCCGATGCCCCGGGCGAACGCGTCGATCCACTGGCGGTAGGCGGCGGAGGAGTCGGCCCCGCCGCTGGAGTAGAGGCTGCAGTCCCGGCCGGGGATGTTGTACGCCACCAGGACCGGGACCCGGCGGGTGAGGGCGGCGGCACGGACGAGCGTACGTACGGCGGTACGGGTCTCGGTGGGCGTGCCGCCGGTGAACCACGCGGCCTGCGGGTAGCTCGCCAGCTTCGCCATGTTCAGGCCGTCTTCGATCTTTCCGCCCCTCAGGTCGTCGACGGCCTGCCGGGCCGCCTTGCTGTTCGGGTCGACGTAGAACTTCGTGGCGGAGGTGACGGTGTCCCGCGCGGGGGCGGGGGCGGCCTGGGCAGCCGTGGCGGCGAATGCCCCGCAGGCGGTGAGCGCCGCGGTGACGACGGCCGTACGGCGCCGGAAGGTACGGGAACGCATGGAGACTCCTGGTCTGAGAGCGAACGGCTGCGGAACGTCCGCCCGCCACCGGGGCCGCGCGCCGCCTTCGCGGCCGACGGGTTCCGGTGGCGGGTGGGAACGGGGATCGGCTGGAGCCGGGGGCAACGGGCCACCGGAGAAGGGGAGATCAGTAGCCGTAGATCATCTTGTAGGCGACCTCGGGGAGGAACTGGCCGGCCGCCGACCCGGCTCCGACACCGCAGTTGCCGTCGGACTCGCCGGGGGTCTTGATCCACAGGAGCATTTCCGCGCCGCCGCCCTTCTGGGTGGGGGTTCCGATCCTGCGGCCAGCGGAGTTGCACCATGCGCCGTTGCTGGAGCCGTTGCCGTTGCGGCTGGTGTCCACGACGAACGGCTTGGTGTATCCGCCGGACGAGCTCAGCGCGGCGTTGACCGCGTTGGCGTAGGTGATGTTCTCCGCGGTGGTGTAGTGGTTGGAGACGTTCAGCGAGAAGCCCCGGGTACGGCTGAGACCCGCCGCGTTCAGGCTCGCGGCCATCGAAGTGGCGCTGCGCCAGCCCGGGTTGCCCGCGTCGAGGTAGACCCAGGCGTTGGGTGCCTTCTGGTTGAACTGGGTGATCGCGTTGTTGAGCAGGGAGTTGCGCTCGCTGATCTGGGCGGCGGTCATGCAACTCGTGTCCCCGAGCGAGTCCGGCTCCAGGATGACGACGGCGGGCCTGGAGCCGATCCCACTGGCGAAGGCGGCGATCCACTCGTTGTAGGCGGCGACGGACCCTGCCCCGCCGCCGGACTGCCCGCCGCAGATGTCACGGTTGGGGATGTTGTACGCCACGAGGACCGGCAGTTTGTCCGCGGCGTCGGCCGCGCCGACGTAGGCCCCGGTGGCGGTTCCTATGGTGCCGCTCCAGTTGCCGAACCAGCGGGCCATGGGCTTCGCGGCGACACTGTCGCGGATCGCGGGAGCCCGCCCGTCCCCGGTGTTGGCCGCGGCCCACAGCGCCGGGCTGGAGTTCGGGTCGACGTAGAAGCCGTTGGTGAGCGTGGTCGGATCGGCAGCCTGGGCGGTCGGAGAGACGACGAGGGCCAACGGCAGGGCCAGCAGTGCGGCGGCCATCGTACGGAGGAGGTGACGCATGGGAGTACCTCGGTTCCTGACGGGGACGACGCCGCACGGTCTCGTCCTGAACGCGCGGCGGAGAAGGTGGGCGGTGGACGGCGACCCGGAAACCCTGCGGCCAGGGACGTCGTCCACCACGTGCTGGGGTACAGAGGGTTGGGAGCGCTCCCACTGGAAGCGCTCCCAGTTCCGTGCGGAGTTCTTTGGGGTACGGCCGGTATCGTCTTGGCTGCAATTCAGGGTGTCAAGAGACCCGACATGAATCACCCTCGCCGCAGCCTCGCCCCAGAGCTCAGAAACTCGTTCATGAACTGGAAGCGCTACCACTTTTCTGACGCCCGATCCCCGCAGCGTCTCCCACGACGGCCCCGGGCTGAGCCTTCCCTGCGCACCGGGCCCTGCGGACGGCCGGAGCCGTGCACCGCGCGGGGCACCGCGACGAGCGGAGGCCGCACACCCGGCGAGGCCCGCAGGCGGCCGGAGCCCGTGCCCGGCGCGTGGGATCATCTCCGTAGCAACCCGGCAAAGACCCCCGAGGAGCACGTCTTCCGATGCAGCCGACGCCCAGGCGCATGCCGACCCTCGACGAGGTGGCCGCACGAGCCGGCGTGTCGCGCACCGTGGCTTCCCGGGCGGTCAACAACGTCCCGAACGTGAGCCGGGCCAAGCGGGAGGCCGTCGAACGGGCCGTCCGCGAACTGGGATACGTACCGAACCCGACCGCGCGGGCGCTGGCGGGCAACAGGGCCGGTGCCGTGGTGCTGGCGGCTTCCAGCGACGAGGCCGGCCTGTTCGCGGATCCGTTCTTCGCCGAGGTCGTCGTCGGGGTGAGCACGGCCCTGGACGAGACCGACCTGGAACTCATCCTGGTGCTCGCCAACTCACCGCGCGGGCGCAGCCGTTTGCGGCAGATGGTCCGCTCCCGCCGCGCCGACGGCATCATGCTGATGGCGCTCCGGGGCGACGACCCGCTGGGACGGCTGGCCGAGGACGCCGGGATGCCGGTCGTCTTCGGCGGTCTGCCCCTGACCGGGGAGCCGCGCTGGTACGTGGACGCCGACAACAGGGGCGGCGCCCGGCTGGCCGCCGATCACCTCGTGCGGACCGGGCGGACCAGGCCCGTCATGATCACCGGTCAGGTGGACAGCCTGGTCTCGGTCACCCGTGAACAGGGCTTCACCGAAGGGCTGACGCTGGCCGGTGTTCCGTTGCTGGGCGTCTCCTCCGGTGCGTTCCTGGTCGAGGGCGGCGCGGAGGCGATGGAACGCCTGCTGGACGCGCATCCGCGGCTGGACGCGGTCTTCGCCGCGTCGGACGGCATGGCGATCGGCGCACTCCAGGTGCTCCGCCGGCGGGGCCGGCGGGTGCCCGAGGACGTCTCGGTGATCGGCTTCGACGACCTGGCCGGAGCCCGGCACACCAACCCGCCGTTGACGACCGTGCGCCAGCCGGTCAGGGCGCTGGGACACGAGATGGCCCGGATGCTGGTCAACGCGATCGACGGGCACGACCCGAACCCGCTGATCCTTCCGACCCGGCTGACGGTCCGGGAGTCCGCACCGGAAACCGTCCCGCCGCGCTGACCGCCGCCCCTCGGGCGCGGGCGCGGTGGTCCGGGCTCCGTGGCACGGGCTCCGTGGCTCGACGGCGGCGCCCCGGCGCGTCCGCGTCGTCCACCCGCGCGACGACGTGCCCGTCCGCGGCGTCGACCGCGGCGGGCACGCCCTCACGCGTGCGCGGGCGCCCCGGCTACCGACGACGGCGCTGCTGGACCGGGCTGAACTTGGCGGTGAGCGCCGAGAGGAAGGTCGGGAGCTTGTCGACCATCGCTTTGGGGACCGGGGTGGTCTGGACGGTCCCCGTCCGCACGTCCTGGACGACGAGAGCGTAGGTGCCGTTCTCCTCGACGAGTTCGGCGGCGAAGAGCAGTCTCTGCGTGGCGGTTTCCATCAGTACTCCTGGGCTGGGGTGTCGTTGAGCCAGACGTTCCACGCCTTGGCTGCCTGCTGCTCGTCGGTGTGTGCGTCGAACAGGTGGTGGCCGAGCCAGATCGGCACGTTCCAGGTGCTGCCGTTGAAGAACCGGTACAGGGCGTCCGGGCCCCGCAGCCCGACGAAGTCGTCGCTGAGCCAGTCGACGACCACCTCGACGGGGTCGTGCTCCGGGCCGGGGGCGAGGAGGGCGAACCGGTCGCCGACGGCCGCGTCCTCGGCGAGGCCGAGGCGTCGGCGCAGGGCGGCGAAGTCGGACGGATCGGAGGTGGGTCCGGGCTGCTGGGCCCTGACGTAGACGGCCGGGCGGCCGGCGAAGTGCCGGAGGTACTCGGCGAGCGCGTGCTGGTGGAAGTCGACGTACTTCTCGGCCACGTCCGTCTTGGCGTCCCAGTTCCAGGCGTCGTCGACGACGCCCGTGTGCACCCAGTGGATTCCCATCCGCAGGTGGCTCGTGCCGCCGTCGGCCGGCTCCACGCGGTAGCTGAGGGTGTTGGAGAACCCGCCGTCCTGGGTTGCCCGGACGGCGAGGTGGTGCGGCGGTTCCCACGCCACGACCGTGGCGTCTCCCCGGGTGGCCTTTCCGCCCACGCGCGGCTCGATCTCCATCGGGTAGAGCCAGCCGAGGTTGCCGGCGCCGGTGGCCACCGCGTCCCAGACCTGCTCGGGCGTGACGGGCAGGTCCTGCTCTCGGCGGACCTCGAACTCTCGGGCCATGGTCGGTACATCTCCTTCGTCGTCGTTCACGGTCGGTGGATGACCGGGAGGGTGGTCAGCCGCCGTTGCAGCGGGTTGTCCCGCCACTCCAGCGCCGCCCCGTCGGCCAGGCGGAGGCCGGGCAGCCGACGTGCCAGCGTGCCGATGGCCACCTCCGCCTGGAGCTTGGCCAGCGGGCCGCCGAGGCAGAAGTGCGGGCCGTGGCCGAAGCTCAGGTGGCGGTTGCCGGGGCGGGACAGGTCGAGCCGGTCGGGGTCCTCGAAGCGTTCGGGATCACGGTTGGTCGCGCCGAGGAACAGGTACACCAACTCGCCTTCTCGCAGCGTTTGTCCGCCGATCTCCAGGTCTTCCGCCACCACCCTGACGATCGCCTGGGTCACGGTGTCGTAGCGGGCCAGTTCCTCGACCGCCCCGCGGATCAGGCCCGGGTCCGCACGCAGCGCGGCCAGTTGGTCCGGGTTGCGCAGCAGGGCGAGCATGCCGTTGCCGATCAGGTGGGTGGTGGTCTCGTCCCCGGCGGTGATCAGGACGAAGCAGGTGGACAGCAGTTCGGAGTCGGTGAGCCGGTCGTCCTGGGCCTGGGTCGCGACCAGGGCGCTGATCAGGTCGTTGCCGGGTTCGCGCCGACGCTGCCGGATGAGCCCGGACAGGTACTCCTCGTAGGCGTCGATCGCCGCCTCGGACTTGTCGATGTCCTCGCTGAGCCGGCCGAAGCGGCTGAACCAGCCCTTGACCCGCGGCCGGTCCTCGTCCGGGATGCCGAAGAGTTCGCAGACGACGGACATCGGCAGCGGCGCGGCGACCGCCTCAATGAGCTCCATGGCCGGGCCGGCCGCGACCGCCTCGTCGATGAGCCGGTCGACGATCCGTTGCACGCCGTCGCGCAGGGCTTCCACGCGGCGGGCGGTGAACGCCTTGTTGGCCAGCTTGCGCAGCCGGGCGTGGTCCGGCGGATCGGTGTTGCTCATCACCCGTCCGAGCCGGTCGGTGAGCCGGCTGAGGGCTTTGAGGTCACCGCCGAGCGAGTTGTAGGCGCGGGTCATCCTGTCCCGGTCGTTGGACAGGCGCAGGTCGCCGAGGGCCGCCTCGACGTCGGCATGGCGGGTGAGGTACCAGATGCCCTGGGGGCTGCGGTGGACCGGGTCGTCGCGCCGCATGCGGGCGTACACCGGATACGGGTCCCGCCGGGCCTCCGGAGTGAGCAGGGCCGCGACGAGGCCGTCGGGCCGGGCGGGCGCCGCACCGGAGTCGCGGGGCTGGACGGGACATACGGCGAGGCCGTCGGGCCGGGCGGGGCCCGCGTTGTCGCGGGCCCCGTCCAGGGTGTCGGTGGAGGTCATGTCGCCCGTGCTACCGCTGGGTGTCCATGGCGTCGGCGAGGCTTTTGGGCCGCATGTCGGTCCAGGCCTCCTCGACGTGGGCCAGGCAGGCGGCGTGGGTGTCGGGGCCGTGGGTGACGGTCCAGCCCTCGGGCACGTCCGCGAACTGCGGCCACAGCGAGTGCTGGTTCTCGTCGTTGACGAGGACGAGGAAGGTTCCGTCCTGGTCGTCGAAGGGGTTGCTCATGTGTCGGTCCTCCTGCGGGCCGTGGGAAGGGGTGGTATCACCGGTGTGTCCGGTGGTTCAGCGGGTTTTGGTGGCTCCGGCACCCGTGGCGGTTCCGGTGTCCGCGGTGTCTCCGGAATCCGGGGCAGCTCCGGTGTCCGGCGTATCTCCGGAGTCCCCGGCGAGGGCGGTGTCCCGGGTGGCCTCGGCGATCCTGGCGGCCAGGACCGGTCCGATCTGGGCCAGGGAACCCGCCTGGGTCATCTGGTCGTGCCGGGTGGTGACCTCGTGCGATGCGATCCGGCCCTCGATGTACGGGCGCCAGACCTCCGGGCCGGCGTCGTCGTCGCCCCGGCCGATGGTGGAGTTGAAGAGCAGCAGGTCGCCGTCGTACCTGCCGGGGACGAAGTCGACCGCCAGCTTCGCGTTGTTGATCATGATCTGGACGATCACCTCGACCTGCCGCTCGTTCAGCCCGGCCAGGGCGCTGCCCCGCCTGTTCAGCACCTCGGCGACCTCGGCGTAGGTGATCTCCCGGTCGCCCAGTTCGTCCGGGTCGACGTCGAGCACGCCGACGAGCACGTCCCGCACGGTGGGCACCGGCTCCTCCTCGAAGCGCACGTCCTTCACGGGGTACGCGTCGAGGACGGCCAGCAGTGCGGTCCGCTCGCCCCGCGCCTGCAGTTCGCAGGCGAGCGCGTGGGCGATCAGCCCGCCCGCCGACCAGCCGAGCAGCAGGTACGGTCCCTCCGGCTGGATCTTCTGGACGTGGTCGGCGTAGTCGGACGCCATCTCCTCGTAGGACGTGGGCAGCGGCTCCGGCCGGCCGAGGCCGCGCGCCTGCAGCGCGTACACCGGGTGCTGCGGACCGAGGTGGTTCAGCAGTCCGCTGTACGACCAACTGATGCCGCCGCCGGGATGGACGCAGAACAGCGGTGTCTCCGTCCCGGTCGGACGCAGGGGCAGCAGCACGTCCAGCGCGTCGTCCGGATCGTTCATCGCCAGGCGTTCGGTGAGCCCCGCCACGGTCGGCGCCTCGAACAGCAGGCGCAGGCCCAGCTCCAGGCCGAGGGTCTCGCGGACCCGGGAGGCCAGCCGGGCGGCCAGCAGCGAGTGGCCGCCCAGGTCGAAGAAGCCGTCGTCGATGCCGACCTGCTCCCGGCCGAGGACTTCGGCGAAGAGCCCGCACAGCAGCTGTTCCTGCGGCGTCCTCGGACCGCGGCCTCCGTCCGACGCCCCGTAGTCGGGGGCGGGCAGCGCGGCCCGGTCGAGCTTGCCGTTGGCGGTCAGCGGCAGCGCCGGAACGGTGACGAAGGCCGCCGGAACCATGTAGTCGGGGAGTTCGCGGCGCACCCGGCCGGACAGCTCGGCCTGCTCGGGCGCGCCCTCCGGCGCGGCCACCAGATAGGCGACCAGCCGCTTGTCCCCCGGCCGGTCCTCACGGGCGACCACGGCCGCCTGGGCGACACCGGGGCAGCCCGCGAGGACGGCTTCGATCTCTCCGGGTTCGATCCGCAGACCGCGCAGCTTGACCTGGTGGTCGACGCGTCCGGCGAACTCCAGCGTGCCGTCGGGCAGCCACCAGGCGAGGTCGCCGGTGCGGTACATGCGGCTCCCGGCCGGACCGTACGGGTCGGCGGTGAAGCGCTCCGCCGTGAGGCCGGGCCGGCCGAAGTAGCCGCGGGCCACGCCCGTTCCCGCGAGGTACAGCTCACCGACCATGCCCGTCGGCACCGGCCGCAGCCGGTCGTCGAGGACATAGGCGCGCATGTTCGCCATCGGTGCGCCGATCGGGACGGTGGCGGCGTTCTCGGCGAGCTCGCGCACCGGGTGGCAGGTGGCCAGGGTGGTGGCCTCGGTGGGCCCGTAGCCGTTGACCACCTGGATGGCGGGGCAGGCCGCCCGGACGCGGGCTGCGGCGGCCGGGGAGACCACGTCGCCGCCGGTCCACACCTCGCGCACCCCGGCGAGCAGGCCGGGGCGCTCCTCGGCGACCAGCCGGAACAGTCCGGCGGTCAGCCACAGCCCGGTCACGCCGTGGGTGGCGATCGTGTGCTGCAGCAGGTCGAGGTCGAGCCGCTCCGGCGGGGCGACCACGACCCGGCCGCCGTTGAGCAGCGGGACCCACAGTTCGTAGGTCGAGAGGTCGAAGGCGGTCGGGGAGTGCATCAGCACCCGCTCGTGGCCGCCGCCCCGCCATTCGGGGGTCAGCGCGAGACCCGCCACGTCCCGGTGGGTGACGGCCACGCCCTTCGGACGTCCGGTCGAACCGGAGGTGTACATGATGTACGCCAACCGGTCCTCGCGGCAGTCCGCTCCGAGCCCGCCGGGGCCGTCGGCCTCGGAGTGCACCAGGGCGGTGAGCACCTCGTCGGTGAGGACGAGGGCGGCTCCGCTCTCCCGCAGGATCAGGTCGATCCGGGAGGAGGGGAAGCGCGAGTCGAGCGGTACGTAGGCGCCGCCGGCCTTGATGATCGCCAGCATCGCCACGACCAGCTCCGCCGAGCGGTCCATCAGGACCGCGACCGGCGTCTCGGCCCGCACGCCCTGGCGGATCAGCGCCCTCGCCAGGCGGTCCGTCCGCAGGTCGAGTTCCGCGTAGGTCAGCTCGGTGCCGCCCGCCACGACCGCGACCGCGTCCGGGGTGGCCCGCGCCTGCCGGGCGAAGAGCGCCGGCAGCGAGTCCGACGGCAGCTCCGCGGCCGTGTCGTTCACCTCGTACAGCAGCCGGTGGCGTTCCTCGCCGGACATGAGGTCGATCCGGCTGATCGGGAGGTCCGGGTCGGCCACCGCCGCGCGCAGCAGGCGGACCCAGCGCGCGAACAGCGCCTTCACGGTGGACGCGTCGAAGAGGTCGGTGGCGTACTCCACGGCGCCGGCCAGACCGTCGGCGCCGCCGTCCGGGCGGAACTGTTCGGCCAGGCTGAACGTCAGGTCGACCCGCGAGGTCCCGGTCGGGGCCGCCACGTGGCCGGTCTCCAGCCCCGGCAGCGCGAAGGCGCCGACGGGGGCGTTCTGCAGGGCCAGCATGATCTGGAACAGCGGGTGGTGGGCGAGCGACCGCACCGGGTTGGCCACCTCGACGAGGTACTCGAACGGCACGTCCTGGTGGTCGTAGGCGGTGAGCGCCTTCTGCCGCACCCGGCCGAGCAGGTCGGCGAATCCGGGGTCGCCCCCGGTGTCGGTGCGCAGGACCAGGGTGTTGACGAAGAAGCCGACGAGATCGTCGAGCGCCTGGTCGGTCCGGCCGGCGATCGGGCTGCCGACGGGGATGTCCGTACCGGCGCCGAGCCGGGTGAGCAGGGCGGCGAGCCCCGCCTGCAGCACCATGAACATGCTGGCGCCGCGTGCGGTGGCCAGGTCGCGCAGCGCTTGGTGCAGCTCGGGGTCGACCCGGACCACGACCCGGTCGCCCCGCTGGGAGGCCACCGGCGGCCGGGGCCGGTCGGAGGGCAGCTGCACCTGCTGCGGGATTCCCGCCAGTTCGCCCTTCCAGTAGGCGAGTTGCCGGGCGAACAGGCTCTCCGGGTCGTCCGCGTCGCCGAGCAGGTCGCGCTGCCAGCGGGTGTAGTCGGCGTACTGCACCGGCAGCGGGGACCACTGCGGTTCCTCGCCACGGCAGCGCGCCGCGTAGGCCCTCGCGAGGTCGCCGGAGAGCGGCCCCATCGACCAGCCGTCGGCGGCGATGTGGTGCACCACGACCAGGAGGACGTGCCGGTCGGGGGCGAGCGCGTACAGCTCGGCCCGGACCGGCGGCTGCGCGGCCAGGTCGAACCCGCGCCCGGCCGCTTCCGCGAGCCGCTCCGCCAGCAACGCCTCGTCGAGTTCGACCACCGGGAGCGCCGGGTGTGCCTGCTCGGTGTCCAGGACTACCTGGTACGGGACTCCGTCGGTCTCGCGGAAGACGGTCCGCAGGCTCTCGTGCCGGCCGATGACGTCCGCGAGCGCGGTGTGCAGGGCCGAGCGGTCCAGGTCGCCGGTCAGGCTGAGTGCGAGCGGCATGTTGTAGGTGGCGCTCGGACCGTCCATCCGGTGCAGGAACCACAGCCGGCGCTGGGCGAAGGACAGCTCGACCCGCTCGGGCCGGGGGCGGGCGGTCAGCGCGGGCCGGGCCGCGCCGGCGCCGTCCAGCCGGGCCGCCAGTGCGGCCACGGTCGGGGTCTCGAACAGGGTCCGGACCTCCAGCTCCGCGCCGAGGGTCGCACGGACCCTGGAGGCCAGGCGGGTCGCCAGCAGCGAGTGTCCGCCCAGGTCGAAGAAGCTGTCCTCGACCCCGACCCGTGCCAGCCCGAGCACCTCGGCGAACAGTTCGGCGAGGAGCTGCTCCTGCGGGGTGCGCGGGGCCCGCCCGGTGACGGCGGCGCCGAGGTCGGGTGCGGGCAGTGCGCGACGGTCGAGCTTGCCGTTGGCCGTCAGCGGCAGGGTGTCCAGCGCCACGAACGCCGACGGGACCAGGTAGTCGGGCAGCCGTCCGCGCAGCCAGTCGCGGAGTTCGCCGAGGAGGGCGCCGGTGCCCCGGCCGCCGGTCGGACGGTTGGTCAGCGAGGAGAGCGCCCTGCCGGTGGGACCGGCAGGCCGGTAGGCCTCGACCGGGGAGCCTTCGAGCGTCCGCGGGTCGGTGAAGACGACGTCCACGGCGTCGGCCCGCGCCGACGACCAGGTGACGGCCACCCTACGGCCGGCCTCCCGCCCGAGGGCGTGGAACTCCTCCGGGTCGGGGAGGCCGCTCTCCTCCGGGGTGTCCTCGGGGGCGCGCAGCCGCTCCAGCAGCTCCGCGAGCGGTGTGTCCCCGTCCTGCACCGCCGCGGCCAGGGCGGCCTCCCTTACCACGCGGCGGTTGGGTACCCCGGTGATCCGCAGCGTCTCGGCGGACGGCCGGGCGAGCAGTTCGCGCAGCTCTGCCTGGTCGGTGATCTGCCGCCCCCACGCGAGTTCGTCGGACCGGCCCGGGGCCTTCGGGGCGACCGGGGACTTGTGCAGCGTCACGTCGTAGCGGTAGCGGGAGAGTTCGTTGTGGTGCCGGCCCCGCTTGACCTCCACGGCGACCGCGCCGATGTCCGTGCCGTGGTGGCGCAGTTCGGCGAAGAAGTCCGGGTCGACCAGGAGTTCCTTCTCGACCCTGACGGCCTGCTCCACCGCGCGGCGCACGGCCGCCGGGTCGGTGCCGTCGCCGGTCCGGTGCAGCTGGACGGCGGTGGCCATCGGCCGCAGCAGCCTCAGGTTGCGGACGTCACCGATGAAGAGCGCGCCGCCGGGGGCGAGCAGCCCCATCAGCTTGCCGATCACGTCGGCGAGGTAGTCGGCGGAAGGGAAGTACTGCACGACGGAGTTGATGACGATGGTGTCGAACTCACCGGCCGGCAGCCCGTCGGTGTCGTGCGCCGGGCGGGTCTGCAGCACCACGCGGCCGGTCAGCCGTTCCTCCCCCGCCACTTGGGCGGTCAGGGCGTCGATCGCGGTGGCGGAGAAGTCGGTCGCCCAGTAGGTCTCGCAGTGGGGTGCGACCTGCGAGAGCAGCAGGCCGGTACCGACGCCGACTTCCAGCACCCGGCGCGGGCGCAGGGCCAGGATGCGGGCCACGGTGGCGTCCCGCCACTCCCGCATCTGCTCGACCGGGATCGGGCTGGTGTCGTAACTGCTGTTCCAGCCGACGAAGTTGTGGCCGAAGGCCGCTTCGTCGGGGGCGATGGGCAGGGCGTCGTAGATGTCCTGCCACTCGCCCACGTGGTCCGCTTCCAGTCCGCTGTCGCGGGCCTCGTCCTGGCGCGGGACGACGTAGCCGACGAGCCGGTCGTCCTGGGCGAGGACCACGGCCCGGGAGACGGCGGGGTGTTCGGCCAGCGCGGCCTCGATCTCGCCGGGCTCGACGCGGAAGCCGCGGACCTTCACCTGGTCGTCGGCACGGCCGGCGTACTCCAGCTGGCCGTCGCCGCGACGGCGCACCAGGTCGCCGGTGCGGTACATGCGCTCGCCCGGTACGAAGGGGCAGGCGACGAACCGTCCGGCCGTCAGGCCCGGCCGGTTCAGGTAGCCCCGGGCGAGACCGGCGCCCGCGACGTAGAGCTCCCCCGTGACGCCCGCCGGCACCGGCCTCAGCCGGTCGTCCAGGACGTACACGCGGGCGTTGGGGATCGGCCGGCCGATCGGCGGGACGCCGTCCGCGGCCGGGGAGAGCGGGTCGCTCATGGTCGCGCAGACGGTCGTCTCGGTCGGGCCGTAGGCGTTGATCATCCGGCGTCCGGGGGCCCAGCGCGCCACCAGCTCCGGCGGGCACGCCTCGCCCGCCACCACCAGCGTCGACGCGGTGATCCCGCCGTCCGGCACGGCGGCGAGGACCGAGGGGGGCACCGTCACGTGGGTGACGCCGAGGCCCGGATCGGTCAGTGCGGCGAGTGGCTCGGCCGCGGGGGGCAGCACGAGGGCCGCGCCGCACAGCAGGGCGGTGAAGATCTCCGAGACCGACGCGTCGAAGCTGGGCGAGGCGAACTGGAGGACCCGGCTGCCGGGTTCGATCGCGAAGCGTTCGATCTGTCCGGCGACCAGGCTCGCCACACCGCCGTGGCCGACCACGACGCCCTTGGGGCGGCCGGTCGAGCCGGAGGTGTAGATCACGTAGGCCGGGTGCCGCACGTCCACCGCGACACCTGGATCGGTGTCCGGCCAGTCGCCCTCGGCCACCGTCGCCGGATCGTCGACCACCACCGCCGGACGGGCGTCCGCCAGCATGTAGGAGATCCGCGCCCGCGGATAGGCCGGGTCCACCGGCAGATACGCCGCCCCCGCCTTCAGCACACCCAGCACCGCCACCACCGACTCCACCGACCTCGGCAGAGCCACCGCCACCACCTGCTCGGGACCCACCCCCCGAGCGAGCAACGCATGCGCGAACCGGTTTGCCCGCACATCGAGCTGACGATACGTCAACTCCTGCGCACCACACACCAGCGCGACCGCGTCCGGCGTCAGCGCCACCTGCGCCGCGAGGGCCTGAGGCAGCGGGACGGTGTCCACCTCCCGGGCGGTCTCGTTGTCCTGCTCCACCAGCCGGTGGATCTCGCCGGTGTCGAGGAGGTCGATGCCTCCGACGGCCCGCTCCGGATCGGCGGTGACGGCCTCCAGCAGGAGCGTCCAGCGCCGGACCAGGGAGGCCACCGTCGCGTGGTCGAAGAGATCGGTGGCGTACTCGACCGCGCCGACGATTCCGGCCGGGCTCCCGTCCGGGCCGAACCGCTCGACCATGCTCACACCGAGGTCGAACTTGGCGGTCCTGGTCGCGACCGCGTAGGTGGCGACGTCCAGGCCGGGCAGGTCGAACCGGCCCATGGGGGCGTTCTGCACGGCCAGGATGGTCTGGAACAGGGGGTGGTGGGAGAGGGAGCGGGACGGGTTCAGCGCCTCCACCAGATGCTCGAACGGCACGTCCTGGTGCGCGTACCCCGACAACGCCGTCTCCCGCACCCGCCCCAGCAGCTCGACGAAGCTCGGATCACCACTCGTGTCCGTCCGCAACACCAGCGTATTGACGAAGAACCCGACCAGATCGTCCAACGCCTCATCCGTACGCCCCGCGATCGGACTCCCGATCGCGATGTCCGTACCCGCACCCAACCGCGTGTACAACGCCGCCAACGCCGCCTGCAGCACCATGAACAGGCTCGTTCCGGTCTTCTGCGCCAATGTCACCAGAGAGGTGTGGAGTTCGGCGTCGAGCTCCAGGCCGACGTGGTCTCCGTGCCGGCCGGCGACCGCGGGGCGCGGCCGGTCGGTGGGCAGTTGGAGCAGCTCCGGCAGACCGGACAGCTGCCGCTTCCAGTAGGCGAGTTGCTCGGCGAAGCGGCTCTTCGGGTCGGCGGGGTCCCCGAGCAGCTCGCGCTGCCACAGGGTGTAGTCGGCGTAACTCACCGGCAGTGCCGCCCGGTTCGCCGTACGCCCTTCGCAGCGGGCCGCGTACGCCTCGGCGAGGTCGCGGGCGAGCGGTCCGGTGGACCAGCCGTCGGCGGCGATGTGGTGCATGACCAGCAGCAGCACGTGCTCGTCCGGCGCGACGGCGAACAGCTCCGCCCGCAGCGGCGGCTCGGTCGCCAGGTCGAAGGGCTGCCGGGCGGACTCGGCGAGGCGCTCGGGCAGTCCGGCCCGGGTGACCTCGACGGGCCGGGCCGGGAGGCGTACCGCGGCGGTGTCGAGCACGTGCTGGCACGGTACGCCGCCGACTTCGGGGAACACCGTCCGCAGGCTCTCGTGCCGGGCCACCACGTCGTCGAGCGCCCTGTCCAGCGCGGCGCGGTCGAGTGTTCCGGTCAGCCGCAGGGCCAACGGGATGTGGTAGGTCGCGGCGGCGGCGTCCATGCGGTGCAGGAACCAGAGCCGTCGCTGGGCGAAGGAGAGCGGCACGGTCCCGGGCCGCTCGTACGCGGCCAGGGCGGGGCGCGCCCGGCCGGCCCCGGTCAGTGCCTCGGCCAGACCGGCCACGGTGGGCGCCTGGAAGAGCGCGCGCAGCCCGAGCTCCACGCCGAGCACCGAGCGCACCCGGGCGACCAGCCGGGTGGCGAGCAGGGAGTGCCCGCCCAGCGCGAAGAAGTCGTCGTCGACCGAGACCTTCGGCAGGTCCAGCACCTCGGCGAACAGCCCGGCGAGGATCTGCTCCTGCGGGGTGCGCGGCATCCGCCCGCCGCCCTCGGGGGCCGATGCGGGGGCGGGCAGCGCCGCCCGGTCCAGCTTCCCGTTCGGCGTCGACGGCAGTGCGTCCAGCACCACGAAGACGGACGGCACCAGATAGTCCGGCAGCCGCTCGCGCAGATGCGCGGCCAGCTCCGCGGGGCGGACGGCCGGCTGGGAGCGGGACGCCACATAGCCGACGAGCCGGTCGTCCCGGGCCACGACGGCCGCCTGGGCGACGGCGGGGTGTTCGGCCAGCGCGGCCTCGATCTCGCCGGGCTCGACGCGGAAGCCGCGGAGCTTGACCTGCTGGTCGGCGCGGCCGACGTATTCGAGTGCGCCGTCGGCCCGGCGCCGTACCAGGTCGCCGGTGCGGTACATGCGCGCGCCGGGCGGTCCGAACGGGCAGGCGGTGAACCGTCCCGCTGTCAGGCCGGGCCGGTTCAGGTAGCCGCGTGCCAGCCCCGGGCCGGCGACGTACAACTCCCCCTCCACGCCCGGCGGCACGAGGCGCAGCCGCTCGTCCAGCACGTACACGCGGAAGCCCGCGACCGGTCGCCCGATCGGCGGGACGCCGTCCGCGGCCGGGGAGAGCGGGTCGCTCATGGTCGCGCAGACGGTCGTCTCGGTCGGGCCGTAGGCGTTGATCATCCGGCGTCCGGGGGCCCAGCGCGCCACCAGCTCCGGCGGGCACGCCTCGCCCGCCACCACCAGGGTGGTGGCCGTGAGCGCGGCGGTGTCCAGCGCGGCCAGCGCCGACGGCGGCAGCGTCACGTGGGTGACGGCGAGGCCGCGGTCCGTCAGGGCTTCCAGTGGAGCCTCGGCCGGGGCCAGGACGAGGGCGGCGCCGCTGAGCAGGGCGCAGCACAGGTCCCAGAAGGACGCGTCGAAGCTGGGCGAGGCGAACTGGAGGACCCGGCTGCCGGGCTTCACACCGAGCCGGTCCGCCTGCGCGGCGACCAGGCCCGGGACACCGGCGTGGCTCACCGCGACGCCCTTGGGGCGGCCGGTCGAGCCTGAGGTGTAGATCACGTAGGCCGGGTGCCGCACGTCGACCGCGACACCCGGATCGGTGTCCGGCCAGTCGCCCCCGGCCACCATCGCCGGATCGTCGACCACCACCGCCGGACGGGCGTCCGCCAGCATGTAGGAGATCCGCGCCCGCGGATAGGCCGGGTCCACCGGCAGATACGCAGCCCCCGCCTTCAGCACACCCAGCACCGCCACCACCGACTCCACCGACCTCGGCAGAGCCACCGCCACCACCTGCTCGGGACCCACCCCCCGAGCGAGCAACGCGTGCGCGAACCGGTTCGCCCGCACATCGAGCTGACGGTACGTCAACTCCTGCGCACCACACACCAGCGCGACCGCGTCCGGCGTCAGCGCCACCTGCGCCGCGAAGAGTTCGGGCAGGCTCGCCCCGGGGGCCGGGTCCTGGACGGCGGGCAGCAGTTCGGCGCGTTCCCCCGCGGAGAGCACATCGATCCCGCCGATCGGCCGGTCGGGCGCGTCGGCGACCGCGGCCAGCAACCTGGTCAGCCGGGTGGTCAGGAGCTCGACCGTCGGGTGGTCGAAGAGGTCCGTGCTGTATTCGACCGCACCGCCGAGCCCGGCCGGGGCGCCGTCGAAGCCGTACTCCTCCGCGAACCCGAAGGTCAGGTCGAGCCGCGCCGTCCCGGTGAGCACGGCCATCCCGGCGACTTGGAGGCCGGGCAGCTCGAAGTCGCCGCCCGGCGCGTTCTGCACGACCAGCCCTGTCTGGAAGAGCGGGTGGTGGGAGAGGGAGCGGGACGGGTTCAGCGCCTCCACCAGATGCTCGAACGGCACGTCCTGGTGCGCGTACCCCGACAGCGCCGTCTCCCGCACCCGCCCCAGCAGCTCGACGAAGCTCGGATCACCACTCGTGTCCGTCCGCAACACCAGCGTATTGACGAAGAACCCGACCAGATCGTCCAACGCCTCATCCGTACGCCCCGCGATCGGACTCCCGATCGCGATGTCCGTACCCGCACCCAACCGCGTGTACAACGCCGCCAACGCCGCCTGCAGCACCATGAACAGGGTGGCCCCCGACCGCCGCGCCAACTCCAGGAGCCGGCCGTGCAGTTCGGCGTCGATCCGGAGCTCCGCCAGGTCTCCCCCGTACGACATGACGGCCGGGCGGGGCCGGTCGGCGGGGAGCCGGAGCTGCTCGGGCAGCCCGGCCAGCGCCTGCTTCCAGTAGGCGACCTGACGGGTGAACAGGCTGTCGGCGTCGTCCTCGTCGCCCAGGATCTCGTGCTGCCACAGGGTGTAGTCGCCGTACGTCACCGGCAGCGGCGGCCAGGACGGCGCCTCGCCGGCCTGCCTGGTGGTGTAGGCGGCGGCCAGGTCGCGGGCGAGCGGGCCCATGGACCAGCCGTCCCCGACGATGTGGTGCATGACCAGCAGCAGCACGTGCTCGTCCGGCGCGACGGCGAACAGCTCCGCCCGCAGCGGCACCTGCGAGGTCAGGTCGAAGTCGCGCACCGCCGACTCGCGGAGCAGGGCCCGTACTTCCTTCTCCCCCGTGGTGCGCACGGTCAGCGGGAGAGCGATCTCGGCGGTGTCGAGCACCCGCTGGTGCGGGACTCCGCCCGTGTGCGGGAAGACCGTGCGCAGGGTCTCGTGCCGTTCCATCACGTCCACGAGCGCGGCGCCCAGCGCGGCCCGGTCGAGGTCGCCGGTCAGCCGCAGGGCCAGCGGCATGTGGTACGTGGCGCTCGGCGCCCCGAACTGCTGGAGGAACCAGAGCCGCCGCTGCGCGAAGGAGAGCGGCATCGGTTCACGGCGGGGCCTGGGCACCAGGGCCCGCCGCGCCGTCGCGGCACCGTGCAGCCCGGCCGCCATCCCGGCGGGGGTCGGGCTCCGGAACAGGGCGCGCAGCTCGACCTCGACCCCGAGGGTCGCCCGGACCCGCGAGACCAGCCGGGTGGCGAGCAGGGAGTGCCCGCCCAGCGCGAAGAAGTCCTCGTCGACCCCGACCCGGGCGAGGCCCAGCACCTCGGCGAACAGCTCGCACAGGATCTGCTCCTGAGGCGTGCGCGGAGCACGGCCGCCCGCGGGAGTGACGGGCTCCGGGGCGGGCAGGGCCGCCCGGTCGAGCTTGCCGTTCGGTGTCAGCGGCAACGCGTCGAGCAGCACGAACGCCGACGGCACCATGTACTCGGGCACCCGGTCGCGCAGGTGCGCCGCGAGGGCCCCCGCGGTCGTTCCGGTCCCGTCCGAGGGGACGACCCAGGCGACGAGCCGGTCCTCGCGGGCCAGTACCGCGACCTGGGCGACGCCCGGGGCCTCGGTGAGCTGGGCTTCGATCTCGCCCGGCTCGATCCGGAACCCGCGCACCTTGATCTGGTGGTCGACCCGGCCGGCGAATTCCAGCTCGCCGTCGGCGCGCCGGCGCACCAGGTCGCCGGTGCGGTACATCCGCGTGCCCGCCGGGCCGTACGGGTCGGCGACGAAGCGTCCGGCGCTCAGGCCGGGACGGTTCAGATAGCCGCGGGCCAGTCCGGCGCCCGCGAGATAGAGCTCTCCCGTCACGCCGGGAGCCACCGGCCGAAGGGCCCGGTCCAGCACGTACGCGCGGCAGTTGGCGATCGGGCGGCCGATCGGCACGGGCTGCGGGCAGTCCGCGGCGTCGGCCGGCAGCGGATAGGCGGTGATCACATGGGTCTCGGCGGGCCCGTAGTGGTTGTGCAGGACCCGGCCCGGCCTGCGGGCCTGGAGGCGGCGCAGGGCGCCTCCCAGCCGCATCGCCTCTCCGGCCTGGGCGACCAGCCGCAGGTGCGGCAGGTCCAGTGCGGCTTCCTCGGCGGCCTCGGCCAGCGCCTCGATCACCAGGTTCGGCGCGAACAGCTCCTCGACCCGGTGCCGGTCCAGCCAGTGGGCGAACAGTTCGGCGCTGCGGCGCTGCTCCTCGGTCGGCACCACCAGGGTCTTGCCGTACAGCAGTGCGGAGAGCATCTCCTGCGCCGAGACGTCGAAGCTGATCGCGGTGAACTGCGCGGTGCGCGTGCCGGGTTCGCCGCCGACGGCCCGGTGGTGCCAGGCCAGCAGGTTGAGCAGTCCGCCGGCGGGCATCACCACGGCCTTGGGCCGGCCGGTGGAGCCGGAGGTGTAGATGACGTAGGCCGGGTGCCGGTCGTCCGCCGGGACGGCCGGATCGTGCTCCGGCAGCGGGCCGGAGGGGGTGACGGCCGCGAGGTCGTCGAGCACCACGGCCGGACGGGCGTCCCGCAGCATGTAGTCGATGCGGGCGGCCGGGTAGTCCGGGTCGACCGGCAGGTACGCCGCACCCGTCTTGAGCACCGCGAGGACGGCGACCACCAGCTCGGCCGAACGCGGCAGCCGCAGGGCGACCACTTCCTCCGGGCCGACGCCGCGCGCGATCAGCGCGTGGGCCAGGCGGTTCGCCCGGCGGTTCAGCTCGCGGTAGGTCAGCGCGGTGTCCTCGAACAGCACCGCCGGGGCGTCCGGGGTCTCTTGGACCCGCTCCTCGAAGAGCGCGGGCAGGGTGGTGTCGGGAAGCGCACAGGCGGTGTCGTTGCGGCCGACCAGCAGCTCACGGCGCTCCTCGGCGGTGAGGACGTCGATCCGGCTCAGCGGACGCTCCGGCTCGGCGACCACGGCCGCGAGCAGCCGCAGCCACCGGGCGACCAGTGCCTCGACCGTGGCGCGGTCGAAGAGGTCGGTGCTGTACTCGACGCGGCCGACAATGCCCTCGGGGGCGCCCGTACCGCCGCGCTCCAGCAGGTGGAAGCCGAGGTCGAACATGGTCGTGGGCGTCCGCACCAGGACGATCTCGGTGTCCAGACCGCTGAGCGCGAACTCGGTGCGGGGCACGTTCTGCAGCGCGAGCAGCACCTGGAACAGCGGCTGGCGGGCGAGCGAACGGGACGGGTTGAGGGCCTCGACGACATGGTCGAACGGCAGGTCCTGGTGGGCGTAGGCGCCGAGCGCGCCCTCGCGGACCCGCTCCAGCAGTTCGGCGAAGGACGGGTCGCCGCTGGTGTCCGTACGGAGGACCAGCGTGTTGACGAAGAACCCGACGAGGTCGTCCAGCGCCTGGTCGGTCCGGCCGGCGATGAGGCTGCCGACCGGGATGTCCGTGCCCGCGCCGAGCTTCTCCAGCAGCGAGGCCAGGGCGGCCTGCAGCACCATGTACACGCTGGCGCCGTGCTGCCGGCCCAGCCGGATGAGCCCGTCGTGGAGTTCGGCGTCCAGTTCGATCGCCAGGTGGCCGCCTTCGTGGGAGGGCGTGGCGGGGCGGTGCCGGTCGGCGGGGAGCCGGATCTGCTCGGGCAGGTCCGCGAGGGTCCGGGTCCAGTAGGCCGTCTGCCGTGCCGACAGGCTTTCCGGGTCGGCCGGTTCGCCGAGCAGCCGCTGCTGCCAGAGGGTGTAGTCGGCGTAACTCACCGGCAGCGGGGACCACCGGGGCGCCTCGCCGTGGCGGCGTGCCGCGTAGGCGGTGGCGAGGTCGGCGGCGAGCGGGCCCAGCGACCAGCCGTCGCCGGCGATGTGGTGCATCACCAGGAGCAGCACGTGTTCGTCGGCCGAGATCTCGAACACCTCGGCGCGCAGGGGCGGTTCGGCCGCGATGTCGAATCCGCGCGCCACCGCCCCGGCCAGCAGTCCGGGCAGGCCCGCCGCGTCGGTCCGGGTGACCGGAACCTCGGGGCGCGCCTCCCCCGCGGCGAGCACCTGCTGGTGGGGCACGCCGTCCACGCTCGGGAAGACCGTGCGCAGGGTCTCGTGGCGGTCGGCGAGGTCGCCCAGCGCCGCTTCGAGGGCCGCCAGGTCGAGCGTTCCCGAGAGCCGCCAGGCGAGCGGCATGTTGTAGACCGAGTCCGCGCCCTCCAGCTGGCGCAGGAACCAGAGCCTGCGCTGAGCGGACGACAGCGGTACCCGCTCGGGCCGCTCGCTCCGCTCCAGGGCGAGCCGGGCCCGGTCCGCGCCGCCCAGCCCGGCGGCCAGTCCCGCCACGGTCGGGGTACGGAAGAGGGTGCGCAGGGGCAGTTCCACGCCGAGCGTCGCGCGGATCCTGGCCACCAGCCGGGTGGCGAGCAGGGAGTGGCCGCCGAGGTCGAAGAAGTCGTCGTCGGCGCCGACCCGGGGCAGGCCCAGCACTTCGGCGAACAGCCCGGCCAGCACCTGCTCCTGCGGGGTGTGCGGTGCCCGTCCGGCCGGCGTCGCGGTGGTCCCGGGCTCGGGCAGGGCACGCCGGTCCACCTTGCCGCTGGTGTTCAGCGGCAGGGTGTCGAGGGAGACGAACGCGGTCGGCACCATGTAGTCGGGCAGCCGCTCGCGCAGGTAAGCCCGCAGCTCCTCGGGCCGGAGCTCCGCACCGGTGACAGGCACCGGGTAGGCGACCAGCCGGGAGTCCTGCGCCCGGTCCTGGCGGACGATCACGGCGGCGCGTGCGACCCGCGGGTGGTCGGTGAGGACCGCCTCGATCTCGCCGAGTTCGATCCGGTACCCGCGGACCTTGACCTGGTCGTCGGTACGGCCGAGGAATTCCAGGTTCCCGTCCGGGTTCCACCGCGCCAGGTCGCCGGTGCGGTACATCCGCGAACCGCCCGCACCGAACGGGTCGGCCACGAACCGCCCCGAGGTCAGGCCCGGCCGGTTCAGGTAACCGCGCGCCAGCCCCGCACCCGCGATGTACAGCTCACCCGCCACCCCGGCGGGAACGGGCCGCAACGCGCCGTCGAGCACGTACAGCCGGACACCGGCGAGAGGCCGGCCGATCACCTGGTGCGGGCTGGATTCCAGTGCGGCGACGACCGAGTCCACCGTGCACTCGGACGGCCCGTAGTAGTTCAGGGAGGTCACCCCGTCGGCGGTCCGCAGCCGCTCCCACAGCTGCTCGGGGACGGTCTCACCGCCGAGCCCGATCAGCGCGGGGCGCCACCGGGGGTGGTCCAGCAAGCCGTTCTCGACGAGGAGTTGCAGATAGGACGGGGTGCCGCCGACAGTGTCCAGTCCGGCCCGGGCGGCGTAGTCGAGGTAGGCCCGCGGGTCCGACCTGGTCGCCTCGTCCAGGACGTGCAGCTCGTGGCCCGCGAAGAGGGCGATCAGCTGGTCGAGGGAGGCGTCGAAGGACACGGACGTGGTCAGCCCGATCCGCATCCGCTCCTTCGCGCGGAAGACCAGGGGGCACTGGTTGGCGAGGAGGTTGAGGAGGCCGCCGTGGGTCGCGACGACGCCCTTGGGCGTGCCGGTGGAGCCCGAGGTGTAGATGACGTACGCGGGATGGTCCCGACCGACCGACACCCCCGGGTCCACCACCGGACCCTCCGCCACCACGGCCACCGTCCCCGGCTCGTCCACCAGCAGCCGCCCGACCGGGGCCTCCGGCAACCGCTCGCCCGTACGCACATCCGTCACCAGCAGCACCGGACGCGCATCCTCCAGCACATACGCGATCCGCGCGACCGGATACTCCGGATCCACCGGAACATACGCCGCACCCGTCTTCAGCACCGCCAGAATCGCCACCACCAACTCGGCCGACCTCGGCAACGCCACCGCCACCAACCGCTCCGGCCCCGCACCCCGAGCGATCAACACATGCGCCAGACGATTCGCCCGCACCTCCAACTCCGCGAACGACAACACCCCGTCCGCCGCCACCACCGCACACGCGTCCGCACACTCACCCACCCGAGCCCGGAACAACTCCAGCAGCCCCTCACCGGGCGGCGCGGCAACGGGACCGGTTCCCAGGGCCACGACCTGACGGTGCTCGTCCGCCGTGAGCAGATCGATGCCGCTGAGCCTGCGTCGCGGATCGGCGACCGCCGCGCGGAGCAGTCGCTCCAGCCGCCCCGTCATCGTCTCGACGGCGGCCGGGTCGTACAGGTCGGTGGTGTACTCGACGGACCCGTCGATCCCGTCCGGGGAGCCGTCCTCCGTGAACCGCTCGGAGAGGGTGAAGATCAGGTCGAGCTTGGCCGTGGTCGACGCCGACGGCAGGTCGTCGACGCGCAGTCCGGCCGGGGCGAACTCGGCCCGGGGCGCGTTCTGCAGCACCAGCATGACCTGGAACAGCGGGTGGTGGGCCAGTGACCGGGACGGGTTGAGGACCTCGACCAGGTACTCGAACGGCAGGTCCTGGTGGGCGTACCCGGCCAGCGCCGTGTCCCGGACCCGGCCCAGCAGCTCGGCGAAGGTCGGGTCGCCCGAGGTGTCGGTGCGGAACACCAGGGTGTTGACGAAGTAGCCGACCAGGTCGTCCTGCGCCTGGTCGGTCCGTCCGGCGACGGGGCTGCCGACCGGAATGTCGTCGCCCGCGCCGAGTTTGCTCAGCAGTGCGGCCAGCGCCGCCTGGAGGACCATGAACAGACTGGTCCCGTGCGCGCGGGCGAGTTCGCGCAGACCGCGGTGCAGCTCGGCGTCCAGCCCGGCGCTCACGGAGGAGCCCCGGTGGGTGGCGATCGCCGGGCGGGGGCGGTCGGTGGGCAGCTGGACGCACTCCGGCAGATCTGCCAGCTGCCGGGCCCAGTAGTCCGCGTGTCCCGCGAACAGGCTGTCCCGGTCGGCGGCGTCGCCGAGCAGTTCGTGCTGCCACAGGGTGTAGTCGGCGTACTGCACCGGCAGGGGCGCCCACCGCGGCGCCTCGCCGCGTCGGCGCGCCGCGTAGGCGGCGGTGAGTCCCCGCGTGAGCGGGCCCAGCGACCAGCCGTCGCCGGCGATGTGGTGGAGCACCACCTGGAACACGTGCTGGTCCGGAGCGAGTTCGAACAGCGAGACGCGCAGGGGCACCTCGGTCGCCAGGTCGAACGGACGGTCCTTCGTCTCCGCCATGAGGACGGGCAGCCCGCCCTCGGTGGTCCGGTCCACGAGCAGCCGCGGGCGGGCCGCCGCCACGTCCAGCACCCGCTGGTGCGGCGCGCCGTCCACCGCCGGGAAGACGGTGCGCAGGCTCTCGTGCCGGGCCATCACGTCCGCCACCGCGGATTCCAGTGCCCGCCGGTCCAGGTCACCGGTCAGCCGCCAGGCCAGGGAGATGTGGTAGTTGGCGGCTGCTCCCTCCAGCTGGTGGAGGAACCACAGCCGTCGCTGTGCGAACGACAGCGGGACGGTCCCGGGCCGTTCGCGCTTCACCAGGGCGGTCTGCGCCGGTCCGGCGGCGACCAGGGCGGCGGCCAGTCCCGCCGGGGTCGGCGCCTCGAACAGGGTGCGCAGCGGCATCTCCACGCCGAGGGTGGCGCGAATGCGGGCGGCCAGCCGGGTGGCCAGCAGGGAGTGTCCGCCCAGGTCGAAGAATCCGTCCTCCACACCGGCGGACGCCACCCCCAGCACCTCCGCGAACAGCTCGCAGAGGATCTGCTCCTGCGGGGTGCGCGGGGCGCGTGAGGTGGCCGCCGGGCCGGTGTCCGGGGCGGGCAGGGCCCGGTGGTCCAGCTTGCCGTTGGCGGTCAGCGGCAGCGCGTCCAGCAGGACGAACGCCGACGGCACCATGTACTCCGGCAGCCGCTCGCGCAGCTGTCCGCGCAGCCCGGCGGCGTCGGGCGCGGCGCCCCGGGCGGGTACCACGTACGCGGCCAGCCGGGTGTCGTCGGTCCGGTCCTGGCGGGCCAGGACCGCGACCTGCGCGACACCGGGGCAGGCGGCCAGTGCCGCCTCGATCTCGCCGAGTTCGATCCGGAACCCGCGCACCTTCACCTGCTGGTCCGCCCGGCCGACGTAGCGCAGGCCGCCGTCCACCGCGCGGCGCACCACGTCGCCGCTGCGGTACATGCGCGATCCCGGCGGGCCGAACGGGTCCGCCACGAACCGGCCGGCGGTCAGGCCGGGCCGGTTCAGGTAGCCGCGCGCCAGGCCCGGGCCCGCGACGTACAGCTCACCGGGCACGCCCGGGGCCACCGGCCGCAGGCCGTCGTCGAGGACGTACGCCCGCAGGTCCGGGAGGGCCGTGCCGATCCGTCCGGCGGCGGAGGACTGGTCGAGCGCCGCGTACGTGACGTGCACCGTGGTCTCGGTGATGCCGTACATGTTGACCAGTCGCGGCGCGTCGTCCGGGTGCCTCTCGTACCAGCTCGACAGCCGGCCGTGCTCCAGCGCCTCGCCGCCGAACACCACCGTGCGCAGGGCGAGCCGGCGGCCGGTCTCCGGCGCCTCCGCGTCCGCCTGCGTCAGCTGGTAGAAGGCGGACGGGGTCTGGTTGAGCACCGTCACCCGCTCGCGGGCGAGCAGTTCCAGGAACCGGCCGGGCGACCGGCTGGTCTCGTGGTCCACGACCACCAGGCGTCCGCCGTGCAGCAGCGGACCCCACAGCTCCCACACCGAGAAGTCGAAGGCGTAGGAGTGGAAGAGGGTCCACACGTCCTCGGCGGTGAAGCCGAACAGCTCACGCGTGGTGTCGAACAGGCGCACCACGTTCCGGTGCGGGACCACCACGCCCTTGGGGTTGCCGGTGGAGCCGGAGGTGTGGATGACGTAGGCGGCGTGGCCGGGGTCGACGGCGGTCCCCGGGTCCGTGTCCGGCTGCGCGTCGAAATCGACGGTGTCCAGCAGCAGCCGGTCCACGCCCTCGGCGTCCAGCCGCTCCCCGGTCGCGCTCGTCGTCACGAGGAGCGCGGGCCGGGTGTCCTGGAGCAGGTAGGCGATGCGGGCGGCAGGGTACTCCGGGTCCACGGGGACGTAGGCGGCACCGGCCTTGAGCACCGCGAGGACCGCCACGACCAGCTCCGCCGAGCGGGGCAGAGCGAGCGCCACCAACTGCTCCGGTCCCACCCCGCGGGCGATCAGGGCGTGCGCGAGCCGGTTGGCGCGGGAGTTCAACCGGCCGTACGTCAGGGTCGTCGCACCGTCGCTGAGGGCGATCGCGGCGGGGTTCGCCCGGACCTGCCGCTCGAACAGCGCGGGCAGGCCGCTCTCCGGCAGCGCCACGGGCCGGTCGGGGCCGGCCGGCAGCAGGGCCCGGAGCTCGTCGGCGGAGACCACGTCCACCTGGCCGATCCGCCGGTCCGGGGCGGCGGCGACGGCGCGCAGCAGCCGCTGCCACCGCTCGACGATCCCGGCGACGGTGGCCGCGTCGAACAGATCGGTGCTGTACTCCACCACGCCCGACAGCCCGTCCCCGTCCGGCTGTCCGGCCAGGACGAAGTTCAGGTCGCACTTGGCCGTCCCGGTGGGGACCAGGTCGGTCGCCACCCGCATCCCCGGCAGGTCGAAGGTGCCGAACGGCGCGTTCTGGAGGGTGAACATGGTCTGGAACAGCGGGTGGTGGGCGAGCGTCCGGTTCGGGTTCAGCGCCTCCACCAGGTGCTCGAACGGCAGGTCCTGGTGCGCGTAGGCTTCCAGCGCCCCGGTGCGCACCCGCCCCAGCAGTTCGGTGAACGAGGGGTCCCCGGACAGGTCGGTGCGGAGCACCAGGGTGTTGACGAAGAAGCCGACCAGGTCGTCCAGGGCCTCGTCGGTGCGCCCCGCGATCGGGGTGCCGATGGGGACGTCGCTGCCGGCGCCGAGCTTGCCCAGCAGGGCGGCCAGACCGGCCTGGAGCACCATGAAGAGACTGGCGCCGCCGTCGCGGGCGAGTCCGCGCAGCGCCCGGTGAAGCTCGGCGTCGATCCGCACCGGCAGCTGGGCGCCCCGGTAGGTCGTCGCCACGGGCCGGGGCCGGTCGAAGGGAAGCTCGACCTGTTCGGGAAGGCCCGCCAGGCGCTCCCGCCAGTAGGCGAGTTGGCCGCTGAGCAGACTCTCCCGGTCGGCGCCGTCGCCCAGCAGCTCCCGCTGCCAGAGGGCGTAGTCGGCGTACTGGACGGGGAGCGGCGACCACTGCGGCTTCGCTCCTCCGCTGCGGGCCGCGTAGGCGGTCGTCAGGTCCCGGGAGAGCGGCCCGGTCGACCAGCCGTCACCAGCGATGTGGTGCATCACCAGCAGCAGGACGTGCTCCTCGGCGCCGAGGCGGAACAGTTCGGCGCGCAGCGGCGGCTCGTCGGCGAGTGCGAAGCCGCACCGCGCCGCCCGGGCCAGCCTGTCGGGGAGCTCGCGTCCGTCGACCTCGGTCATCCGCAGCCGCGGTCGTGCGGCCTCGGCGTCGAGCACCCGCTGCCACGGCACGCCGTCGGCCACCGGGAAGACGGTGCGCAGGCTCTCGTGCCGCTCGGTCACGTCCGCGAGGGCGTCCTCCAGCGCGCGCAGATCGAGGCTTCCGGAGAGCCGGAGGGTCAGCGGGATGTTGTAGGTGGCGCTCGGGCCCTCCATCCGGTGCAGGAACCAGAGGCGGCGCTGCGCGGAGGAGAGCGGGACCGTCGCGGGCCGCTCGCGCCGTCCCAGGGCCGGGCGCGCCCGGCCGGCGGCGTCCACCGCGGCAGCCAGTCCGGTCACCGTCGGTGCGTCGAACAGGTCGTGCAGCCTCAGCTCCACGCCCAGCACCGACCGGGCGCGGGCGACCAGCCGGGTGGCGAGCAGGGAGTGTCCGCCGAGATCGAAGAAGCTCTCGTCCAGTCCGGCTTCGGCGACCCCCAGCACTTCGGTGAACAGCCCCTGGAGCAGGTGCTCGACCGCGGTGCGCGGAGCCCGTCCCGGTGCGGCGGTCTGCGGCTCGGGGGCCGGGAGGGCGCGCCGGTCGAGCTTGCCGTTCGGGGTCAGCGGCAGCGCGTCCAGCACCACGAAGGCGGACGGCACCATGGAGGCGGGCAGCCGCTCGCGCAGCCGGTCCCGCACTCCGTCCGCCGTGGCGGTCCGCCCCTCGGCGGGGACGACGTAGGCGACCAGCCGGGGATCCTCCTCGGTGCGCACCGTGACGGCGGCGCGCGCGACCCGCGGGTCGTCGGTGAGGACCGCCTCGATCTCGCCGAGTTCGATCCGGTGTCCGCGGACCTTGACCTGGTCGTCGGTACGGCCGAGGAATTCCAGGTTCCCGTCCGGGTTCCACCGCGCCAGGTCGCCGGTGCGGTACATCCGTGAGCCGCCGGGGCCGAACGGGTCGGCCACGAACCGTCCCGAGGTCAGGCCCGGCCGGTTCAGGTAACCGCGCGCCAGCCCCGCACCCGCGATGTACAGCTCACCCGCCACCCCGGCGGGAACGGGCCGCAGCGCGCCGTCGAGCACGTGCAGCCGGGCGTTGGTGACCGGACGGCCGATGACCGGGCGCGGGCTCGACGCCACGGGCGCGGCCACCGAGTTGACGGTGCACTCGGAGGGTCCGTAGAAGTTGAGGCAGGCTGTCCCGTCGGCGGTCCGCAGCCGCTCCCACAGCTGCTCGGGTACGGCCTCGCCGCCCGCCGCGACCAGCGCGGGACGGTGACGTGGACCGTCCAGCAGCCCGCCGGAGACGAGGTCCTGGAGGTAGGAGGGGGTGGCCTCGACGTAGTCGAGCCGGTGGGAGGCCGCGTAGTCGGCGAAGGCCTCCGGGTCGGTCCAGGTCGCGTGGTCCAGGACGTGCAGCTCGTGGCCCGCGAAGGGGGCCATCAGCTGGTTCCAGGAGGCGTCGAAGGAGACGGAGGTGGTCAGCGCCACCCTCAGCCGCTCCCGCTCCTTCAGCAGCGGTGCGAACTGCACCAGCCGGTGGTCGGCGAGCAGGTTCAGCAGGCCGCCGTGGGTCGCGACGACGCCCTTGGGCGTGCCCGTGGAGCCCGAGGTGTAGATGACGTACGCGGGATGGCCCGGACCGACCGACACCCCCGGGTCCACCACCGGACCCTCCGCCACCACGGCCACCGTCCCCGGCTCGTCCACCAGCAGCCGTCCGACCGGGGCCTCCGGCAACCGCTCGCCCGTACGCACATCCGTCACCAGCAGCACCGGACGCGCATCCTCCAGCACATACGCGATCCGCGCGACCGGATACTCCGGATCCACCGGAACATACGCCGCACCCGTCTTCAGCACCGCCAGAATCGCCACCACCAACTCGGCCGACCTCGGCAACGCCACCGCCACCAACCGCTCCGGCCCCGCACCCCGAGCGATCAACACATGCGCCAGACGATTCGCCCGCACCTCCAACTCCGCGAACGACAACACCCCGTCCGCCGCCACCACCGCACACGCGTCCGCACACTCACCCACCCGCGCCCGGAACAACTCCAGCAGGCTCCCGGCGAACGGTTCCGCCACCGGACCCGTACCGAGAACCGCCAGCTCACGCCGGTCCTCGGCGGTGAGCAGGTCGATCCCGCCCACCGCCCGGTCCGGGTCGTACTCCGCGACGGCGTCGAGGAGGGCGAGCAGCCGTTCCTGGTGGGCGGCGAGGTCGGCGTCGGCGTACGCCTCCGGCGCGCCGTGCAGCCTGAGGAGCGGAGGGGTGCCGTCCCGGTAGTCGAACACCCAGACGGCCAGGTCGGTGGTCGACCCCGACACGAAGTGGTGCACCGAGGCGGGGTGCCCCGCGAAGCTCGGCCTCGCGTTGAAGGCCATGATGTTGACGATCAGCGGGAACGCCGTACCGATGCCGCCGGGTGCGCCGAGATCGCGCAGCAGGTCCTCGCTGCGGTAGCGCTCGTGCGCGACGGCCGACTCGACCTCCCGGGCCACCTGGGCGACGAGCTCGCCCCAGGGCATGTCGGGGCGGACGGTCAGCCGCAGGGGCACCACGTTGGACAGGGTGCCGGGCACGGACAGCAGGCTGCCCCCGGAGCCCCGGCGGGCGGTGACGGGGAGGGCGAGCACCACGTCCTGGGCGCCGCTCAGCCGGTGGGCGTAGAGGGCCGTCGCGGCGACGACCACACGGGACCACCGGACACCGGCCCGGCCGGCCGCGGCACGCAGAGCCCCGGGGGTCCGCAGTTCCCGCTCCTCGGCCAGGCGCAGGGCCCGGTGCGGGTCGGTCGCGGAGGTGTCGGTGAGCCGGGTCGGGGCGGGCAGATCGGCGAAGCGCCCGGTCCAATAGGCGCGGTCGGCGACGAAGTCGTCGGACGAACGGTACTCCGCGTCGCTGTCGACCAGGTCGCGGAGGGAACCGAACGGGCAGGGCGGTACGTCGCCGTCCTCGGCCAGGGCCGAGTACACCTCGCCGACCCGCTGACGGACCATCGAGCTGCTGATCGCGTCCAGTACCAGGTGGTGGTAGTTGAGGTACCAGAGGAACTCCGTCGGTGACAGCCGGATCAGCGCGTGGCCGAACAGCGGGTCACGGGTGAGGTTTAAGGGCCGGGCCAGGTCCCTCTCCATCCACCGCAGGGCCGCCGCCCGGGGATCGGGCTCCGACCCGAAGTCGAGGTGCGCGGGCGCCCATTCCCAGGTCTCGCGGAGGATCTGGCACGGGCCGTCACCGTCGTCGGCGAAGGTCACGTGCAGGGCGTCGACCTCGTCCACGACCAGGCGCAGCGCGGTCTCGAACAGCTCCGGATCGACCGGACCGTGGATCTCCAGGCACTCGCCGACGCGGTAGCCGGGGATCGGAGTCCGGGAGCTCTGCTCGGCGAGCCAGATCTCCCGCTGGGCCGCGGTCAGGGAAAGGACGTCGCCGTCACGACGGGACATGGGGGTACCTCCAGAAGATGTGAGTGGGCATGCGCGCAGGGCGTGCCACCGGCGCCGGTCACGGGGTGTGTCACGTGGTCGGCGACGGGGCGGCTCGTCTGCGGGTCAGGCGGCGATGTCGCCGGCCTGGAGCTGCCAGAGGGATGCGTAGAGCCCGTGCTGGGCGAGGAGTTCGTCGTGGGTGCCCTGCTCGGCGACGATGCCGCGCTTGTCCATGACGTAGATCCGGTCGGCGTGCCGGACCGTGGAGAGGCGGTGCGCGATGACGATCATCGTCCGGTCCACCGCGAAGCCGCGCAGCGTGCGCTGGATGGCGGCCTCGGTCTCGTTGTCCACGGCGGAGGTGGCCTCGTCGAGGATGACGACGGGTGAGTCCTTGAGGATCGCGCGTGCCAGGGCGATCCGCTGCCGCTGGCCGCCGGAGAGCGTGGCGCCGCGTTCACCGATCAGGGTGTCGTAGCCGTCGGGCAGGGTCGCGACGAAGGTGTGCGCCTCGGCCATGGCGGCGGCCCGGACCACGTCCTCGTGCGAGGCGTCGAAGGTGCCGTAGCGGATGTTGTCGGCGATGCTGCCGTCGAAGAGGAACGGATCCTGGGCGACGAAGCCGACGGCGTGGCGCAGGTCGTGCCGCCGCAGGTCCCGGACGTCCTGCCCGTCGAGCAGGACCCGGCCCGAGTCCGCGTCCTGGTAGCGCATCAGCAGTTTGGCGATCGTCGTCTTGCCCGAGCCGGTGGCTCCCACCAGGGCGGTCACCCGGCCGGCCGGGATGGTCAGGGAGAGGTCCTCCAGTGTCGCCGGGCGGCCGGGGTAGGCGAAGGTGACGCCGTCGAGGACGATCTCGCCCCGCACGTCGGCGCGTTCGAGCGTCCCGCCGCCGGTGTCCGCTTCGACGGGCAGGGCGCGCAGGCGCTGGACCCGGTCGTAGGACGCGAGCGTGCGCTGGTACTGGTCGGCGATGCCGCCGAGCCGGCTCATCCGCACGAGCAGCATCTGGGGAAGGCCGATCAACGGGCTGAACACCTCGAAGCGCAGGGTGCCGTTGAGCACCGACCGACCGCCGATCAGCAGGGTGCCGGCCATGGACGCGGTGGTGCAGGCGCGTACGGTCTCGACGTGGCGGATCGTGCTCCGGTCGGCCCGGCGGCTGCTCTCCTGGACCGACTCGCTCAGCTCGTCGACGCGGGTCGCCTCGTACTCCTCGGTGCAGAAGCTCTTGACGGTCGCACCGGCCTCCAGCGAGTTGATCACCTGGCTGCCCAGCCTGGCCCGCTGCTCTCCGGTGGCGGCGTAGGTGGCCGCGGCCTCGCCCTGGTGGCGCAGCGAGAGCCACGCGACGACCGGGATCGGCAGGAAGGCGATCCAGGCGATCTGCGGTGCCAGCAGGAGGAACGCGGGGACCAGGACGGCAAGGCTGGTGCCGAGTTGCAGCACGTCGTTGGCCGGGCCGGCGAAGAAGGCGCCCAGCTGGCCGACGTCGTTGGTGAGCGCGCCGGTCACCCGGCTGGTCCGCTCGCCCTCCAGATGCTCCAGTTCGAGGTGCTGGACGTGCCGGTAGGTACGGCTCCGCCAGTCGTGCTCGATGTCCTGGCCGAGCCGGCGCCACTGGAGGTTCGAGGCGTAGGAGAGACCGGCCACCGCGGCACACGCTGCGGCCACCAGACCCGCCAGACCGAGGAGTTGGGCCGATGCCGTGGTCAGGCCGAGGCCGACGAGCGGAGCCGCTTCGCCCTTGATGAGGACGAGGCCGGTCCATCCGAGGAAGGTGCCGAGCGCCATCTCCGCGGCCTGGCAGGCGACGGAGAGGGCGGCGGCCCGGTAGAGGCCGCGGCGGTGCGGACCGACGATCTCCAGCAGCGGGTGGCGTTCGGCACCGGTCCCGGCCGCCTGCCGGGCCGCCTCGACCGTGCCGCGCCAGGCTTTCCGGAGGACCACCGCGGTCCCCGCGGCGACCCCGCCCGCCGCCACCAACTGCCTGCCCTTCGCGGACCCCTTGATGAGCGTGGCCCCGGCCACGATCCCGCCGCCGACGGCGAGCACCGGGCGCACCACCGCGCCGCGGTCCGGCCGCGGGGCCGCAGGAACGGCGGGGCCGGCCGCGGGTGCCGGACGTCCCGTTCCGGTCGCGTTCTCCGCGACTCGGGTGACGGCTCCGCGGATGATCCGGCCGACCTCCTGGGCACGCAGTCGCGCGTCGTGCCGGACGAGCACGCCACCGGTGACCGGGTTGGCCCGGGCCTCGGTGATCCCCGGAATGCGACACAGCACAGCGGCGAGGATCTCGGCCGTCCGGGGGCGTCCGAGCACCAGCCCGACGTCCCAGCGCTGGCGGCCCGGGACGACCGAGCGCGGGCTCGCGCCCAGTTCCACGGGGCGGAATCCGGCTGCGGCACCCAGTAGCGATGGCATGTGTACGTTCACCTGTTTGCGGAGGTCGCGGGAGTCCGTCGTGGACACGACGGAATGCGGCGACGGAGCGGGAAGGTCTGAAACACGGAATGCGGCGACGGAGCAGAACGCCGCGGGGCGGATCTCTGCGGCCGAACGGTCTGCCGAGGGGAGGATCTCCGGGCCGAACGGTCTGCCGACGGCCGCCGCCCGAGCGTGCTCCGCCGAGATCGATCGGCACGCACGCCCGGCGGCGGCCCAGGTTCCTGCGGGCCGTCAGTGGGACTTGCCGGAGGCGGAACCCGCGGTCGCGCGGATCTTCGGGGTCCTCGCGTCCCCCTCGGAGCGACCGGCGGACGCGTCCTTGGCACCGGCGCGCTGGCCGACGACGGAGTGCCCCTCGGTCTCACTGGCGGCGATCTGGGCGGCCACCACGTCGGCGGCCACCTCGACGGCGAGGTCGTGCATGTTCTCCCCGGCCTCCTGGGCCGCCTTCTTCACCTCCATCGCGATACCGACGGACGTCCTGACGACTCCGCTCACCAGCGGCTTGAGCAGGCGCTTGGCCAGCGGCGCGACAATGAGGCCGATCAGGAAGGGCGGGACTACTGGCGGCATGATGCTCCATCCTCTCCACGCATACGTATGACAGGGAACCCGGGCGTGACGAAAAGCCGGAGCAATGCGCACCCGGGCGGGATTCACTCTCGAATATCCGGGACTCACCTGGCGAATCAGAATCCCCGATTCCCGGACGCCGGAACTCACCATCCGATCCCGTGATCACCGTAGTGGAATCCCACCCGCCTGGGCCAAGCAGCTCCCCCGTGTTCACTCGTGCGAGTGCTTCAGGGCCTCTGCGCGCAACCTCCAAACCCCAGCACACCCGACACGCTTAATGCATTTAATGCGACTTTCTGATTTACCTCTCTCGATGAACGCCACGACGTCCGCCCGGCAGGCGGGCGGACGGGCAGGCGCCCAAGCGGGCAAGCGGACGGGCGGACGGGCGGACGGGCGGACGGGTAAGCGAGTCAGGCAGGCACGACAGGGCAGCCCCGCACGACAACCCCCGGCACCCCCCGTACGGGTGAACCACGATCAGCCGCCCCGCGGCCCCCGACGGCCCTACGCCCAGCTGCCAGGCGGTCCCGGCCATTCGAACGCCCCTTCCGCACAAGCCAGTTGGATGACCAGGACCGTCACCCCGGTGGCACCATGACGCCATGTTCCGACGCTCCCCGCCGGTCGCCCTGGCGGCTGCCCTCACCGCCTCTGCCGTCGCACTGGCCGGCTGCGGCGGGACCGCCGCCTCCTCGACCACCACCCCGCTGGTGATCCGCGGCACCGTCCGCATCGCCGGGACCAGCGAGACCCCGAGCTTCGACCCGTACTCCGCGTTCGGCGCGGCCCAGGCCCGTTACGCCTACGACTCCCTGGTCAACCTGGCCCCCGACGGCGGCCTGGTCTCCGGCCTGGCCACCTCCTGGCGGGCCACCGCCACCACGGCCACCTTCACCCTCCGCCCGGACGTCACCTGCTCCGACGGGACCGGGCTCACCGCTTCGGCGGTGGCCCGCGCGCTCAGCTACGCGGGCGACCCGGCCAACCAGCTCGCCGGGGCCCAGACCGTCCTGCCGAACGTCCCGTTCGAGGCGAGCGCCGACGACAGGAGCGGCACGGTGTCGGCGACCACCGCCGCTCCCTTCCCGTTCCTCACCCGCACCATCGGCCTGCTGCCGATCGTCTGCCCCGCGGGCCTGGACCGGCCCGGTTCGCTGGACCGCACCACCCAGGGCACCGGTCCCTACGTCCTGACCCGCTACACCTCTGGCGGACCGTACGAGTTCACCGTCCGCGACGACTACGCCTGGGGCCCCGCCGGGGCGACGACCGACGAGCCCGGCCTCCCCGCGCGCATCGTCGTCTCGGTGGTGCCCCAGGCGTCCACGGCCGCGAACCTGCTGCTCACCGGGGGCGTCGACATCGCCGGTGTGAGCGGCCCCGACCGCGCCCGGCTCACCGGACGCGGCCTGTCGACCGCCGACGTGGCGACCGTGGTCGGGCTGACCTTCTTCAACCAGCGTCCCGGGCGGGTGCTCTCCGACCGGGCCCTGCGCCGCGCCCTGGTCTCCGCCCTCGACCGCCGGGGGCTCGCCAACGTCGCCGTCGGCGGCACCGGAGAGCCCGCCACCGACTTCGGCGCCGTGGGCTCCGTCTGCCACGCCGACCTCGCCGACGCCCATCTGCCCGCGGGCGACGCCCCCGAGGCTCTGCGGGCCGCCGGCTGGACCCGGTCCGCCGACGGCCCGCTCACCAAGGACGGCCGCCCGCTCCGGCTCCGCCTGCTCACCAGTCCCGACCTCGGCCCGACCCTGGTCTCCGTCGCCGAGCTCATGGCCCGGGAGTGGACGGCGCTCGGCGCCGAGGTCGACCTGGTCTCCGAGAGCCTGCCGGCCCTCGTCAACGCCATGTACCAGAGCGCCGAGTTCGACGTGGTCGTCGGCAGCACGCCGGGGTTCGCGCTGCCGGTCGGCTTCATCTCCTTCTTCTCCGGACCCACCCCTGCCCGGGGGCTCAACTTCGCGGGGGTGGCCAACCCGGAGTACGACGCGCTGGTCTCCCGGGCCCTGAGGGAGACCGACACGTCGGGATGCGGCACCTGGAACCGGGCCGCCGCCGCGCTCTTCCGCTCGGCCGACGCGCTGCCGATCGCCCAGGGCAGCAGCGGCCTGTACGGCTTCCGTACCACCTTCGCCACCACCTTCGGCGGCCAGATCGTTCCCACCAGCATCCGCCTCCACCGATGACCTGAGGCCCACCATGTCTGCGTCCCAGCTGTTGCGGCACCCCTGGACCGTGTTCCTCGGCCGCCGCGGCGTCCGGCTGCTCCTCTCCCTGGCCGTCGTGGTCACCGCGTCCTTCGCGATGATCCGCCTCATTCCCGGCGATCCGGTCCGGGCCGCTCTCGGCGTCGATGCCTCCCCCGGCCTGGTGGCAGCCCGCAGGCACGACCTCGGGCTCGACACACCCTTCCTGTCCCAGTACCGCCACTACCTCGACGGCCTGCTCCACGGCGACCTCGGTACCTCGCTGGTCACGGGCGCACCGGTCGCCGAGCTGGTCCGCACCCGGTTGCCCGCCACCCTGGAGATCGCCGTCCTCGCCTTCCTGACCGCCCTCGCCGTCGCCCTGCCCGGCGGCCTGCTGGCCGCCGTCCGCACCCGCGACGGCCGGCGCCCGCGCACCGAGCTGGTGTTCACCGCGGTCACCGCCGGTCTGACGGGGGTACCGGACTTCGTCCTGGCCGCCGGACTCACCGCGCTGCTGGCCGTCGGCCTCCACCTGCTCCCGGTGGCCGGGGCGGCGGGCGCCGAGTCGCTGGTCCTGCCCGTCGTCGCGCTCGCCCTCGCCCCCACCGCCGTACTCCTGCGCATTGTCCGGGTGGAGGCGCTGAAGGTGCTGGACGAGGACTATCTGCGCACCGCCCGGAGCAAGCGGCTGTCCGCCGCACGCCGCTACCTCCGGCACGCGGCACCGAACATGGCGTCCGCCGCGCTCACCGTCGCCGGAAGCCTGCTGCCCGCCCTGATCGCCGGAACCGTGCTCGTCGAGAAGGTCTTCGCCTGGCCCGGCATCGGCTCCGCCATGGCCCAGTCCGTGGTCGCACAGGACTATCCGGTGGTCCAGGCCATGGTTCTGGTGTTCGGCACCTCCGTGCTGCTCGCCGGCCTCCTGGTGGACGTGCTGCTCACCCTGCTCGACCCCCGCTCGGCGATCCGGGAGATGTGACCATGGGACCCCTGTCCGTACGTCCGCGTTCTCCCCTGGCCTGGACCACCGCCGTCATGCTGGCGTCGCTCCTCGCGCTCGCTCTGGCAGGCCCGCTGGTCTGGGGTGCGGCTGCCGAGCGCCCGGACCCGTCGGCCGTGCTCCAGGGGCCCTCCGCGGGGCATCCGTTCGGAACCGACGGCCTCGGCCGGGACCTGCTCGCCCGCGTCCTGACGGCCACCCGCCCTTCGCTGCTGCTCGCGCTCGCCTCGGTGCTCCTCGGCGCGAGTGCGGGAGTGCTCCTCGGAGCGTGCACCGCCGTCCTCGGACGACGCGGCCGACGGCTGACCGGCGGGCTGATCAACCTGCTGCTCGCCTTCCCGGCGCTCCTCGTCGCGATGTTCCTCGCGGTCGTGTTCGGCGCGGGCGCCACCGGGGCGGTGCTGGCGCTGGCGGCGGCGGCCGTCCCGGGGTTCGCCCGGCTCGCCCAGACCCTCGCCGCGGGCGTCGCGGGCACCGATCATCTGGCCGCGGCCAGGGTCCTCGGCCTGCGCCGCCACCGCCTGCTGTGGCGGCACGTCCTGCCCAACATCGCGGAGCCGCTGCTCCTGAGCGTCACCACGGCGGGGGGCACCGCCCTGGTCGCGCTCTCGGGGCTGAGCTTCCTCGGACTGGGCGTCCAGCCGCCCGGGTACGACTGGGGCCGGCTGCTCAGCCAGGGGCTCGACCGGATCTACGCCGAGCCGGTGCCGGCGCTCGCCCCGGGCCTGGCCATCCTCTACGCGGCGCTGACCTTCCAGCTGCTCGGAGAGGTCCTGGCCGGCAACGTCGCACGGCGCACGCCGGTGCGGCGCGGCCCCGCCCCGGTGCCCTCTCCGAGTGGCCCCGCCGAGGACGGGCTGGTCCTTCAGGTAGAGGACCTGTCCGTCGAACTCCCCACCTCCCACGGCACGATCCGGCCGGTGCGCGGGGTGAGCCTGTCCCTGCGGCCGGGCGAGATCGTCGGCCTCGTCGGCGAATCGGGGTCGGGCAAGTCGCTCACCGCGCTCGCCCTCGCCGACCTGCTCCCGTACGGCGCCCGGGTGTCGAGGCGCACGCTGCGCCTGCTCGGGAAGGACCTCTCCGCACTGTCGCCGAAGGAACGGGACCGGCACCTCGCGACGGGCCTGTCGATGATCTTCCAGAACCCGGCCTCGGCGCTCAACCCGTCCCTGCGGATCGGCACCCAGCTCACCGAGGCGGTCCGGGCCCACCGGGGTGCGGGCCGCGCGCAGGCCGCCGCGGACGCCGCCGACGCCCTGGCCCGCGTGGCCCTTCCCCCGGCGCTGCTGCGCTCGCGTCCCCACCAGCTCTCCGGCGGCCAGCGCCAGCGGGTGATGATCGCGTCGGGGCTGATGGTGCGCCCGGGACTGGTCATCGCCGACGAACCGACCACGGCGCTCGACGTCACGGTGCAGCGCCAGATCACCCGGCTGCTCACCGACCTCCGGCGGGACACGTCCG
The DNA here is from genome assembly GCF_042728795.1 of Streptomyces sp. NPDC060184. Taxonomy (NCBI): domain Bacteria; kingdom Bacillati; phylum Actinomycetota; class Actinomycetes; order Kitasatosporales; family Streptomycetaceae; genus Streptomyces; species Streptomyces sp. NPDC060184. The sequence continues at coordinate 113,573 of NZ_JBHWYX010000007.1, forward strand.
CGGCGATCCTGTTCATCAGCCACGACGTCGCGCTCGTGGGCGAGTTCTGCGAACGGATCCTGGTGATGTACGCGGGCACCCTTGTCGAGGCCCTGCCCGTGGACCGCCTCGCCGACGGGGCCCGGCATCCCTACACCCGGGCCCTGGTCGCGTCCGTACCCGACCTCACCGGGGACCGGGGCAGACCGCTGCCGACCGTCGAGGGCGCGCCGCCCGATCCGCGCGCGCCCGCGGCGGGGTGCCCGTTCGAGCCCCGCTGCCCGCGCCGCCAGGACCGCTGCGCCGAGCGTGCTCCCTCCCTGGAGGACGTCGGGGCCGGCCACCGGGTCGCCTGCTGGCATCCGGTGCCGGTGGAGGCCCCGGAGGCGGTGCCCGCGTCATGACCACGCTTCAGGTGATCGACCTCACCGTCCGCCACCCCGGCCCCCGGGACTCCCCGGCCGCCGTGGACGGTGTCTCGCTGGAGATCCCGTCGGGCACCACCCTCGGTCTCGTGGGGGAGTCCGGATCGGGGAAGTCCAGCCTGGCCGGGGCGGTCGTCGGCCTGGTTCCGGTACACGGGGGACGTGTCCTGGTCGACGGCCGCGAGGTCCGCACCCGTACTGTGGGCGACCGGCGGCGGCTCGGGCGTCTGGTCCAGATCGTCCGCCAGGACCCGGACACCGCGCTCGATCCTCGGATGACGGTGCGGCAGGCGCTCGTCGAGGCCGCCACGGTCTTCCGGCGGCTCGACCGGGCCGCCCGCGCCGAGCGCGTCACCGAACTGCTCGGTCTCGTCGGACTGGACCCCGGGCTCGCCGATCGTCTGCCGCGCCAGTTGTCCGGCGGCCAGCGGCAGCGGGTCGCCCTGGCCCGCTCCCTGTCCGTCGGGCCCGGCCTGCTGATCGCCGACGAGGTCACCTCGGCGCTCGACGTCTCGGTGCAGGCCTCGGTCCTCAACATGATGCGTGAACTCCAACGCGGGCTGGGGCTCTCCATGCTCTTCATCGGCCACAACCTGCCGGCGGTCTGTCACGTCTCGGACGTGGTGGCGGTCATGCGGCACGGCCGGATCGTCGAGACCGCTCCCACCGGGACGATCCTGCGCGCGCCGAGCCATCCCTACACCCGGTCGCTGCTCGCCTCCGTGCCGTCCCTGCGCGCCTCGCTGCCGGGGCAGCGGTCGTCCTGAAACCCGGGTCGCCGGACGCCCCAGGCCCGACATGAATTCCGTGAGGTGCACCGTCAAGCGATCAACGAATTCGTCACGCTATCGAATTAAAGCGTGATCTTACGACCTGATTCCCGTGAGACGATGCGGCGAATTTGCTGCGGATGTCTCACGGATTCTCCGCGGATTCGCTCTGCGGATTTGCGCTGCGGATTTGCGCTGCGGATTTGCCTGAGCCGCCCCGTCGGCACCGGTGAATGACCTACCCGTACCGGGTGAATGACGTACCAAGGGAGAGATGCGGAACATGGGAATTCTTCGAGAAGTACCGCTGGCCCCCGGGCGGAGCGCCGTGACATGACCGTCGCACTGGAGCAGACCACGCTCCACCAGACCGGCGCGGGCCTGTCCGTCCCGTTCGCCATCGCCGGGACGGGAATCCACCTGCCGCCCACCGTCGTCACCAACCAGGAGCTCGTCCGCACCCTGGACACCAGCGACGCGTGGATCACGAGCCGTACCGGCATCCGCGAACGCCGCCGTCTGGCGCCGCACCTGGCCACCTCCGACATGTGTGTCGCCGCCGCCCACCCGGCCCTGGAGGCCGCCGGCGTCGAGCCCGGCGGGCTGGACGCGGTCATCGTGGCCACCTACACCTGGGACCAGCCGCTCCTGTCGACCGCGCTCATCGTGAAGGAAGCCCTCGGCGCCCACCGCGCCCTCTCCCTGGACGTCACGACCGCCGCCTGCGCCTCCGGCATCCAGGCCATGCTGCTCGCCGCCCACCTCCTGCAGAACCCCTCCATCACCACCGTCCTGCTGCTCGCGGCCGACTGCGCCTCCCGGGTCACCGATCCCACCGACCGCACCACCGGTGTCTTCTTCGGGGACGCGGCGGCGGCCGTCGTCCTCACCCGCACCGACAGCCCCGGTTCGGGCCTCCTCTCCTACAGCCTGGGCTCCCAGCTGTCCTACGACGTCCAGATCCCCGCCGGCGGCTCCCGGATGCCCGCCAGCACCGCCACCGTCGCCGCCGGGGACCACTATCTGTCCATGGACGGCCGCGCCGTCTGGAACGCGGCGACCACCCGCCTGCCCGAGAGCATCGCCGGTGCCGTTCGGCGCGCGGGCGTGCCGATCGACCAGGTGCGGCACCTCTTCCTGCACCAGGCCAACCTGAACATCCTCAACGAGACCACGGCAGCTCTGGGGGTACCGCGCGAACGCGCCCCCGTCACCATCGACCGGCTGGGCAATACCGGGTCGGCCGGTGTGTTCACCGCGCTCCACACGGCCGTCGCCGAAGGCTCCCTGCTCCCCGGAGACACCTACGTGCTGTCCGGCATCGGCGCGGGCTTCCAGTGGGGTTCCCTCTGCCTCCGGCACGCTTGACCGATCCACATCCTCAACACACGTGTGACTGCCGGGGGTTGGCGGAACTCCTGGCAGCTCCGGAAAGGTGTCACGTCGCGGCTCCGGTCGTCCACGGACGAGTGAACTCCCCTACGGGCGCTGGCGATCCCGCTGCCGTGAACGCCAGCATGGCGGCATGACCACCACGCACTCACAGGCCGACCGGGCCGCTCGGGCCCGTGCGGCCGAAGTCCAGCTCGCCGCCGACGGAATCGACGGGGTGGTGTTCGGCTGGGTCGACAACGCCGGGCTCACCCGCGTGAAGTCCGTCCCGCTCGCCCGGCTCCGGCACGCCGCGGTGCACGGTGTCGGCGCCGTCCCCTGCTTCGACGTCTCCCTGGTGGACGACTCCTTCACCACCACGGCTTCGAGTACCGGCCCGACGGGCGACCTGCGGCTCGTCCCCGACCTCGACCGGCTCACCCCGCTCGCCGCCCAGCCCGGCTGGGCCTGGGCTCCGGCCGACCTCCACACCCAGGACGGCACCCCGCACCCGGGCTGCCAGCGAGGCTTCGCCCGCCGGGCCACCGAGGCCGTCGAGCGGCGCGGGCTCTCGCTGCGCGCCGGGATCGAGATCGAGTGGGTGGTGGCCGACGCCGCCGGAGACCCCGCAACGTCCGCGCCCGGCTACGGCATGACCCGCTTCATCGAGCTCTCCGACTACCTGCGCGAGGTGCTGCGCGCCCTCACCGCGCAGGGTCTGACCGTGCTGCAACTCCATCCCGAGTACGCAGCCGGGCAGTTCGAGGTCTCGGTCGCCGCCGAGGGCCCGGTCGAGGCGGCCGACACCACGATGCTGGTGCGGCACACCGTGCGGGCCGTCTCCGCCCGTCACGGGCTGCGAGTCTCGTACGCCCCCGTCTTCACCGAGGGCGCGATCGGCAACGGCGGCCACGTCCACCTCAGCCTCTGGCGACAGGGACAGAACCTCGGACACGCCGGTCACGGCCGTCACGGTCTGCACCCCGAGGCCGAGCACTTCTTCGCGGGGGTGCTCGCCGAGCTGCCGGCCCTGCTCGCCCTCGGCGCCCCCGCCGTCGCCTCCTATCTGCGCCTGGTCCCCTCCCACTTCGCCGGCGCCTACCGCTGCTGGGGCCTGGAGAATCGCGAGGCCGCCCTGCGTCTGATCACCGGCACCGAGGCGGGACAGGCCAACGCCGAGGTCAAGTGCTTCGACGCCGCCGCCAATCCGTACCTGGCGGTCGGCGGGGTGCTGGCCGCCGGACTCGCCGGACTCGACGCCGGTATGCCGCTGCCTCCCGAGACCCTGGGCGACCCGGCCGCGCTCGGCAACGCCGAGCGTCTTCCGGCGAGTCTGCCGGAGGCCACCGACGCGTTCGAGAAGTCCGCCCTGCTCCGGCAGGCGCTCGGCACCGAGCTGTACCAGGCCGTACTGGCCGTCCGGCGGGCCGAGGCGGAGTTGTTCGCGGGGCGCACGGACGCGGAGGTCATCGACGCCGTTCGCTGGCGGTACTGACCCGCCGCCGGTGTCCGCCGTCCCCGGAGCGGGAGGCGACGGCGGACATCCGCGACCGCGTCAGCCCGTCTCCGCCGCGCAGGACCGTGCGCGAGCGGGACCGGTGACCACGGCTTCCACCGGCTTGGTCATGTACACCGCCTCGGTGCCGTAGCTCGCCGGCAGTACGGTCCCGGGCCGGGCCCGGTAGCCCAGTCCGGCCCACAGCGCCCGCGAGCCCTGTACGGCGACCAGGGAGATCGTCCGGTAGCGGCCCGCACGCCCGGTCTCCTCCAGATGCCCATGCATCCGGCGGGCCAGGCCCCGGCCGCGCGCCCGCTCGGCGACCACCACGTCATGGAGGTGCAGGTTGCTCTCCCGACCCGGCCCCCGACCGCTCCGCCGCCCCGCGGGCACTTCGGCCAGGCTCAGGTCGGGACAACGGTGCAGGGGGTACGGCAGTGCGAGCAGGTAGCCGCCGATGCCGCCCTCGTACTCCAGGACGAAGCAGGTCGACGGCGAGACACGGTGCCGGGAACGCAGCGCTTCCCCTCCCTCGACCAGGCCGCTCGCCCTGTAGGCGCGTTCCTCCAGTGCGACCACCGCGTCCCAGTCGTCGTCCAGGAGACGCCTGATCCTGGTGCCGGTCACCCGCCCTCCCCGTCCCGGGCCGAGCCCGCGACGCAGGTGTACGGCAGCGGTGCGAAGCCGTTGAACCCCTGGGTGGCGTAGGCGACGGCGTACGCGCCGCAGGAGTGGACCCAGACCGGGTCACCCGAGGCGACGGCGTCCGGGACCCGGACCAAGCCGCCCTCCCGGGCGTACGCGTCGTCGCTGTCGCACGTCGGACCCGCCACCACCGCGTCGACGAACGGCCCTCCGGGAGTGGCCGGGAACTCCAGCCGGTACCGCAACTGATCCATTTCGTACAGGCCGTTGAACTTCCCGCAGCTGAGGTAGAGCCAGTTCTCACGCGAACCGTCGTCGCGGCGGCGGGAGGTGAGCCGGGCGACGTGGGCGCGGATCGCGCCGTGGTCGGCGACCAAGTGGCGGCCGGGCTCCAGCAGGAAGGACAGCGGGGCGGCGTTGACGGCGCTCAGCTGCTCCATGCCGTCGCGGATCACCGCGAACATCTTGTCCAGGGGCGGCTCCAGCGGCCGTCCGCACCGGTCGAGGACGCCGAGGGCGGGCAGTCCGCCGCCGAGGTTGATCCGGTCCAGAACGATGCCGTGCCGGTTGAGCGTCTCCACCGCTCCGGCCAGCGTCCCGATCGCCTCGCCCCAGGCTTCGGCCGTCATCTGCTGGGAGCCGACGTGCACCGACAGTCCGGAAGGCACCAGTTGGGCGTCCCGGGCGGCGACGAGCACCCGCACGGCGTCCTCGGGCGAACACCCGAACTTGTGGCTCAAGCCCCACAGCGCACCGTCGCCCGAGGTCGCGACTCGGCAGAACACCGCTGATCGAGGGGCGTGTTCGGCGATCGCGGCGACGTCCTCCCGGCTGTCGGTCGCGAAGTCGCGCACACCCAGCCGGTAGGCGTCGGCGATGTTGCGGTCCGACTTGACGGTGTTGCCGTAGTGGATCAGTTCGGGGGCGACCCCGGTGCGCAGGGCCTGGACGATCTCCTGCGGGCCGGCGGCGTCGAACCCCGAGCCGAGCCGGGCGAGATGACCGAGCACCTCGTCCACCGGGCAGGCTTTCATGGCGAACCGGACGGCGGTGCCGGGAAGTTCGGCGCACAGGGCGGCGTACTGACGGCCGATGCCTTCCAGGTCGTAGATGATGGCGTCCTCGGTCGCGGCGGCGAGCGCGGCGCGCAGGGCGGAACCGTCGGGCCGGCCGGGGAGGGGCGGGGGCGACGCCCCGGCGACCGGCGCCGCCGGAGCACGCCGGCCGGTTCTGCCGCGACCGGCCGGCCGGCGCTGCTCGGCGATCTGACACATGTCGGTGGCCTGAGGCCTCACGCGTGCACTCCCTGTTCCGACTGGATGACCGGTGCCGTCGACGTCCGGCACCCATGAGAGGGAACGAGGCAGCCCAGAGGGGGTTATGACGTGTCAACAGATTTTCTTCCCGCCGGCCTCCCCACACGTGTGCCGGCTCGGTCCCGCCCCGGGCGTACGCGTGCGAGGGTCCGCTCGGGTGGTTGCCATCGCGGTGCGGGTGTGCGCGGGGAGGCGGACCGTGCGCGCTCCGCGGCGGGGAGCCACCGCGCCGGTCGCCGTGGACGGCGGTCCCGCGCAGCGCGGGACCGGAACGCGGGTCGGGCTGACCGTACGTGGCTCACTCGCGTTCGAGCGCGGCCCGTACGGCCTCCGGGCCCACGTCACCGCCAAGGTTGCGCGCGTCGTCGACGAGCCACGCGCCCCGGTCCCCCGGAACGAGCCGGAGCGCGGTGTCGATGTGCATGCCGCCCGCGGCGGTCCCCACCGTCACCCGCAGTCCGATCCCCGCCGGGTGCGGGCCGAAGGCCGGGAGCTCCAGCGCCTCCCCCGTACTCACCGGCAGGTCCGCGTGGCCACCGACCCGGGGCGTAGAGGTCATCCGGACGCACTCCGCGACGGTGTCGGCCCCCCAACTCCGCAGGAGACGTTCGGTGCGGGCCTCGCACACCGCCTCCCAGCTCTGATCGAGCTGCGCCTGCTGATACGCGCGCGCGGCCTTGGTCGCAGCTGCCGCGCGCCCTCCGCCGGCATCGCCGCCGCCGGTGCGGTCCCCGTCGTCGCACCCGGCCAGCGGCAGGACCGCCGCCATCACGAGCATCCCCGCGCCCCGTCCAACCCGAGCAGTCACGCCCGTCCCCCTCGTCCGTCCTCAGCACCGCCTTGCGGGGGATTAGAACACAGGACCCGCGCCCGTCGGCCCGAACGACCTTTCCGCGGAACGTCGTTCGGGCGGCCGGCACCCGCGAAGGGCACCCGTCGCCGGATCGGAACGGCACGGGTCACCGCGCACCGGGCCCTCCGCACAGGAAGGTCACAGGGCCCTGGGGACGAGGAAGCGGCAGCCGAGGACGGTGCGGGCTTCCCTCCGGCGGGAGGGTCGAGGGTGGAGCAGGGCGACACCGACGAGGACGACGTGGACGGTGATCCGGATGTACAGGGCGCCGATCAGCGCCCAGGGCAGGGGGCCGGTGGTCGGAAGCAGGTGGGTCAGTGCGGTGAGCATGGTTTCTCCTGGTTCGTTGCCGGGCCTTGTGCTCCGGCGGTTCCCCCAGATCACCACGGTCGACGCGCCCGGCCCGGACGAAGGTGGGAGGGCTCCATGTCCGGAAGTCGCTTCCCCTTCCGGCGAGCGTGCGTAAGTTCGCGGCATGTCTTCCACGGGTGGCCGGCTCTCGGCCGATCGACAGCTCATCGAGCACGCACGACGACACGACTGCGTGGTGTCGTCAAAGCAACTCGCGTCGTGGCGGCGGGCGGGACTGCTGCCGCACCACACGAGGCGGGCGTTGGGCCGGGGGCGCGGGAGCGCGTCGGTTCCGGACGACGAGGCGTTCGGCCTGGTCGTGGCGCTCGCCCGACTGGCGCGCAGGGGTGCTCGGCCCTCTCATCTGGCGCTGGCGCTGTTCGGCGAGGGGCACCCGGTACCGGAGAGGACCGTACGGGAAGCCTTCAGGAGGGCGGTCCGGTTCGCCGGGCCCGGCGGGGAGGGCCCGGAGGAGGGGGAGGACGAGGAGGAATGGGCGGAGCGGATCGCCGACGAGGTGGTCTCGTCGGGGCAGCGGGTCAGGCTCGTTCCCGCTCGGGCTCGCCGGATCGACGAAGGCATCGCCCGGTACATGCGTGAGCGCGGGGTGGTGTGGCCTCCCCCGGAGCTGGCCGTCCTGGACAAGAATCCGGAACCTCCGAGCCCGTCCGGCGGGGAGGTCACGGCCGCGGTGGTGACCACGGTGCTGCGCGGCGGCGCCTCCGTCACGCCGCAGGGAATCGGTGACGTACTGCGGGCCGTCCAGTCGGCGGGGTGGGGCAATCCGGGGGCCTCCCTGGCCGAGTACACGGTGGAGGACGTCCCCGACGCCGGCCAAGAGGTGTTCCTCCCGGATGGCGGGATGAGCACCGTTCCTGACGGTGATGTGCGCGGCACCCTGCTGCGTCTGGCGGAGACGGCCGCCCTGGAGGATCTGCGGGACGCCTGGGCGGCGAGCGGGGCGACCCGTGACTGGGCGCTGGGCCTGTGCGCACGGACCGAGGCGGAGCTGGAGGCGGGCGAACTGGGCGACGCCGCGTTCGAGTGGCTGATGGGCAGGGCCTTCGTGCCGGGGGTGGTGCTGCTGGCCGAGGTGGGAGACCGCTTCTGGTCCCCATCGGATCAGGCGTTGAACTCCCTGACGCTGCTGCTGATGCGGCAGTCGCTCCACGCTCTCGACGACCAGGTGCCGGGCTGCCAGTGGGACCTGCTCGAATCCCCCGCCGTGCTGCCCGCCCCGCTCGCCCCGTTCCTCCGGCCGCAGCGAGCTTCTCGGACGCGGTAGGAGAACGAGCACCGCTCGTCACCGTCGGGGTGGATAAGGCCCCCCCGGTTCACCTCCGCTCGCGCGGAGAGCACCCTTCGCGACCTGCCCTTATCCGACGGTTTTGCAATTTCTTTGCCATGCTTCGCCGCACACTCCCCTCACCCCTCCTGTCATCACGCGGCAGTGTAGAGCCCACCCGTACCGAGGAACGAGGTGACCAGCCGTCACCGAGCCGCTCCCAGCCGCAGCCCACGCCCATCGCGGGTACGCAATCTTCAAGAGAGGGCAATGGTCTAGGCCAAATCATTGACGTGCATGCGTCATCAATCGATTCTGGCCACACCTCTCCCGACAGGAGTCCCCCATGAAGCGTCTTCGCGCTCTGCTCTGCGGTGTCGCCACCGCGACACTGGCCACCGCCGGACTCGCGGCGTTCACCACACAGCAGGCTGCGGGTGCGTCCGCCACCACGCTCAGTAACCGGTGGTACGCCGCCGCGCCGTATCTGATGCCGCACGACAACAACCCGCCGGACGCGGGCGCCATCATGGACGCCACCGGACTCAAGGCGTTCCAGCTGGCGTTCGTCCTCGCCCCCAACGGGGGTGGATGCAGCCCGACGTGGGACGGGACGTCACCGGTCTCGTCGGACACCGCGGTGGGGTCGGTCGTCAGCGCGATCCGCGCCAAGGGCGGCGACGTGTCCGTCTCCATCGGCGGTTACGGGGGGACCAAGCTCGGCCAGGCCTGTTCCGACGCGGCGTCCACCGCAGCCGCCTACCAGCAGGTCATCACCAAGTACCAGTTGAAGGCGATCGACTTCGACCTGGAGGAGCCGGAGTACGAGAACGCGACCGCCATCGCCCATGAGATCGGCGCGGCCAAGATCCTCCAGCAGAACAACCCAGGGCTCTACGTCTCGGTGACCACCGCGGGAACCGCCGACGGCACCGGCTGGTTCGGCAAGCAGATGCTCAACGAGGCCAAGGCGCAGGGCTTCACGCCGAACAACTTCTCGATCATGCCCTTCGACGGCGGATTCAACGGCGCGGCAGCGCAGACGAGCGCCCTGACGAACTTCAACTCCATCCTGCAGTCCACATTCGGCTGGGACGCGGCAACCGCGTACGCCCACCAGGGGTTCTCCGGGATGAACGGCCGCAGCGACACGGGTGAGTACTTCACCCAGGCCGATTTCCAGACGGTTCTGGACTACGCCACCAGCCACCACATGGATCGCTTCACGTTCTGGTCCCTCAACCGCGACCGTCAGTGCACCCCGGCCGACAACAACGGTACGACGTCCGGCACATGCAGCAGCGTGGCCCAGTCGGCCTGGGACTTCGCCAAGTACTCGGTGAAGTTCGCCGGAGTCACCCCTCCGACGACTACTCCCACGACCGCTCCTCCGACCACCACTCCGCCGTCGGGCGGCAACTGCGCCGCGACGGCCTGGAGCAGCAGCGCCGTCTACACCGCGGGCAACACGGTCTCGTACGGAAACCACACCTGGAAGGCCAAGTGGTGGACGCAGAACGAGACGCCCGGCACCACGGGTGAGTGGGGTGCCTGGCAGGACCTCGGCGCCTGCTGACGGAAGCTGGCGCAGGAGGCACTGCCCGAGTACCGCCGGTGCACCGCAGGGCCGCCCTTCGGGACGGTCCTGCGGTGCACCCCGACTCCGGCACCACGTGATGAATCTCCAGCCGCCTCCCGGCGCCCGTCACCCCCTGAACGTCTCCAGCAGCCGCAGCCACACCTCGCTGATGGTCGGGTACGAGGGGACGGCGTGCCAGAGGCGTGCGAGGGGCACTTCTCCCGCCACGGCGACGGTGGCCGAGTGGATGAGCTCGCCGACCCCCGGGCCGACGAAGGTGACGCCGAGGAGGGTCTCGCGGTCCAGGTCGACGATCATGCGGGCGTGGCCCCGGTAGCCGGCGGCGTACAGGCTCGCTCCCGACACCGAACCGAGGTCGTAGTCGACGGCCCGGACACGGAAGCCGGCGCGTTCGGCTTCCGCGAGGGTGAGGCCGACCGAGGCGGCCTCCGGGTCGGTGAAGACGACCTGGGGGACGGCGGCGTGGTCGGCGGTGGCCGCGTGGGCGCCCCAGCGGCCAGTCTCCAGGGTCGCGGCGCCCTGGGCGCGGGCGGCGATCGCGGCGCCCGCGATCCGCGCCTGGTACTTGCCCTGGTGGGTGAGGAGGGCGCGGTGGTTGACGTCTCCGACCGCGTAGAGCCAGCTGCTGCCCTCCACCCGGCAGCTGTCGTCCACGGTCAGCCAGCCGCCGGGCTCCTGCCCCACGGTCTCCAGGCCGAGGTCGTCCGTACGGGGGGCGCGTCCGGTGGCGAAGAGGATTTCGTCGGCCTCGATCCGGTCGCCGTCGTCCAGTTCGACGGTGACCGGTCCGTCGGGGGCGGGCCGGTCCAGGGCGGTGGCCGAGACGCCGTACCGGATGTGCGCTCCGGCCTCGGTGAGTGCCTCGGCGACCAGTTCACCGGCGAAGGGCTCCATCTTCGGCAGGAGCCCGCCGCCCCGGACGAGCAGCGTCACCCGGGCGCCCAGGCCCTGCCAGACGGTGGCCATCTCCACGCCGACGACTCCACCGCCGACGACGACGAGGCGGCCGGGCACGCTCTTCGCGCTGGTCGCCTCCCGGCTGGTCCAGGGGTTGGCGCCGGCGACGCCGGGCAGGTCGGGGACGACGGCGCGGCTTCCGGTGCAGACGGCCACGGCGTGCCGCGCGGTCAGGGTACGGACCGTTCCGTCCGGGGCGGTGACGGAGACGCGCTTCTCGCCGGTCAGCCGCCCCTGGCCGCGGTAGACGTCGGCGCCGACGCTCTCCAGCCACTCCACCTGCCCGTCGTCCTTCCAGTGGGAGGTGAACCCGTCGCGGTTGGCGAGGACGGCGTCGGCGTCCAGGGGCCCCTGTACGGCGGCTTCGAGCCCCGGCACCCTGCGCGCCTCGGCCCGTGCGACGACGGGGCGCAGCAGTGCCTTGCTGGGCATGCAGGCCCAGTAGGAGCATTCGCCGCCGACGAGTTCGGCCTCCACGACGGCGGTGCTCAGGCCCGCCGCTCTGACCCGGTCGGCCACGTTCTCGCCCACCGGTCCCGCTCCGATGACCACGACGTCGTACTCGGCACTGCTCGCAGCTTGGTTCATGGGCACAGTCTGTCCGGGCGTGTGCGGTACGGCCACAGGGGCAGGCGGAATAGTGCACGGATGGTCACGGTTGAGCCGGACAGATCCTCACCGGCGCAGAAACCGGCACAGGAAACCGGCACAGGAAGAGGTAGCGGAGAATGAGCACCGTAGAGCTCACCAAGGAAAACTTCGACCAGGTCGTCAGCGACAACGAGTTCGTCCTGATCGACTTCTGGGCTTCCTGGTGCGGTCCCTGCCGCCAGTTCGCCCCGGTCTACGACTCCGCTTCGGAGCGGCACCCCGATCTGGTCTTCGCGAAGGTCGACACCGAGGCGCAGCAGGAGCTGGCGGCGGCCTTCGAGATCCGGTCGATCCCCACGCTCATGATCGTCCGTGACAACGTGGCCGTCTTCGCGCAGCCGGGCGCGCTGCCGGAGGCCGCGCTGGAGGACATCATCGGGCAGGCGCGGAACCTCGACATGGACGAGGTGCGCAAGTCGGTGGAGGAGCAGAAGAAGCAGCAGCAGGCGCAGGGCCAGGCCTAAAGCGTGTTGCGAAAGTAGCGCCGTCCGCCCGGAGGGCGGGTCCGGCGGCGTCCGGTGCGTGCGATCGCGAGGCGGAGGGTCGCCCCGATACTGGATGTATCGGGGTGATCCCGACAACGCGGCGAGCGTGCGTGCCGGGCGTCGCCGGACAGGCGGGACTTTCGACACACGCCCTAGAGCCTGGGACGGGCGGCCCCGGTCCGCCCGTCCTCCGAGGCGCCGCCCGTCCTTCGGGGCCCCGGCCGCGGAGTGCGCCGACACGGATCGGCGCGCTCCGGCCGGGGCCTCGTGCGTGGTCGTCGCAGCCCGGTGGCGGTCTCAGCCTTCCGCCCCGTCCGCGGTCGGGCGGTCTCCCGGTGCGGGGGCGTGGTCGCCCGGCGCGGGGGCGCGGTCCGCGACGCGTACGGAGAGGCCGTAGTCGATCTCCGCGCCGTCGATCAGCAGGGCTTCGACCGTCCGCGTGGCCGGGTCGATGTCGGCCTCGATGCCGTCTCCGGCGTAGCGGGGGTAGCCGGAGGCCCCGGTGGCGCCGGTGGCCTCGACGATGCCGGAGCGGATGGCGCTGCCGGGCCGCGGTGGTTCGTCCCGTTCGTTCTCCCCCCTCTTCACCGGTCCCGGCTTGTCGGCGCCGGACGCGTCGGCGTACTCGGGTACCAGCAGGATCTCGTAGCTCTGCGGATGGCTCATGGGCCGACGCTAAGGGCTGTCCGGCGGTCGCCGGTGGACCGGCGCGCGCCGTCAGGTGGAGTCGCGGGGCACCGCCACGGCCCGCAGGAGTTCGTGGTGCTCCGGTTCGCCGCCGGGGTGCTGGACGAGGCGGTCGATGAGCTCCGCCAGCGGCTGTCCGGTGGCGACCGCCATGCGTACGGTGCTCAGCCGGGGCCGGAGCAGTCTTCCGAGCATCAGGTCGTCGGCGCCGATCACGGCCACCTCGGCGGGCACCTGGATTCCCGTGTCCTGGAAGGCCCGCATCAGGAGCATCGCGTACTCGTCGTTGTAGGCGAAGACGGAGTCCAGGCCGAGGTCGCGCCAGCGGGCGGCGAGGCGGGCGGCGTCCCGCTCGTCGTACGCCAGGACGAGTTCCTCGATCCGCGCTCCGGCGGGGCCCGCCACCTGCCGTACGCCTTCGAGGCGCGGGGCGGCGAAGGGGACCGTGGCCATCTCCTCGGGCATGATCACGCCGATCCGGCGGTAGCCCCGCTCCAGCAGGTGGGACGCGGCGCGGCTGCCGACCTCGCGCTGGTCCAGCACCAGGCCGTGCGCTCCCTCGACGGGGTGCGGGCCCAGGGTGATGACGGCCTTGGCGCCGGAGCGGTGGAGGACGGCGATGCCGTAGGCGGTGAGGGCCAGCCCGGCCGGTGCGACGACGGCCACGGGGCGGAGTTCCGCCCAGGCCCGTGCGGCCTCGTCCGCGCCCAGGCCGGCGCTGCCGTACTGGACCACGGTGTAGTCGAGTCCGCGCAGTCCCGCCTGCAGTTCCTGCAGGAAGTGCCGGTAGAGGGGGCCCTCGGGGAGGTGCCCGGTGGGCAGCAGCACCATCCGGGTGTGTCCGGCGCGCAGGCTCCTCGCCGCGGCGTGGGGCACGTATCCGAGATCGCGGGCCGCTTCCCGCACCCGGCGGCGGGTGGGTTCACTGATCCGCATGGTGGGGTTGTTGTTGAGTACGTACGACACGGTGGCCCGGGAGACGCCCGCCAGCCGCGCCACGTCGGCGCTCGTGGGGACGGGAGATTCCGAGGGCTGCTTGGGTAACTGGCTCATGGCGACGGGCAGTCTTGCAGACGTACCGGAGGGGGTCGCGTCCCGGGGCACCCCGTAACGCTCCGGCCGCGCCCGGGGGCGTACGCGCGCCCCCGTCGCACGCCTCGGGCGCCGTCTCGCACCCGGCCTTCGCGCGGTCCTCGTACCGCCTCTCTCCCGGCCCTCGGGCCCGCCCGCGCGCGGCCTGGCTCTCGGCCGCCGGGCCGCGTCGCCCGCGCGGTCGGCCGTGGTCCGCGGCCGGTGCGGAGCCATGAGAGTGATTGTCCTACGGTGTGTTGATGACATATCAGAACGGCATGCCTGAGACCGACTTCCGCCCCGCCTCTCCCGGCCGCTCCGGCCCCTCCGCGACAGCCGAGGCGGATCCGCGCGAGGTGGGCCCGGTCCGCACTTCGTACGCCCCCGACCGGGACGGCGACCCCGATCCGGGTGAGATCGTCTGGACGTGGGTGCCCTTCGAGGAGAACGACGGCCGGGGCAAGGACCGGCCGGTGCTCGTCGTGGCGCGGGAGCGGACCGGCACCCTGCTCGCGGTCCAGCTCTCCAGCAAGCAGCACGACCTGGACCGGGAGTGGGTGGCCCTGGGAGCGGGGCCGTGGGACAGCTCCGGCCGGGCCTCGTGGGTCGATCTGGACCGGGTGCTGCGGGTCCACGAGGACGGGATGCGGCGCGAGGCCTGTGCGCTGGACTTCGAACGGTTCCAGCGCGTGGTGGAGCGGCTGCGGGAGCGCTACGGCTGGAGTTGATCCGGGTCCGGCCCGGCCCCGGCGGTGCGACGTCCCCGGGGCCGGCCGCGGCGCTACCCCGGGAAGCGGGCGGCGAACGCCGCTCGGGTGGCGGAGCCGGGCGCGCGGTCGAGGATGCCGAAGACGACCTGTTCGAAGTGGCCGGCGAAGCGCCCGCCGTCCGTGAGCAGACCGCCGAAGGCTTCCGCGACCTGCGCCGGATCGTTCTGGAAGACTCCGCACCCCCAGGCACCCAGGACGAGCCGGCGGTATCCGCAGGCGGCGGCGGTCTCCAGGACCCGTTCGGCGCGGCGCGCCAGGGCCGCCGGGACGCGGTGCGCCTCGTCCGGGGTCTGCCGCCGGATCACGCCCGCGTTGGGCGCGGGCGAGGTGAGGAAGCCCGCGAGGTACGGGGTGTCGAGCAGCGCGCCCCGGTCGTCGCGGAAGACCGGCACACCGGGCGAGTGGATGACCCGGTCGGTGTAGAACGCGCTGCGGTGTGCGCGGTGGTGCGCGTAGTACTCGGGGGCGCGCAGCAGGGTCACGTGGAGCGCGGAACCGCGGCAGAGGTCCTCCTCCTGCGCCCGTGCGCCGTTCAGGTATCCGCCGCCCGGATTGCGGGCCGAGGCGTAGCTGAGCACGGCGATCCGGCCTGGCCGCTCCTCACTCATCCGGCGCGCGGCCCGCAGGCTGCTCTCGTCCGTCACCTCGACGGCGGTCGCGCGGTCGGAGTCCAGCACGGGGACCGCCACCGGGCCCGGCCCGTACAGCCTGGTCCCGGCGAGGGCGGCGGCCGTCGCGCTCGCGACGGAGACCTCGCGCCCTTTGGACGTGCGGTAGCGGCCCTCTTCGACGATGGCCTCGGTCTCGCGCGCCAGAGCGCGCATCCGTGCGCTCATGAGCGCTCCCCCCAGCGGTTCCCCGAACAGTGCATGGCGCACATGTTCGACGCCGGGTGAACGCCGCGCAATGTCTTTTCGCCGGGCCGGGGCGCCCTTGTGCGATCGGTCGGCAGGGGTTTGGGTGGAAGGGAGGCATCGGAAGAGGAGGCACGTATGCCCCCGAACGCGACCACCGGAACCGGCACCCGCACGCATGGATCGCCTCTCGGCGAGAGCGAGGCGGAGGATTTACTGCAGGCCATCTGTTTCAAGACGGGTCCGCCCCGCACCGTCGGCGTGGAACTCGAATGGCTCATCCACGACGCCGCACATCCAGAACTGCGGGTCGCCCCGGAGCGCCTGGACGGCGCCTTCGCGGAGGTACGGGCGCTGGCGCTCGACTCGGCGCTGACCTTCGAGCCAGGCGGGCAGCTCGAACTCAGCTCCCGGCCCGCCGGATCGCTCATGGCGTGCGTCGACGCGGTCGCCGCCGACCTGGCGGCCGTACGCGGCACGCTGGGCCGGTCCGGTCTGGTCCCGACGGGGCTGGGCGTCGACCCCTGGCAGTCGCCCCGGCGGTGGCTGCGGGAGCCGCGTTACGACGCGATGGAGGCGGCCCTGGACCGCTCGGGCACGGCCGGGCGGGCGATGATGTGCACCTCCGCCTCGGTGCAGGTCTGCCTGGACGCGGGCGAGGAGGAGCCGGGGCCGCTGGGTTACGGCCGCCGGTGGCAGCTCGCGCATCTGCTGGGCGCGGTGCTGGTCGCGGCGTTCGCCAACTCGCCCTTCCAGCAGCGGGCGCGGACCGGCTGGCGGTCGACCCGGCAGGGGCTGTGGGCCGCGCTCGACCCGGACCGCACGTTGGCTCCCCCGGGGCATCTTCCGCCGCGCGAGGCATGGGCCGCGCACGTATTGGACACCAGCGTCATGTGCATCCGTACCGGCACGGGCCCCTGGGAGGTGCCGGAGGGGCTCACGTTCCGCCAGTGGATCCGGGGCGGTGGCCCCCGGCCGCCCGCCGTCGAGGACCTGGAGTACCACATGACCACCTGCTTCCCGCCGGCCCGGCCACGCGGCCATCTGGAGCTGCGCATGATCGACGCCCAGTCCGGGGCCGACGGCTGGGTGGTGCCGCTCGCCGTCGCCACCGCGCTCTTCGACGATCCGGAAGCGGCGGAGACGGTGTACCGGACCGTGAAACCGCTGGCCGAGACGGCCGGTGCGAACGCCGCGCCGCGCAACCCGTTGTGGCGGGCGGCGGCCCGTGACGGTCTGACCGATCCCGAGCTGCGGGCCGCGGCCACCACCTGTTTCGAGGCGGCGCTCGGCGCACTCCCCCGGATCGGCGCGACCACCGCCGTGCTGGACACGGTGGCGGACTTCACCGAGCGGTACGTCGCCCGCGGGCGATGTCCCGCCGACGACCTGCCCGACCTCCTCTCCCCCGCGGTCGCCGCCGCGTGGGCCGAGGCGTCCTCGGCGGGCGGCGCCCGGACCACTCCCTCCGGAAAGGGCCTCCCGGCATGACCCTCGTGTCCGACAGCAACTTCCCTCCCACGCCGGAGACCGACGCCGAGGCTCTCCGCAGCCGGGCCCTGACCGCCCTGACCGCCGCCAGGGCCCGCACCGCGATCCTGACGGACAGCGTCGACGACGGCGAACTCATCGCCCAGCATTCGCCGTTGATGTCCCCGCTGGTCTGGGACCTGGCCCACATCGGCAACCAGGAGGAGCAGTGGCTCCTGCGGGCCGTGGGAGGCCGGGACGCGATCCGGCCGGAGATCGACGGGCTGTACGACGCGTTCGAGCATCCGAGGTCCGCCCGCCCCTCCCTGCCGCTGCTGGCCCCCGCCGAGGCGCGGACGTACGCCTCGGACGTACGCGGCCGGGTGCTGGAGATCCTTCAGAACGCCCCGCTGCACGGCGGGGGACGCCCGCTGGAGCGCGCCGGGTTCGCTTTCGGCATGATCGCCCAACACGAACAGCAGCACGACGAAACCATGCTGATCACCCATCAGCTGCGGTCCGGTCCGGCCGCGCTGACCGCCCCCGAGCCGCCCCCGGCCGAGGACTCCGTGCGCCTGCCGCGCGAAGTACTCGTCCCCGGCGGGCCGTTCACCATGGGGACCTCCACCGAGCCGTGGGCACTGGACAACGAACGCCCGGCGCACCGGCGGGAGGTGGCCGGGTTCTTCCTGGACACCACCCCGGTCACCTGCGGGGCGTACCAGCGGTTCATCGAGGACGGCGGGTACGCCCAGGAGCGGTGGTGGCATCCGGCGGGATGGGCGATGGTCCGTGAACACGAGCTCACCGCGCCGCTGTTCTGGCACCGCGAGGCGGGGCAGTGGCTGCGGCGGCGGTTCGGGGTGACCGAGCCCGTACCGGCCGACGAGCCGGTGCTGCACGTCAGCTGGTACGAGGCGGACGCCTACGCCCGCTGGGCCGGTCGGCGGCTGCCGACCGAGGCCGAGTGGGAGAAGGCGGCCCGCCACGACGCGGCGGCCGGGCGCTCGCTGCGCTACCCCTGGGGCGACGCCGACCCCACACCGGAGCGGGCGAACCTCGGCCAGCGCCATCTGCGGCCCGCCGCGGCCGGCGCCTACCCGCAGGGGCAGTCGGCCGCTGGGGTGCGCCAGCTGATCGGTGACGTGTGGGAGTGGACGGCCAGCGACTTCCTGCCCTATCCGGGGTTCGTGGCCTTCCCGTATCGCGAGTACTCGGAGGTCTTCTTCGGTCCGGAGCACAAGGTGCTGCGCGGAGGTTCCTTCGCGGTGGACCCGGTCGCGTGCCGGGGCACGTTCCGGAACTGGGACCTGCCGGTGCGCCGCCAGATCTTCTCCGGCTTCCGTACCGCCAGGAATCTCTGATGTGCCGTCATCTTGCCTACCTGGGGCCGCCGGTGGCGCTGGGCGAGGTGCTGGTGGCACCGGATTTCTCACTCGTACGGCAGTCCTGGGCGCCGCGTCGGCAGCGCAACGGCACGGTCAACGCGGACGGGTTCGGCGTCGCCTGGTACGCGCCCGGCGACCCGGTGCCGGGCCGCTACCGGCGGGCCGTCCCCGTCTGGGGCGACGAGACGTTCGGGGAGCTCGCCCGGGTGGTCCGCAGCGGGGCGTTCCTCGCGGCCGTGCGGGACGCGACCGAGCCGGGGGCGGACGGGGAGGCGGCGGCAGCTCCGTTCAAGGCGGGCCCGTTGCTGTTCAGCCACAACGGCGCCGTCCTCGGGTGGCCGGGCTCCCTCGCGCCGCTCGCGTCCGCGCTGCCCGCGTCCGTCCTGCTCTCCCTGGACGCGCGCAGCGACTCGGCGCTGCTGTGGGCGCTGGTCCGCCACCGTGCCGAGGAGGGCGACGACCTCCCGCAGGCCGTCGCCGACACCGTCCTGGACGTGGCGCGGTCCGCGCCAGGTTCACGGCTCAACCTGCTGGTCGGCGACGGGAAGACCGTCGTGGCGACCGCCTGGGGCGACAGCCTCTGGTATCTGCACCGGCCCGGCCTCCGCACGGTGGTGGCCTCGGAGCCGTACGACGACGATCCGGCCTGGCACGAGGTGCCGGACCGCACCCTGCTGGTGGCGACCGTCGACGAAGTCCTGCCCACCCCGCTCAAGGAGCCACCCCGTTGAGTCCCTTTCTGCTGACCCGCACCCTGCCGGTGGACGCCACGGAGGCATCGCTGCGCGCCGATGTGCTCGCCGGCCTCTCCCGGCGCCCCAGGACGCTGCCGCCGAAGTGGTTCTACGACGCCCGGGGCAGCGAGCTGTTCGAGGAGATCACCCGGCTGCCCGAGTACTACCCGACCCGCGCGGAGCGGGAGATCCTGGTGGCGCACGCGACGGACATCGCCGCCGCCTCGGGAGCCCGGACGCTGATCGAACTGGGTTCGGGCTCCTCGGAGAAGACCCGCCACCTGCTCGACGCCCTTCCGCTGCTGCACAGTTACGTCCCCGTGGACGTGAGCGAGAGCGCGCTGACCGGTGCCGCCGAGACGCTGCTCGCCGAGCGTCCCGAGCTGAACGTCCACGCGCTGATCGCGGACTTCACCGGCGGCCTCGCCCTGCCGGGAACCCCGGGCCCCCGGCTGGTGGCGTTCCTGGGCGGCACGATCGGCAATCTGCTGCCGGAGGAGCGGGCCACGTTCCTGCGCTCGGTCCGCTCGATCCTCTCCCCCGGCGACGCGCTGCTGCTCGGCACGGACCTGGTGAAGGAGCCGGACACGCTGGTCGCGGCGTACGACGACGCGTCCGGGGTCACCGCAGCGTTCAACAAGAACGTCCTGGAGGTCGTCAACCGGGCACTGGACGCGGACTTCGACCCCGGTGCCTTCGACCACGTCGCGCGCTGGGACGCGGACGCCGAGTGGATCGAGATGCGGCTGCGGGCCCGCTCGGCGCTGACGGTGAAGATCCATGAGCTGGATCTCGTGGTGTCGTTCGAGGAGGGCGAGGAGCTGCGTACGGAGGTGTCGGCGAAGTTCCGTCAGGACCGGGTGCGCGAGGAGCTGGACGCGGCGGGGCTGCGGCTCGATCAGTGGTGGACGGACACGGCGGGCAGGTTCGCGGTGTCGCTGGCGACGGCCGTCTGAGCGAGGCGGGCGAGCGTCCTGCGGTCGCCCGCCCCGCCTGTGGGGAGCGGCGGCAGGAGGGTGACCTCTGCGGTCACTCCGGCGGCCCGCACCACCCTCCACAGCGAGGCGTGGAGCGGGTCGTCGCCGACGAACGCGACGGCGCGGGCCGGGAGGCGTTCGCACCCCGCCCCGGCGGGGGCGGGCTCGACGCGGTAGGAGATCCGGGCCGGCCGTACCGTCGCGCCCGCGTCCAGGGCCGCCTGGAAGACCGCGTGGCGGAAGGCGCCCGGCGGGCCGCCGCCGCACCGGGTGGAGCCCTCGGGGAAGGCCACCACCCGGTCGCCGGCCCGCAGTGCGTCGGCGACCGCGCCGACCGACGCGGGCAGCGCCCGCAGGCTCTCCCGGTCGATGAAGAGGGTGCCGCCGCGCGCGGCGAGGGTGCCGAGCAGCGGCCACCGCCGTATCTCGGACTTGCCGAGCATCCGCGCGGGGAGAGCGGCGGCGACGAGCGGTATGTCGAGCCACGAGATGTGGTTGGCGACGACCAGTTCCCCGCCCGTCCTGGCGACGGCCGGTTCACCGCCGGAGCCCGGCTCCCCGCCGCCCCTGCCGACGGCCGGTTCCCCGCCCCCGCACCCGCCGTCCGGGCTCCCGGTGATCCGCGTACGGACGCCGAAGGTGCGCAGGACGGCCCGGGACCAGCGGCGGACCAGCCGGTCGCGGACCGGCTGCGTGAGCGCCGCCGCGACGGGTGTGCACGCGGCGCCGCCGAGCGCGAGCAGGCTGCCCGCCACCAGCCGTGCCACCGCGGGCAGGACGGGGCGCACCGCGCCGTGGTGGCCGGTGCAGGCCTGCGGTGTGCACGGGGAGACGGGGAACCAGGCGTTCATCGCAGAGGCGCCATGGAGAGGAAGTGCCGCAGGTAGCGGGGGTCGGTGCGGCGCATGGAGAGGAGTATATAGAGGTCGGCGCAGTCGAAGTCCGGGTCGTGGGCGGGTGATCCGCACACCCAGGCGCCGAGGCGGAGGTAACCGCGCAGCAGCGGCGGCAGGTCGGCGCGGGCGCCGGCGGCCGGCCGCGGTCCGGAGGTGCTCGCGGTGCCGGGCCAGAGGCGGTGCGGGGTGACCCGGTACTCCTCGGGGGCCAGGTGCTTGGTGCGTACGGTCTCCCAGCTGCGGGCGGCCTGGATTCCGCCGTCGCCCAGGGGGAGCGAGCAGCAGCCGGCCAGCCAGTTGTGGCCGGTGCGCTCCATGTAGCGGGCGAGACCGGCCCAGACGAGGCCGATGACGGCACCGTCGCGGTGCGCGGGGTGGACGCAGGAGCGGCCCACTTCGACGAGGTCGTCGCGGAGGGGGGCGAGCCGGGTGAGGTCGAACTCGCTCTCGGCGTAGAGGCTTCCGGCGGCGCGGGCGCGCTCGGGGGGCAGCACCCGGTAGGTGGCGACGACGTCGCCGGTGGCGGTCTCCCGCACCAGCAGGTGGTCGCAGAAGGCGTCGAACTCGTCGCCGTCGAGGCCGGGTTCGGGGCCGTCGAGCCGGGCGCCGAGCTCACCGGCGAACACCTGGTACCGCAGCCGCTGGGCGGCACGCACGTCCTCGGGGCCCGCGGCGAGGGAGAGGCGGTAGGCGGCGGGCCGGGACGGGACCGAAGAGGCGGCGGGCTGGGCGGGGGCCGGTACTGCAGAGACGGGGCGTACCGGTGGGGCGAGGGGCAGCGCGGTCATGGCGGTCTCCGGGGACGGATCGGCGAGGGCGGCTGCCGGACCTCGCCGGCCCAGGCACTGGGCGGCGGAAGTCCGGCCCCCTACTTCTTCCGCGACCGGCTGGATTCGACGTGACCGCCATGGAGCGCCCGGATGTGCGACGGCTGAATCCCGGGGTGCGGCCCGGGACCGCCCTTCCACCTCACCCCACCGGCCTCCGCGGCCCCGGCGGGGAGGGGCCGCGTCAGCTGCCGGCGAGCAGGGAACTGATGCGTTCCGAAGCCGACTTCGCTTCCTCGGCCGGGTCGCGCCCCTCCAGTACCGCGGTCATGTACGGCTTGATGGGGTTCTCGGCCTCGACGTCCGCCCACTGGGCCGAGTTGGGGGTGGCCCGGCCCTGGGCGGCTCCCTCCGCCATGGCGGCGGTGCCCTCCTGGCTCTCGATGGCGCCCGCGAGCTTCGGCTTGTTGGGGACGTAGCTCATGGCCAGGGCGAGTTCGCGCTGCCACTTCTCGCTCGCCAGTGCCTCCACCACGGCGACCCCGGCGCTGCGGTGCGCGGCCTTCTCCGGGACGATCAGGTCGGAGCCGCCGGTGAACACCGCGCCGGGCTTCTTCGTGGTCTTGCCCGGGATCGGGAAGTAGCCCAGCTTCCCCTTGAGTTCGGGGTTGGCCTGCTCGATGAGCGCGGCGCTGCCCGGGGTGGAGATGATCTGGGCGACGTTGCCGCGGGCGAACACGTCGGTCTGCGGCGGGTTCTCCTCGTCGGCGTCCTTCGGACCGGCACCGAGCGCCTGGAGCTTCTTGTAGAACTCCATCCCCCTGAGCGCCTCGGGGCTGTCCAGGGTGCCGGTCCAGTCGCCGTCGTCCCCTTCGGCGAGTTCGCCGCCCTCGTCCCAGATGAATCCGGCGAGGACGTACCAGTTCTGGCCCGCGAGGTAGATGCCCTGGTTCCCGTCCGCGTCGAGGCGCTCGGTGTCGGCTATCCACTGCTCGCGGTTCTTCGGCGGGGTGTCGATCCCCGCCTGCGCGAAGAGGTCCTTGTTGTAGATGACCACCCGGTTGGCCGCGTACCAGGGGATGCCGTACTGCACCCCGTTGATGCTGCCCGGGTCGGCGAGGCCCGGCAGCCAGTCCTCACTGCCGAGGTCGCGCATGGCCTCCAGGGTGAGGTCGCGCAGGCCGCCGCTCTCCGCGTACTGGGCGACCTGCGTGTTGCCGACCTCGATGACGTCCGGGGTGTCCTCGCCCTTGCCCTTGAGCGCGGACAGCACCTTGGGGCCGATTCCGCCCCACTCCTGGAACTTGAACTCCAGTTCGACAGAATCGTGTTCCTTCTCGTACGCCGCGGTGAACTCGTCCAGGAATTCGGTGGAGGCGCTGCCCTTCATCAGCCAGACCGTCACGGTTGTGTCCCCCGCTCCGGAGGGGGACAGGTAACCGCATCCTCCGAGAGCGACGGACGAGACGAGTGCGATGGCTCCGGCGAGAATCCGGTTCTTCACGAGCGTCACCTTCTGCGAATCAGCACGATGGGATCTTGACCCGGTGTGGGGGGACGCGGGCGGTGCTCGCACGGGTGTGTGGCTGGATTTTGGTATGGACCATTCAGCAGGTCAAGGGCCGCCCGTCACCCGGCCACGGCCGTCCGCTCCCTCGCGCACCGCCCGGGAGTAAGGCACCGTGGAGACACGAAGGGAGACATACGATGTCCAATCACACCTATCGGGTCACCGAGATCGTAGGAACCTCCGAAGAGGGCATCGACGCGGCGATCCGCAACGGCATCGCCCGAGCGTCGGAAACGTTGCGCAATCTCGACTGGTTCGAGATCAAGGAAGCGCGCGGACACATCGAGGACGGCCGGATCGGGCACTACCAGGTGACGCTCAAGGTCGGTTTCCGGCTCGACGGGCCGTCCTGACACGACACGGTCCGAACACGGCACGGTCCGACCCGAGTCGGAACTGCACGGTCCGTCCCGCCATTCGAACCAGGCACGGTCCGGCCCGAGCGAGGCACGGCACGGCACAGCACTCCGCAGGCGACACGCACCGCACCGCACCGGCGCGTTCGGCACGACCGGGGAACGGCTGCCGGTGCGAGTCGGTGATCCACAGGCGGCCTCATGCGGCGGGACACGGTGTGGAAACGTATGAGCCGCTGCCGTCCGTGCGGCTGCTCGCGGGTCACGCCGGTGGACGCGCGGTCCTCACCCGTCGGCGGTCAGATCCGCCTCCAGCGCGCGGGCGGCGCCGGAGAGGGTGGCGACCAAGGAGCGCAGGTCGTGCGGGTCGTAGCGCACGCTGGGCATGGACACCGACAGGCCGGCCACCGCCGCCCCGTCCCGGTCGTGCACCGGTACCCCGACGGCGACGAGCCCGCGTTCGGACCGTTCCTGGTTGACGGCGAAGCCGTTGCGGCCGATGAGGTCGAGCTCGGAACGGAGCCGAGCCAGGTCCGGGCGGTCGGCGAGGCCGTCCTGATAGCGAGAGGCGGAGTAGACCTCCGCCAGCTCGTCGTCGTCGAGTCCGGCCAGCAGGAGCAGCCCGGCGGTCGTGCGATGGGCCGGGAACACCATGCCCTCCCGCGAACCGACCCGCAGCGCCTGCCTGCTCTCCACGCTCGCGATGAACCGGGCGGTGTCCCCGGTGCGGACGGTGAGGTTCGCGGTCTCGTCCAGGAGATCGACCAGTCGGCGCAGGTGGGGAAGGGCCGCAGCCCGTAGGCGGGATACCTGGGACTGCGAGTGCGCCGCGAGTTCGAGAACGGGGCCGGCCCGGTAGACGCGGTTCTCGTCCTGCACGGCGAAGTCCCGGTAGACGAGCATCGCCAGCAGCCGGTGGGCCGTCGACCGGGCGACGCCCAGACGCTCCGCCATCTGGGCCACGGTCGCGCCGCCCTCCATCTGGAGCATGGTCGCCGCCCTGAGGGCGTGATCGACGCTTGCGATGGGGTACGGCGGGGGCGTCTTGAGCGGCTTGTCCACCGCGTCTCCCGGTGCTCTTTTTCGGACGGGGCCGCGAAGCCGGTCCCGGTGCTGTTTCGGACGGGCCGCAGAGGGCCGTCCCGGCGCGGACCCGCGGAGGAGGAACCGGCACCACTCCGGTCGGGGCTGGGAGGGCCGTCCCGGCGCGGTCCGGGACGCGGTACGTGCGAGCCCGGAGATTCTGCTCTCCAGAATCTACATGTTCTCTCTGCGAATCGCGGCGCACGCTGAGCCCGTGACCCAGTCCCCCTTCACCCCCGAAGGCGCACGGGGCGACGTCCACGACGCCGCCCGAGACGCCGCCCTCATCCCCGCACGGGACGCCGCGCAAGGCATCCCTCCCGACATCGCTCCCGGCTCACCCGTCCGGCTCCGGGCCGTCGCCGCCGAAGGCCAGCCCGACGTCACCCCGGCTCTCGAAGAGCTGTACCGAGGCTTCGAGCAGGAACTGCTCGTCCCGCTGTGGACCGAGATCGGCGACCTGATGCCGGCCCACCCGCGATCCTCGGCCGTACCGCACCTGTGGCGCTGGAACCGGCTGCGCGCACTGGCGGCGCGGGCCGGCGACATCGTGCCGGTGGGGCGGGGCGGTGAGCGGCGCGCGATCGCGCTGGCCAACCCCTCCCTCGGCGGCAGGCCGTTCGCGACCCCGACGCTGTGGGCGGCCATCCAGTACCTGATGCCCGGCGAGGACGCCCCCGAGCACCGCCACACCCAGCACGCCTTCCGGTTCGTCGTCGAGGGCTCGGGCGTGTGGACGGTCGTAGGCGGCGACCCGGTGCCGATGAACCGCGGCGATTTCCTTCCGCAGGCGGGCTGGAACTGGCACGCCCACCACAACGCGACCGCCGAGCCGATGGCCTGGATCGACGGCCTCGACATCCCCTTCCAGTACGCCACCGAGGCCCAGTTCTTCGAGTTCGGCCGCGAGGAGATCAGCGACGCCGAGCGGGCCACCCCCGCGCGATCCCGCTCCGAGCGACTGTGGGGGCACCCTGGCCTGCGTCCGCTCTCCGCGGCCCCGGCGACGCCCGGCAGCCCGCTGCTGTCCTACAAGTGGGAGTTCACCGACGCCGCGCTGGCCGACCAACTGCTCCTGGAGAAGGCGGGCTTCGGCGGAACCGTCGAGCCCGGTCACGCGGCGGTGCGCTACTCCAACCCGCACGACGGGTCCGACGTGCTGCCGACGATCCGCGCCGAGTTCCACCGCGTCGCCCGGGGAGCCGGGACCGCCCCGGTGCGCGAGACCGGCTCGTCGGTCTACCAGGTCTTCGACGGCTCCGGCGTGGTGACGGTCGGTGACGCGTCCTGGACGGTGACGCGCGGCGACCTGTTCGTCGTCCCCTCCTGGCAGCCGTTCTCCGCCCGGTCCGAAGCCGGCCGTACCGACTCCGACTCCGGCGCCCTCGATCTGTTCCGTTTCTCCGACGCGCCCGTCTTCGAGGCGCTCAAGCTCCACCGCACCGACCGCACCGACCGCACCCAGAAGGACACCTGATCCATGAAGCTCGCCACCCTCCGTACCGCCGACGGCACCCGGGCGGTCCGCCTCGACGGTGACGTCCTCGTCGACCTCGGCCGCGCCGACCTGGGCGAGCTGTTCGCCGAGACCGGCTGGCGGGACAGGGCCGCCGCCGCGACCGGCGCCTGCTACCCGGTCGAAGGCGCCGACTTCGCGCCGGTCGTGCCGAACCCCTCCAAGGTGATCTGCGTCGGCCACAACTACACCAACCACATCAAGGAGATGGGGCGGGAGCTGCCGAGCCACCCGACCCTGTTCCCGAAGTACGCCGAGACCTTGCTGGGCGCGGGCGACGACATCGTCAAGCCCGCCGAGACCGAGGCGTTCGACTGGGAGGTCGAGCTGGCCGTCGTGATCGGCGCCCGGGTCCGCCGCGCCGACGAACAGCGGGCCGCCGAGGCCATCGCCGGCTTCACCGTCATGAACGACGTCTCGCTGCGGGACTGGCAGTTCCGCACCGTCGAGTGGACCCAGGGCAAGATCTGGGAAGCCACCACCCCGGTCGGTCCCTATGTGGTGACCCCCGACGAGGTCGGTGGTGTCCGCCCCGCGCTGGAGGTCAGGACGCTCGTCGACGGCCAGGTCATGCAGCGGGACGACACCGGCACGCTGCTGTTCGACCCGGTCCACCTGGTGCGGTACATCTCCACCGTCATCACGCTGAACCCCGGCGACATCATCGCCACCGGCACTCCGGCCGGGGTCGGCAACGCCCGCGACCCCAAGGTGTTCCTGCTCCCCGGCCAGACCGTGGTCACCGAGATCGACGGCCTGGGCGCCTGCGTCAACAAGGTGGTCGGGGCATGACGGCCGCGACCGGAACGCTCGCCGAGGTCCGCGCCTGGGCCCGGACGGGGACGCGCCTGGTGCTGGAAGCCGTCGCCGGTCTGGACGAGACCGGCTTCTCGGCCGACAGCGCGCTGCCCGGCTGGACCCGCAAGCACCTCGCCGCGCACGTGGCCGCCAACGCCGACGCGCTGGGCAACCTGGTGCACTGGGCCGCCACCGGCGTCGAGACACCCATGTACGCCTCCCCCGAGGAGCGCGCCGCCGGGATCGCCAAGGGGCCCGCCCTCTCCGCCGACGAACTCCGCGACTGGCTCGCGGCCTCCGCACGCACGCTCGACGAGGCGCTCGACGCGCTCACGGAGGAGCAGTGGGACCACGAGGTCGTCACCGTCCAGGGCCGTACCGTCCCCGCCACGGAACTGCCCTGGATGCGGTCCCGGGAGACCTGCGTGCACGCCGTCGACTTCGGCACGGGCGTCTCGTTCGCCGGCCTCCCGGAGGGCTTCCTCTCCGTCCTGGCCGAGGAGATCCGCGCCAAGCGCGGACTGACCGGGCTCCCCGACGGCCCCCTGCCCGAGGTCACCGCCTGGCTGGCCGGCCGTCCCCACTCGCTCGCCGACGCCCCCGGGCTCGGCCCGTGGCTCTGAGGAGCACCTCATGTCCAACCCGGATGTAATCATCGTCGGCGGTGGCATCGGCGGACTCGGCGCCGCCTTCTCCCTGACCCGCCAGGGCCTCACCGTCCGCCTGCTGGAAAGGGCCGCCGAGTTCGGTGAGGTCGGCGCCGGTATCCAGCTCGCCCCCAACTGCACCCGCATCCTCGACGACTACGGCCTCCTGGACGAGGCCAAGAGCCTTGGCGTCGTCCCGGACGCCATGGTCATGCGCGACGCCGTCGACGGCACCGAGCTGACCCGGCTCGACCTGCGCGACCTGGAGAAGCGCTACGGCTACCCGTACATGGTCATCCACCGGAGCGACCTGCACGGCCTCCTGCTGCGGGCCTGCCGGCGCGGCGGCGTCGAGCTGGTCACCGGCGCGGACGTGACCTCGTACGAGAACACCGGGGCGGGCGCCCGGGTGACCCTGGCGTCCGGCGCCGTGCACGAGGCCGGTGTCGTGATCGCCGCCGACGGTCTGCACTCCGTCGCCCGCGCACTGCTCGTCGACGACGAGCCCGTCTCCTCCGCGTACGTCGCCTACCGGGGCACCGTCCCCGCCGAGCTGCCCCGGGCGCGCTCGGTCGACCTCAGCGAGGTCGTGGTGCACGTCGGGCCCCGCTGCCACTTCGTCCACTACGGCCTGCGCGGCGGCGAACTGCTCAACCAGGTCGCGGTCTTCGAGTCCCCCAAGGCGCTGGCCGGAGGGGAGGACTGGGGCACGCCCGACGAACTCGACGCCGCCTTCGCCGGGACCAGCGACTTCGTCCAAGACGGCCTCGGCTTCATGTGGCGCGACAAGTGGTGGCGGATGTTCGACCGCGACCCCGTCATGACGTGGGTCCACGGCCGGATCGCGCTGCTCGGCGACTCCGCGCACCCACCGCTCCAGTACATCGCGCAGGGCGCGATCATGGCCATCGAGGACGGCTGGGTGCTGGGCGAACACGTCGCCCGCAACCGGGCCGAGGACGACACGGTCGACTGGACCGCCGCGCTCGCCGCGTACGAGGCCGTCCGCCCCGAGCACTGCCGTCGCGTGCTGACCACCTCCCGCGCCTGGGGCGAGCTGTGGCATCTCGACGGGGCCGCCCGCGAGCGGCGCAACACGGTCGTGCGCGCCCGCGACACCCACGACTACTCCTTCACCGACTGGCTGTACGGCCCCACCGCGCTGACCCCGGACGAAGAGCCCCCCATGTTCGAGCCGATACCGCTCTCCTCGGCACCCGTCGACGCCACCGGAGCCACGACGGCAGCCAGGAACGGCGCGCCCGCCGCGCCGGGGAGCGGTGCGTCATGAGCGACGCCTACCTGTACGCCGCGACCCGCACCCCCTTCGGCAGGTTCGGCGGAGCCCTGGCAGGCGTACGCCCGGACGACCTCGCCGCCGCCGCGCTGACGGGCCTGCTCGACCAGGTCCCGGACCTCGACCGCGCCGCGATCGGTGACGTGGTGTGGGGCGACGCGAACGGATCCGGCGAGGACAACCGCAATGTCGGCCGCATGGCCGTCCTGCTCGCGGGCCTGCCGGTGAGTGTGCCCGCCACCACCGTGAACCGGCTGTGCGGCTCCGGCCTCGACGCCGCGATCATCGCCTCGCGCACCCTGGAGTCGGGGGACGCGGACATCGTCGTCGCGGGAGGCGTGGAGTCCATGACCCGCGCGCCCTGGGTGCTGCCCAAACCGGACCGCGCCTTCCCCGCCCGTGATGTCACCGCCGTCTCCACCACCCTGGGCTGGCGGCTGGTCAACTCCGCGATGCCCGCGGAGTGGACGGTGTCGCTGGGTGAGTGCAACGAACTCCTCCAGGAGAAGTACGGGATCTCCCGGGAACGCCAGGACGCCTTCGCGGCGCGCTCCCACCGGCTCGCTGCCCGCGCTTGGGACGAGGGCTTCTACGACGATCTGACCGTGCCCGTCGCGGGCCTCACCCGCGACGAGAGCATCCGCCCCGACACGTCACCGGAGAAACTGGCGGCGCTGAAGCCGTCGTTCCGTCCCGACGGGACGATCACGGCCGGCAACGCCTCCCCGCTGAGCGACGGTGCCTGCGCTCTGCTGCTGGGCACCGCCGCGGCGGCCGACCGGATCGGCCCGGACCCCGTGGCACGGATCGCCGGGCGCGGCGTGCACGCCGTCGACCCCCGGATGTTCGGCCACGCCCCGGTGGTGGCCGCCGAGCGGGCGCTGCGCCGGGCCGGGATCGGCTGGGGCGACGTCGGAGCCGTCGAGCTGAACGAGGCGTTCGCCGTGCAGGCGTTGTCCTGCGTCGACGCCTGGGGCGTCGACCCCGGGATCGTCAACACACGGGGCGGCGCCCTCGCGCTCGGCCATCCGCTGGGCGCGTCGGGAGGCCGGCTCCTCGGCACCCTGGCCAAGGTGCTGCGGGAACGGCGCGAGCGCTGGGGCGTCGCGGCCGTGTGCATCGGGGTGGGCCAGGCCCTCGCCGTGGTCCTGGAGAACATCGGGGACGAGGTGGGTACGGCATGAGCCGGACGATCACCGCCGGGACGACCGACGAGGCAGTGACCGGTGTCGAGGACGGCTCGACGGTCCTGGTGGGCGGCTTCGGCCTGGCCGGCATGCCGTTCGACCTGATCGACGCGCTGATCCGGCAGGGCGCCCGCGACCTGACCGTCGTGTCCAACAACGCCGGGAACGGCGACGTGGGCCTGGCGGCACTGCTCGGGGCGGGCCGGGTGCGCAAGGTGATCTGCTCCTTCCCGCGGCAGAGCGACTCCTACGTCTTCGACGAGCTGTACCGGACGGGCCGGGTGGAGCTGGAGGTGGTCCCGCAGGGCACCCTCGCCGAGCGGCTGCGGGCCGCGGGCGCGGGCATCGGCGCCTTCTACAGCCCGGTGGGCGTCGGCACCCGGCTGGCCGAGGGCCGCGAGACCCGGGAGATCGACGGACGCCCGCACGTCCTGGAGCGTCCGATCAAGGGGGACCTCGCGCTGATCTCCGCCCACCGGGCGGACACCCTGGGCAACCTCGTCTACCGCAAGACCGCCCGCAACTTCGGCCCGGTGATGGCGACGGCCGCGACCACGGTCGTCGCCCAGGTCGCCGACATCGTGCCGGTCGGCGGCATCGACCCGGAGGCCGTGGTGACGCCCGGCATCTTCGTCGACCGGATCGTACGGGCCGAGGCCCGCCGGCTCACCGTGCAAGGAGCCCGCTGATGACCACACTGACGACCACCACCGAACGGTCGGACCGGGGTCCGCTCACCACCGACGAGCTCGCGGCCCGGATCGCCCAGGACATCCCCGCCGGCTCCTACGTCAACCTGGGCATCGGGCAGCCGACCCGCATAGCCGAGCACCTGGCGCCGGATGCCGGGACCGTGCTGCACACCGAGAACGGCATGCTCGGCATGGGCCCTGCGGCGACGGGCGACGCGGTGGACCCCGACCTCACCAATGCCGGCAAGGTGCCGGTCACCGAACTGCCCGGAGCCGCCTACTTCCACCACGCCGACTCCTTCGCCATGATGCGCGGCGGACACCTCGACGTCTGCGTGCTCGGGGCGTTCCAGGTCTCGCACCACGGCGACCTGGCGAACTGGCACACCGGCGACCCGGACGCCATCCCCGCGGTGGGCGGCGCGATGGACCTGGCCGTCGGGGCACGGCGGGTGCTGGTGATGATGAAGCTGTTCGCACGCGACGGCACTCCCAAACTGGTGCCCGCGTGCACCTACCCGCTGACCGCCGCGTCCTGCGTGGGCCTCGTGTACACCGACCACGGTGTCTTCGAGCCCGGACCGGACGGGGTCCGCGTACGCGAGACCTACGGCATCTCGGTGGCCGAGCTGCGGGAGCGGCTCTCCGTCGCGTTCGTCGACTGAACCGGGACGTGGGCCGGGGCGGGCGGGCGCGCGGGCGCCCGCCCGTCCGTCGGGAAGGGGCATGCGCTGCCCTGGGCGCCACCGCCTAGGATCTCCGGCATGGCGAACCTCCGACAGGCACAGAAGCAGATGACCCGCCGCCTCCTGCTGGAGTCCGGGCTCGAACTGTTCACCGCGAAGGGGTACGCCGCCACCACGGTCGACGACATCGCGACCGCCGCGGGCACGACCCGGGTGACCTTCTACGCCTACTTTCCCTCCCGCAGCGATCTGATGAAGGCGCTCATCGACGAGCAGCTGAACGAGGCGCTCCAGCGCGTCCGTTCCCCCGAGCACGGTTCGACGGCCCAGGACCTGGTCGCCACCGTGGCCGACGGCACGCCGGAGGCCATCGACGCCTGGCTGCGGACCACCGCGGACAGCTGGCCCGGAATCCGGCCGATCATCCGGGTGGGCAGGGACGCGGCGGCAGTCGACCCGGAGCTGCGGGACCTGGTGGAGCGGTGGCTGGAGGAAGCCATCAGCGACATCGAGGACGGCCTGACGCGGGCCGGGCGCCTCGCCCCCCACCAGCGCCGCTTCCGGGGGGCGCTGGCCATGGCCGAGCTCGACTACGTCGCCCAGCACTGGGGCAGCACCGACTGGAAGCTCACCCGCGAGCAGCTGCTCGACGAACTGAGCGCCAGCTGGGTACGTCTCCTGACCTGACCCGCGGCAGGACGCGGACCGCGAGGGGACGCCGTCCTCAGCGGGCAGCAGCCGTCCCATGATTGTCATGCACCTGGCAAGACATCACTGTCCCCGGCTTTGCGGCTCCCGTGCCTGCCGCACGCTTCCGGCTGCCCCACGACCACCCTCGCGCGTCGCACCTCTGCTCTCATTTTCAGCTGTTGCGCAACACTCAGACCATTGTTTTTTCATGGCGTTCATTTCATTGACTCAATGTAAAGCGAATGGCTACGGTGACGACAGCCACAGGGTGCAGTGCTGCACCCCCGCAGGACACGTGAGGCAGGCATGAGCGTGAACAGCACCACCGTGAACACCGTCCTGGGCCCGGTGCCGGCCGACGAACTGGGCGTCGTCTCGGTCCATGAGGCGCTGCTGTCGGTGTTGCCGGGAGCCGAGTACGCCTTCGACATCACCCTTGACCGCGCCGAGGTATTCGAGACGCTCGCCGAGAAGCTGCGCGACTTCCGCGCCCACGGCGGCGGCACGGTCGTCGACAGCACCGGGATGTTCCACGGTCGCGACATCCGGCTCTACGAGGCGCTGTCCCGTGCCACCGGGGTGCACATCGTCGCCTCGACCGGACAGGGTCCCGAGGAGTTGCTCGGGGGTTACTTCCTCACCCCCCAGACCAACCCGCCGTCCCCCTGGCCCGCCGAGAAGTTCGCCGACCTCTTCGAGCGCGAGATCACCGAGGGCATGGTGGTCCCGCGCGTGGAACGCCGCGCCGGCGCCGGGCTGGTCACCACCGCGGTCACCCGAGCGGGCATGACCGCGACCGACGAGAGCCTGCTGCGCGGCGCCGCCCGCGCCGCCCTCGCCACCGGCACGGCCCTCTCGTTCCGGTACGGCCGCGACGCCCTGACCGAACTCGACGTCGTACTGGACGAGAAGCTGCCGGCCGACCGGGTCGCTGTCGGCGGCCTGGACCGCAGGGATGCCGTCGCCGCGGGCGCGCCCGCCGACGTCGTCGACCGGGGCGCCCACGTCCTCCTCGACCACGTCGGTACCGAGGACGACGAGCACCTCACCGACGAAGAGCGCGCCGCCCTGGTCGCCGGACTCGTGCGCGCCGGTCACGCCGGACGCGTCCTGCTCTCCGTGGGCGCCACCGGGGTGGCCAAGGGGCACCCCGCGAACGACGTGGCGTACAGCCACGTGCTGGCCGCCTTCGTGCCGCTGCTGACGGCACAGGGCGTCGGCGAGGACGACGTGCGGCGCGTCCTGCGGGCCAACCCGCAGGACCTGCTCGCCGTGCGCTGAGCCCGCAGCCCGCCCGAACGACCGTCAAGAACTTTTCCGAAGGTGAGTGTTGTGTCGCGAGTGAACACCGTCCTGGGTCCCATCCCAGCCGAGGAGCTGGGCTTCGTGGCGATCCACGAACACATCGGCTACGGCATGCCCGGATCCGAACTGGACACGCGGTGGTGGAAGACGCCCGAGGAGCGGTACCAGGAGACCGTCCCGAAACTGCGCCGCTTCCACGAGCTGGGCGGCGGCACCTTCGTCGACGCGACCGGCATCTGCAACGGCCGGGACACCGACTACTACCGTTCGCTGTCGGCCAAGACCGGCGTCCACATCGTCGCCTGTACGGGCTTCGTCGGCGGCGACACCGCCCTGCCGTACTTCGCCCGTGCCGATGTCGACCACCTGATGCGGCAGTTCGTCCACGAGATCACCGTCGGCATCGGCGGCACCGGCGCACGCGCCGGAGTCATCAAGGTCGGCGTGAGCCGGGGCGGACGCATGACCGATCTGGACAAGCGCATCTACCGCGCCGCCGCCCGCGCGGCGCTCGCCACCGGCGTGCCCGTCCTGACCCACCTCGCGATCGACGCCGAGAACGCGATCGCCATCTTCGACGAGGAGGGCCTTCCCCTGGACCGGGTCCTGTTCGGGCACGTCGACGACGGGGTGAACGCCGACAAGACGCGTGACGTCTGGATCGCCGAGCAGGGCGGCCGTATCGGTTTCGACACCTTCGGCTACGAGACCGAGCTGCCCGACCCGCCGTTCTGGGCCCGCCCCCGCCAGGAGCGGCTGGACCACTTCCTGCGGTTCGTCGACGGGGGCCGCCGGCTGAAGCAGGTCCTCGCCTCCGCCGACGCCAACTGCAGCCCGCTCGGCTGGCCGGGCGTCAAGGGCCACACCGTGAACTACCTCTTCGAGGACCTCCTCCCGGACCTTCGCGACGCCGGTCTGGACGAGGCCGCCATCAGGACGGTCTTCGTCGAGAACCCCGCCGACTTCCTGACCATCCAGAAATAGAGAGAACCGACGATGCACCTCTCAGACATCAAGAACCTCAAGATCGCCGTGGTCGGGGCGGGGTACGGCGGCGCCGCCGCGGCCAAGGCGCTCAGCCTGCTCGGCGCCCGCGTGGACGTCTACGAACAGGCGAGCCGGATCGGCGAGGTCGGCGCGGGCATCGGCCTGCGCCCCGCCACCATGAACCGCTTCCGCGCATGGGGAATCTTCGACACGATCGCGGAAGTGAGCTCGCCCAGCGACTACTTCGAGATCCTCACCGCCACCGGCGACCCGATCATGAAGGAAACCTGGCCGGCGGCCGGCGAGCAGACCCACACCCATCTGATCCACCGCGGTGACTTCATCGACGCGCTCCTGGGTGTGCTCCCCGACGGCATGGTGCACCTCGGCCACCGACTGGAGTCGGTCCGGGACGAGGGCGACCGCTCCGTCCTCACCTTCGCGGGCGGCAGGACTGTCGAGGCGGACCTGGTCGTGGGCGCCGACGGCATCAAGTCGGTCGTCCGGCACCAGCTGTTCAGCGAGAAGGGCCCCGTCTTCTCGGGCGAGCACGCCTACCGGACGGTGATCTCCACCGACGACGCCCACGGCACGGTCGTCGACGACAACCTCCGCATGTACATCGGCCGCGGCACCAAGATCTACCTGCTGCCGCTGCGCCACCGGGGCCAGATGTCGTTCGACGTCACCGCCCTGAACCCCGACGGCACCTGGGCACCGCGCGTCACCAAGGACGACCTCCTCGCGACGGTCGCCGGCTTCGACGAGCGCCTGGTCGGCATCGCGCGCGGCCTCGACATGGACGCCGTGAACGTCCGGGCCGTCTACGACATCGACCCCATCGACACCTGGCACTCGGACTCGGTCGTCCTCGTCGGCGACGCCGCCCACTCGATGCTCCACCACCAGGGACAGGGAGCGAACTCGGCCATCGAGGACGGCGGGGCACTCGCCGACGCCCTGCTGCGCGCCGATTCCCCGAAGGAGGCGCTGGCCCTGTACCAGGCGACCCGCAAACCGGTGACCGACGAACTGCAGCGCATCTCGCGCCAGGGCTGGACCGAGGCGGAGATCAGCGACGTCTTCCCCGGCCAGAAGCCCACCGCAGCAGCCCCCGAGGAGTGACGGCCATGCCCCTGCACCCCGAGATCGCCCGCATCCTCGCCTCCCTTCCCGCCCCGCCCGAGGGTCCGCTCGACCCGGTCGCGATGCGCCTCGCGGAGGAGTCGCAGGTACCGCCCGTCGAGGACCGCACACCGCTGTACGCGGTGGACGACGTCACGGCGAAGACGCCGGCCGGCGGGATACCGGTACGCGTGTACACGCCGGCCGAGGCCGGGAGCCGTGGACTGCTGGTCTACTTCCACGGCGGCGCGTTCTTCCTCGGCAGCCTGGAGACCCACGACCACGTGGCCCGCTCGCTGGCGGAGGAGACCGGCCTGAAGGTCGTCTCCGTCGGCTACCGGCGGGCACCCGAGGCCGCCTTCCC
Organism: Streptomyces sp. NPDC060184; assembly: GCF_042728795.1. Taxonomy (NCBI): domain Bacteria; kingdom Bacillati; phylum Actinomycetota; class Actinomycetes; order Kitasatosporales; family Streptomycetaceae; genus Streptomyces; species Streptomyces sp. NPDC060184. The sequence goes on from NZ_JBHWYX010000007.1 coordinate 149,676, forward strand.
GGCGGGCCTCGACGACTGCTACGCCGCGACCCGTTGGGCCGCCGAGCAGTACGGGGACGGTCCGGTCCTCGCCGTCGCCGGTGACAGCTCCGGAGGCACCTTCGCCGCCGCGGTCGCGGCCAGGGCGCACGACGACGGCTTCGACCGGATCACCCACCAGATCCTCTACTACCCGTCGCTGGACCTGGCCTTTCCCGAGGACCGGTACGCCTCCCTGCGGGAGAACGCGGTCGGCTACGGCTTGGAGACGGCCGCCCTGAGGCCGTTCAACGCCTTCTACCTCGACAGCGGCGCCGATCCGGCGGACCCGCTGGTCTCCCCGGTCAGGCGGAGCGACCTGAGCGGGCTGCCGCCGACCCTGGTCGTCACCGCCGAGTTCGACCCCCTGCGCGACGAGGGCGAACTCTACGGGCGCCGCCTGCGGGAGGCCGGTGTACCGGCGACGGTGACCCGGTACGCGGGCGCGGGCCACGGCTTCGTCCAGCACTTCTCCTGGCTTCCCGAGTACCACCGGGTCTTCGCCGAGACCCGCGAGTTTCTCGGCGTGCGCTGAACCCCCGCCCGCCACCCACACGTTCGAAAAGGAGGGCCATGGCCCACGACGTCACCGTCCATCCCCTGGTCTCGCCCTGGGGACGCTTCGGTCTGTACAGCTTCTACATCGACGCACCGGAACCGGCGATCGTCGACACCGGGATCGCCACCTCTCCCGCCGAAGGCATGGCCCCCGCGCTGGAGGCGCTCGGCCGCCGTATCGAGGACGTGCGCTGGATCCTCCTGACGCACGGCCACATCGACCACGTGGGCGGCGCGCACGCCCTGTGGGAACTCACCGGCCGCCGCGCCCGGGTGGTGATGCACGAGGCCGACGCGCCGCTGCTCCGCTCCCGGCGGGCGCACGTGGACGAGTACCTCGCGGGACGCGGACGGTACCTGGACGACCCCGACGGGGAGGCGAAGACGACGGCCGCCGCGCAGGCCGTGATCTCCGGGGAGATGGAACCGTCCCTGCTGGTCAGGGGTGGCGAGACGCTCTCCCTCGGCGGAGGGGTCACCGTGTCGGTGCACGCGCTCGCGGGCCACACCCCCGGCTCGGTCGCCTACGTCGTCGACGGGCAGCGCTCGGTCTTCACCGGCGACGCCGTCCAGGTGCACGGGGCCGCCAACGGCTTCCCCGGCTACACCGACCCCGCCGCCTACCGTGCCGGCCTGGAACGCCTGCGGGACAAAGTCCGGCCCCGCCGCCTCTACCTCGGGCACCCCTACCGGCGCGCGGACGGCACCCCGTACGGCGTCGAACTCGACGAGGCGCAGGCGCGGGAGGCCATCGACCAGAGCCTGGCGGTCGAGCGACGCGTCTCCGAGGCGGCCTGCGGCTGCCTGGCGGCCGGCCTCACCGGGACGGACTCCCCGTACTCCCCCTTCGCCGCGGCGGCCGAAGAACTCGGCTACACCGGCGACCCCACGCTCGAGCCGTCGCCCTTCTTCACCTCGATGCACGGCTACCGAACGCGCAACGAGACCGAGCAGCGCAGGAGTTGACACACATGACCGACTACCGCACGATCCAGGCCGGCCGCCGGTCGATCGCCGTCCGCAAGAATCTCCGGGTGCCGATGCGCGACGGCGTCACGCTGGCGGCCGACGCCTACGGCGCGGTGGACGACACCCCGCGCCCCGCCCTGGTGGCGCTCAGCCCGTACGGCAAGGAACTCCAGGCTCTCGCCCTCACCACGCCCCCTCAGCGCCGCCCCAGCCCGATGTGGGACGGTTGCATCGAGGCGGGCGACATCGGACGCGTCGTCGAGGAGGGCTACGTCCACGTCATCGGTGACCTGCGTGGCTCGGGCGCCTCGGAGGGCGAGCACATCGGCAACTACAACGCCGGGGGTGTCCCGCTCGGGCAGGACGCGTACGACTTCGTCGAATGGGTCGCGGCCCAGCCGTGGTGCGACGGCAACGTCGGCATGATCGGCATCTCCTACTTCGGGTCGATGCAGGTCCTGGCCGCGGCCGAGCGCCCGCCGAGCCTCAAGGCGATCTTCGTCAGCGGCGGTCATTTCGACTTCTACGAGACCACCTACCACGGCGGCGTCATGTGGTTCATGCCCCGCGCCGCCCGCGAGGGGCGCGGCGGCGACTCCGGCTGGGCGTTCACCGACGGCGTCAAGTCCCGCATGCTGGAGGCGTTCTCCACCGAGGAGATCCGCGAGAAGGTCGCGGAGCGACTCCGGGATCCGGACGTGGCCGCCTGGCCGAACCTGGTCCATGTGCTCAACTACCCCAAGAATCACGAGGCTTGGTTCGACATCGTGATGAACGAGGTCGACGGCGACTGGTACGAGGAGCGCAACCCGATCACGCTCGCCCCGCGCGTCGACATACCGGTCTGGCTCCAGATCGACCAGGGCCGGGGCTGGACGATGGACGGCACCATCGAGCTCTATCAGGCGCTGAAGGGCCCGAAGAAGCTGGACATCGGCCCCTACCCGCCGATGCAGTCGCGCCCCTTCGTCGAGGAGCACGACAAGATGTTCCGCTGGTACGAGTACTGGCTCAAGGGCATCGACAACGGGGTCATGGACGAGCCGGCCGTCAGCGTCCACGTCGAGGGCTCCCGGGAGACCGTCACCGGTACGCGGTGGCCACCGAAGCGGGTCGAGCACCGGTCGCTGTACTTCCGCCCGCGCCGGAAACTCTCCCCCGAGCCCGAGCCGATGGGCGCCGAGCACGCCGCCCCCGACGGTTTCTACCAGGCGCCGCTGACGGTCACCGACCGGGTGGAGATCCTGAGCTGGAGCACCGCCCCCTTCACCGAGCCCACCGAGATGATGGGCCAGGGCGCGGCCCATCTCTTCGTCGAGATCGACCAGCCCGACACCAACTTCATCCTGCGGATGTGGGACGAGGCGCCGGGAGGCGCCCGGCAACTCGTCACCACCGCCTACCTCAAGGCGTCGCACCGCGAACTCGACGAGGAACGCACCACCGACGGCGACCCGCACCACCCGCACACCCGCGCGGTGCCCGTCGAACCGGGGAAGATCGAGGAGTACGTGCTGCGGGTCTACCCGTTCGCGGCGGTGTTCCTGCCCGGCCACCGGCTCGTGGTGGAACTCTCCAACGACGAACCGCTCGCCGACGAGCACAACGCGCTGCTGCCGCCTGACGCCTTCCACCTCCCGGTGGGGCGGCCCGTCACCCACAAGGTCTACCGCGACGCGGCACACCCCTCCCGGCTGGTCCTGCCGTTCACCGCGGCGGCGGCCCGGTAGGGGGAGGCGGCAGAGCACCAGACCACCTGACACGGGACGTGCGGTGCGGCGCGCGTCCCGCGGAGCGGCGGGGGGCCGGTTCAGCCGCACCGGACCCCCGCCGCGGTTCCTCGTCCCGACGGCGCCCCGGGCCGTCGGGACGACCTGGCGTGCGCTCACGTACGCCCCTGACGCTCCTGCGCGTCCTTCAATGCCTGGGACGACTCGGCCCAGCGGGCCCGCACCACGGTGAATCCGGCCGCCTCCGCGTCGTCGCAGACCAGTTCGTCGTCGTCCACGAGCATCCGGATCGCGCGCGCCCGGCCCAGCCGCTTCAGCACCTCCAGCTTGGTACGGCGGGCGGGGCGGCGGTCGTCGTTGCGCCGCATGTGCAGCGGTCCCGCGGGGAGCCCGTGCAGCGAGATCCAGTCGAGGGTGTCCTTGCGGCAGCGTTCCGGGCGTCCGGTCAGGTAGACGACCTCGCACTCGTCGGCGCTCCGCACGGCGAGGCTGATCCCCTCGGCGAGCGGCGGGTCGTCGACGGCGGCGGCGAAGAACGCGGACCAGTCCTTGCGGGCGCCTTCGAGGAAGTGCTGCCGGTGGGCGCTGTCCGAGAGCGTGCCGTCGAGATCGAATACGGCGAGGGGCCTGGCGTCGTCGGTCATCCGTCCACAGTAGGCCGTGTCCGGGCCCGCGCGTCGAACGGCCGGGGGCGTCCGGTGCGGAGCGTCGCATGGCGGGGGACCACCCGCGCCCGCCCGGAGCCTTCCCCGACGGCGCTCCGCCGCCGAGGTCTGCCGCCCGGTTCCGGGGGCATACGCCGAGGGCCGGGCCGCACCCGCCGCCCGGATCCGAGAACACGAGCACGCACACGTGGGGGTTCCATGCCGACTGCCCTGCCGGCGAGACGGGCCGGAGTCGACGAAGAGGTGCGGCCGGGCGTCTCCCGTCCCGGCCGCTCCCCCGCCCTGACCAGCGGCGTCGGTCGCGCCGCCGTACGCGTCGGTGCGCTGACGGTCTGCCAGGCGGGACTGATGACGGGCCTCGGTCTGCTGATCACCGGCCCGGCACGGGACTGGTGGCCGCTGACCGTCGAGGACGAGGTGAACGAGGGCTTCGAGCGCATACGGACGCACGCGCTCACCTCCGCCTCGCTCGTCGGCTCCGGCGCGGGCAACACCTCGACGGTGGTCGGCATCACCCTGCTGGTCTGCGTGGGGCTGGTCCTCCTCCCCCGGTTGCCGAGGTGGCGGGAGACCGTCTTCCTCGCGGTCGCCGTGTCCCTGCAGTCGCTGGTCTTCCTCGTCATCACGGAGTCCGTCGACCGGACCCGACCGGACGTGGAGCGCCTGGACGCCTCGCCGCCGACCTCCAGTTACACCTCCGGGCACACCGGGGCGGCCACCGCGCTGTACGGGGGACTCGCCGTCCTGGTGCTCTCCCGGGTGCGCGGTCCCTGGCGGAAGGTCCTGGGCGCCGTCTTCCTGCTGATCCCGCTGCTCGTCGGGGTCGCCCGGCTCTACCGGGGCATGCACCACCCCACCGACGTGGTGGGCGGCCTGCTGAACGGCGGCCTCTCCCTGCTCATCGTGGGCCGGGCCGTCCTCGCGGACGACTACGCGGCGGCCCCCGTACCCGCCGGTGCGGCCGACGTCGCGGTGGCCGCGGCCGAGTCCCGTACGGAGCAGCCCGATCGGCGGACCACCGGGACCACCGTCGTCATCGTCAACCCCACGGTCACCGGCCCCGCGGTCCGGGACACCCTGCGGCTCGTACTGGCCCAGCACGGGCGCGGCGCACCGGTCTTCGCGGAGACGACGGCGGACGATCCGGGCGCCGGACAGGCGGCGGACGCGGTGCGCGAGGGCGCCGGTCTGGTCGTGGTCTGCGGCGGCGACGGCACGGTCCGTACGGTGGCCGACGTCCTCGCGGGCACGGGCGTCGCGCTGGCGGTCGTCCCCTGCGGCACCGGCAATCTCCTCGCCCGCCACCTCGGCCTGCCGCTGGACCCCGCGGAGGCCCTGCACGCGGCGCTGAGCGGTACCCCGCACCGGCTCGACCTGGGCCGGCTGGAGGGCGACGGCGTACCGGCGGCCCACTTCACGGCCATGTCGGGGGCGGGCCTGGACGCGGCGATGCTGGAGCACACCTCGGAGCGCGCCAAGTCCGCGGTGGGCTGGCCCGCCTACGTGGCGGCGGGACTCCGTGAACTGCGGTCCCCCCGTACCCGGCTGACGGTCCGCCTGGACGACGGCCCGGAGCTGCGCCGGAGCGTGCGGATGGTGCTCCTCGCCAACATCGGTACGGTGCAGGGCGGCACCGCCCTCGTACCCGCCGCGCGGCCCGACGACGGCCTGCTGGACCTCGCGCTCTACGATCCGCACGGCCCGGCCGGCTGGCTGCGCGCCCTGCGGGTGCTGCTGCGCCCGTCCTCGGCCAAGGGCTCGAAGGGCGACGGGAGTCCCGTCGAGTTCTTCACCTTCCGCCGCGCCGAACTCCGCTTCGACTCGCCGCAGCCCCGCGAGATGGACGGCGACCCGGTGGGCGCCGGTCTCCGGCTGACCGCCGAGGTGGTGCCCGGGGCGCTGACGGTCCTCGTCCCCGCCGGCGGCGCGTGATGGGGACGGCGACCCGGGTCCCGCAGACCCGCGACATGACGGGCGACGAGCTCTCCGCCGACGAGGCGCTGGCCACCCTGCGCAGGTACGGCAGCTGGCAGCTCGTGCGCGACTCCTTCGTCCGCTTCCGCTACTCCGACGGGTTCAGCCACTCCCGGGCCCTCGCCCTGCAGACGGTGCTGGCGGTGATACCGCTGGTCATCGCGTTCGTCGGGCTCTCCGCGGAGATGCACACCGAGAACATCGGCCGGCTCGCCGAGCTGACGATCCACCGGATCAGCGCGGGCCCCAGCGCCGACGTCGTCGACGAGGCGCTGGACCAGAGCCGCCGCCAGACGGGCATCGGCGCCCGCCTGGCCCTCTGGTTCGGACTCGCCTTCTCCATGGTCAACACCACCACCGCGATGTGCCAGGTGGAGCGGGGCGCGAACCGGATCTACGGGGTCGAGCGCGACCGGGTCTTCCACCGGAAGTACCTGCGCGGGCTCGTCATGTCCCTCAGCGCGGGCATCCCGCTCGGCATCGGTTCGCTGCTGATGGTGGCGGGCGGGGACCTCGTGGCCGCCGCGACCACCGTCTACCACCTCGGTGACGGTGCCCGGACCGCCTGGGACCTGCTGCGGTGGCCGCTGGGGGTGATCCTCGCCCTGATCTCCGCCAGCGCGATATTCCGCCGGGCGCCCCGGCGCAAGCAACCCGGTTACACCTGGCTGGCGTTCGGGGCGGCCGTCTACCTGGTGCTGTGGACGGCGCTGACCTGGCTGCTCAGCAAGTACCTCGCGTTCAGCGGGTCGTTCGACACCGTCTACGGTCCCCTCAGCGCCTTCATGTCCCTGCTGTTGTGGGCCTATCTGACCTCGATCGCCCTCTTCCTCGGGCTGTCCTTCGCCGCGCAGCTCGAAGCGGTGCGGGCCCGGCGGCCCGGACCGATCCAGCCCGACCCGGGGGCCTGAGGCCCTCTGATCCAGACCGAACCGAACCGAACCACCCCGGACCCGGGAGCCCGCATGCCCGTACGTGCCACCGCCCGCCGCCTCCGCGACAGCCGCCGGGCCGACCGGAGATTCGGCGCCCGACTGCTCGGGGCGGTCACGGTCGCCGCCCTGGCCGCGGTGCCCTTCGCCCTGCTGCTGGTCCTCGTGGAGGGGCACTGGCAGCCGTTGCGCCGGCTCGACGCCTCGGCGGCCCTGCGGCTGCACCGGGCGGCCCTCGACCACCCCGCGTGGACCAGCGCGCTGCGGTTCCTCTCCGACTGGGTGTGGGACCCCACCACCCTGCGGTCGGCGGTGGCACTGCTGACGGTCTGGCTGCTGTGGAAGCGGGCCTGGCGGCTGGCGTCCTGGGCCGCCGTGACGGCGGTCGGCGGAGGGCTTGTCGGGCTGCTCGTCAAGACCGTGGTCGAGCGCGCCCGGCCTTCCCTGGAGGACCCGGTGGCGCACGCGCCGGGCTTCTCCTTCCCCTCCGGGCACGCGATGACCGCGACCACCTCCTGCGCGGTCCTGCTGCTGGTCCTGCTGCCGGTGGTGCCGCGCGCCTGGCACGCGGTGTGCTGGGGCGTGGCGGCCCTGTCGGTGGTCGGGGTGGGGTTCACCCGGGTCGCGCTCGGCGTCCACTGGTTCAGCGACGTGGTCGGCGGCTGGCTGCTCGGGGCGGCGGTGGTCGCGCTCACGGCGTGGGCCTTCGAGGCGTGGCGCAGTGACGTGGGGCGGCGGCGGACCGAGCTCGGTGAGGGTCTGGAGCCCGAGCTGACCGGCACGGAGCCGGAGCGTCAGGACGCCTGACGGCGCGCACCCACCGAGAAGCCCGCCACCGGACATGCGAACCGGTGGCGGGCTTCTCGGTGGGTGCGGCGGCGGATCGCGCCGGGTCGGCCCGTCAGTCGGGCCGGACTCCCGCCGGCTGGGTCGGGTTCCCGTCAGTCGGGCCAGGTTCCCGTCAGGCGCCGGACGGTGACGGCGCCGCCGCGTCCGACCGCGGCACGGACGGTGGAGAAGATCGCCCCTTGCAGAGCCGCCGCGGCCAGGATCTCCGGCCAGCCGCGGTCGCGGTCCGTCGGGCTCGGGGCGTCGTCCTCACGGGCGACCGTCTTCCAGACCTGGCGGAACACGGCCCCGGCGACGAGTCCTCCCGCCACCCCGGCTGCGAGGCCCACGGGTTTGTAGACGAGGGCGGGGACGTTCATCCACGCCGCCGGTGACGCGCGACGGCGACCACCGCGACGGCGGCCACTCCCCCGGCGACCAGCAGCCCCTCCTTGCCGCGCGCGGCGTGGGCCACGCGGTCGGCGCCCCGGCGCACGGGCTCGGGCGCGTGCTCCTGGAACTTCTCCCCGAGGGTCCGGACCGCCACCCCGATCTGCTGCTGGGCCTGCGCCGCGGTGCCCAGCACGGCGTCCGGGGTCCGCTCCCGCGCCTCCGCGCGCGCCTCGGCGGCCTTCTCCGAGGCGTGGGCCCGCAGCTCCGCGGCCTTCTCCACGGCCCGGTCCTTCGCCCCGGCCGCCTTCTCCTGGCCCAGCGCGGTCACGTCCGCCGTCTTCTCCCGCGCCTGCGAGGTCAGCTCGTCGGCCCGGGCGCGTACGGTCGCGTCGGCCGTCGCCGCCAGGTGCTCGACCGTCCGGCCGAGTTCGTCCCGCGCGGCCGACGCCTGTGCCCGGAGGTCCTCCGGTGTCGGTACGGAACCGTCCTCGCGGGGGTTCTGGTCATCCGTCATCGCTCAGCACGCTCCTTGTCGTCCGTGCCGGCCGGACGGTCGTCCGCCCCGGCCGGCCGTGGATCATCGGCATGCTCCCCGCGTGCCCCCACCCGGGCGGGCAATGCCTCGCCCGGCCGGACGGCCCTTTAGGATGCGACTGTTTATCCCCACATGTTCGGAGTCCGCACCGATGTCCACCCCCCACGATGCGTACGTCCGGGTGCGCGGCGCCCGCGAGCACAACCTCAAGAACGTCGACGTGGACATCCCTCGCGACACGCTGGCCGTCTTCACCGGAGTCTCCGGGTCCGGCAAGTCGTCGCTGGCGTTCGGCACGATCTACGCGGAGGCGCAGCGGCGGTACTTCGAGTCGGTGGCGCCGTACGCCCGCAGGCTGATCCACCAGGTCGGCGCTCCGTCGGTCGGCGAGATCACCGGGCTGCCGCCGGCCGTCTCGCTGGAGCAGCGCCGCTCCTCGGCGGGCGAGCGTTCCTCGGTGGGTACGGTGACCACGCTCTCCAACTCGCTGCGGATGCTGTTCTCCCGGGCCGGGGAGTATCCGGAGGGCGCCGAGCGGCTGGATTCGGACTCCTTCTCCCCCAATACCGCGGCGGGCGCCTGCCCCGAGTGCCACGGGCTCGGCCGGATCCACCGCACCTCGGAGGAACTCCTCGTCCCGGACGCCTCGTTGTCGATCCGGGAGGGGGCGATCGCGGCCTGGCCGGGTGCGTGGCAGGGCAAGAACCTGCGGGACGTACTCGACGCCCTCGGGTACGACGTCGACCGGCCCTGGCGCGAACTTCCGGCCGGGGAGCGGGAGTGGATCCTCTTCACGGACGAGCAGCCGGTGGTGACGGTCCATCCGGTGCGTGACGCGGGCCGCATCCAACGCCCTTATCAGGGTACGTACATGAGCGCGCGCCGCTATGTGATGCACACGTTCGCGGACTCCCGGAGCCGGACGCTGCGGGCGCGGGCGGAGCGCTTCCTGACGAGCGTTCCGTGTCCGGTCTGCGGGGGCGGGCGGCTGCGGCCGGAGGCGATGGCGGTGACCTTCGCCGGGCACACCGTCGCGGAGCTGGCCGCGCTGCCGCTGGCGGCTCTGTCCCAAGTGCTGCGCGCGTCCGGCGGCGACGCGACGGCGCGGGTGATGACGACGGATCTGCTGGCCCGCATCGAGACGGTCACCGAGCTGGGTCTCGGCTATCTCAGCCTCGACCGGACGGCGCCGACGCTCTCCTCCGGTGAACTCCAACGGCTGCGACTGGCAACGCAGTTGCGGTCCGGCCTGTTCGGTGTGGTGTATGTGCTGGACGAGCCGTCGGCGGGCCTGCACCCGGCCGACACCGCGTCCCTGCTCGCGGTGCTCGGCCGGCTGAAGGAGGCCGGGAACTCGGTCTTCGTGGTGGAGCACCAGTTGGACGTGGTGCGGCAGGCCGACTGGCTGGTGGACGTGGGGCCGCTCGCCGGGGAGCACGGCGGGCGGGTGCTGCACAGCGGTCCGCCGGCCGGTCTCGCCGAGGTGGCGGAGTCGGCGACCCGGCGGTTCCTCTTCGACGGGGCGGCGCCCGCCGCCCGTCCGCCGCGCACCCCGTCCGGCGAGCTGCGGCTCGAAGGGGTCCGGCGCCACAACGTGCGGGACGTCGACGTGACGTTCCCGCTCGGGGTCTTCACCGCCGTCACGGGTGTCTCGGGTTCGGGCAAGTCGACGCTGGTCGGCCAGGTGCTCGCCGGGGCGCTCGCCGACCGTCAGGCCTCGCGGTCGGCCGACCAGCCGGAGGAACTCGCCGTACGGGACTGCGCGGACGCGCGGGGGCTGGAGGCGGTGGACCGGCTGGTGCAGGTGGACCAGAAGCCCATCGGCCGTACTCCGCGTTCCAACCTGGCCACGTACACGGGGCTGTTCGACGTCGTGCGCAAGCTGTTCGCGGAGACGGAGACGGCCCGGGAGCGCGGCTACCGGGCGGGGCGGTTCTCGTTCAACGTGGCGGGCGGGCGGTGCGAGACCTGCCAGGGCGAGGGGTTCGTCTCGGTGGAGCTGCTCTTCCTGCCCAGTACGTACGCGCCCTGCCCCGAGTGCCACGGGGCGCGCTACAACCCGCCGACGCTGGAGGTCACCCTGCGCGGGCTCTCCATCGCCGAAGTGCTGGACCTGACGGTGGAGTCGGCGGCCGGGTTCTTCGCCGGGGTGCCGGCCGCGGAGCGGAGCCTGCGCACGCTGAACGAGGTGGGGCTCGGCTATCTGCGCCTCGGGCAGCCCGCCACCGAGCTGTCGGGCGGCGAGGCCCAGCGGATCAAACTGGCGGCGGAGCTCCAGCGGTCCCGGCGGGGCCACACGCTGTACGTGCTGGACGAGCCGACCACGGGGCTGCACCCGGCCGATGTGGAGGTGCTGATGCGCCAGTTGCACGGACTGGTGGACGCGGGTGGCACGGTGGTGGTCGTGGAGCACGACATGGCGGTGGTGGCCGGTGCGGACCATGTGATCGACATGGGGCCGGGCGGCGGCGAGGAGGGCGGGCGGATCGTCGCGGCGGGCACCCCGGCGGAGGTCGCGCGGGCGGCGGGCAGCCGCACGGCCCCGTTCCTGGCCCGGGCGCTGCGCGCGGGCTGACCGGGCCACCGCGAACGAGTGCGGGGGGCGGGCACGGGCGCGCGCGTGGAGAGCCGGAGGGGGCGGGCACGGGGGCACGTGGAGAGCCGGAGGGGGTGGAGCAGCCCCTTGAAAACCGCTCCGCCCCCTCCGGCAGGTCCCGCCGGCGCCCACGGTGCGGGGGCGGGACGGTCGGGTGGCGCCTTTCGGATCAGCGCCGGACCTTGCGGGTGGCGCGCAGCCACTCCTTGTTCATCGCGGCGATCGACGGCAGCGGGATCCCCTTCGGGCAGGCGGTGGCGCATTCGCCGGTCAGGGTGCAGCCGCCGAAGCCCTCCTCGTCCATGGTGGCGACCATGTCGAGCACCCGGGTCTCCCGCTCGGGCGCGCCCTGCGGGAGCACGTTGAGGTGGTTGATCTTCGCCGAGGTGAAGAGCATCGCCGAGCCGTTGGGGCAGGCGGCGACGCAGGCGCCGCAGCCGATGCACTCGGCGTGCTCGAAGGCGAAGTCGGCGTCCGGCTTGGGCACGGGGGTGGCGTGCGCGTCGGGGGCCGTACCGGTGGGGGCGGAGATGTAGCCGCCGGACTGGATGATGCGGTCGAAGGCCGAGCGGTCGACCACGAGGTCCTTGATGACCGGGAAGGCGGAGGCGCGCCAGGGCTCGATGTCGATGGTGTCGCCGTCGTCGAAGGACCGCATGTGGAGCTGGCAGGTGGTGGTGCGCTCGGGGCCGTGCGCGTCGCCGTTGATGACGAGGCTGCAGGCTCCGCAGATGCCCTCGCGGCAGTCGTGGTCGAAGGCGACGGGCTCGTCGCCTTCGAGGATGAGCCCCTCGTTGAGGGTGTCGAGCATTTCGAGGAACGACATGTCCTGGGAGATGCCGTCGACTTCGTAGGTGGCCATGGCGCCGGGCGCCTCGGCGTCTCGCTGGCGCCAGACGCGCAGGGTGAGCTTCATGCGTAGCTCCGCTGGGTGGGGTGTACGTACTCGAACACGAGGTCTTCCTTGTGCAGGACGGGTGCCTCGCCGGTGGCGGTGAACTCCCACGCGGCGGCGTAGGAGAACTCCTCGTCCCGGCGGGCGGCTTCGCCGTCCGGGGTCTGCGACTCCTCGCGGAAGTGGCCGCCGCAGGATTCGGCGCGGTGGAGGGCGTCGAGGCACATCAGCTCGGCGAGCTCCAGGTAGTCGACGATCCGGTTGGCCTTCTCCAGCGACTGGTTGAACTGCTCGCCGGTGCCGGGCACCTTGACGCGGCGCCAGAACTCCTCGCGGATCAGGGGGATGCGCGCGAGGGCCGTGCGCAGCCCCTCCTCGGTGCGGGCCATCCCGCAGAACTCCCACATGAGTTCGCCGATCTCGCGGTGGAAGGAGTCGGGGGTGCGGTCGCCGTCGACGGAGAGCAGCAGGTTGAGCCGGTCCTCGGTCTCGGCGACGGTCTCCACGACCGCCGGGTGGTCCGCACCCACGGGGGTGGTGTGCGGGTTGCGGGCGAGGTAGTCGTTGATGGTGGACGGGAGGACGAAGTAGCCGTCGGCGAGGCCCTGCATCAGCGCGGAGGCGCCGAGGCGGTTGGCTCCGTGGTCGGAGAAGTTGGCCTCGCCGATCGCGAAGAGTCCGGGGATCGTGGTCTGGAGGTCGTAGTCGACCCAGAGGCCGCCCATCGTGTAGTGCACGGCGGGGTAGATCCGCATCGGGGTCTCGTACGGGTCCTCGGCGGTGATCCGGGCGTACATGTCGAAGAGGTTGCCGTACTTCTCCTCGACCTTGGCGCGGCCCATCCGGGCGATGGCGTCGGCGAAGTCGAGGTAGACGCCCTGGCCGCCGGGGCCGACGCCGCGGCCCTCGTCGCAGACGTTCTTGGCGGCGCGGGAGGCGATGTCGCGCGGGACGAGGTTGCCGAAGGCGGGGTAGATCCGCTCCAGGTAGTAGTCGCGCTCGTCCTCGGGGATCTCGTTGGCCGGGCGGTCGTCGCCCTTGGCCTTGGGGACCCAGATCCGGCCGTCGTTGCGGAGCGACTCGCTCATCAGGGTGAGCTTGGACTGGTGGTCGCCGGTGCGCGGGATGCAGGTGGGGTGGATCTGGGTGAAGCAGGGGTTCGCGAAGTGGGCGCCGCGCCGGTGGGCCCGCCAGACGGCGGTGGCGTTGGAGTTCATCGCGTTGGTCGAGAGGTAGAAGACGTTGCCGTAACCGCCGCTGGCCAGGACGACCGCGTCGGCGAAGTAGGTGTCGATCCGGCCGGTGACCAGGTCGCGGGCGACGATGCCGCGGGCCCGTCCGTCGACCACGATCAGGTCGAGCATCTCGGTGCGCGCGTGGAGTTCGACGTTGCCCGCGGCGATCTGCCGGGACAGTGCCTGGTAGGCGCCGAGGAGGAGTTGCTGTCCGGTCTGGCCCCGGGCGTAGAAGGTGCGGGAGACCTGGACCCCGCCGAAGGAACGGTTGTCGAGCAGGCCGCCGTACTCGCGGGCGAAGGGGACGCCCTGCGCGACGCACTGGTCGATGATCTCGACGGAGATCTGCGCGAGGCGGTGCACGTTGGACTCGCGGGCGCGGAAGTCGCCGCCCTTGACGGTGTCGTAGAAGAGCCGGTGGACGGAGTCGCCGTCGTTTCGGTAGTTCTTCGCGGCGTTGATGCCGCCCTGGGCCGCGACCGAGTGGGCGCGGCGCGGGGAGTCCTGGAAGCAGAACTGGACGACGTGGTAGCCCTGTTCGGCGAGGGTGGCACCGGCGGAACCGCCGGCCAGACCGGTGCCGACGACGATTACCGTGTGCTTGCGGCGGTTGGCCGGGTTGACGAGCTTGGCCTCGAAGCGGCGGGTGTCCCAGCGGTCGGCGACCGGGCCCTCGGGGGCCTTGGTGTCGACGAGCGGCTCGCCCGTCCGGTACTGCGTGTAGTCGCTCATGTCAGCTCACGACTCCGGTCATGACGGCAACGGGTACGGACACGAATCCCGCGGTGAGCACCACCGCGATCACGTTGGCCAGGGTCTTCAGGACCCGGTCGCGGGTGGCGCTGCCGACTCCGAGGGTCTGCGCGGCGCTCCAGAATCCGTGCTGGACGTGGAGGCCGACGGAGAGCACCGCGACGATGTAGATGACGTTGCCGTACCAGGTGGAGAACGTGTCGACGACGTTCTGGTACGGGTGCCCGGCCTGGAACCCACCGCTGTGCACGGTGCCGGTGGTGAGGTCGAGGATGTGCCAGACGATGAAGAGGGCGAGGATGATGCCGCCCCACCGCATGGTCCGGGTGGCGTAGCTCGACCGCGCCCTCTTGTGGACGTAGCCGACGGGGCGCGCCCTGATGTCGCGCCGGCTGAGCTGGTACGCGGAGACGGCGTGCGCCACCACGGCGGCGACCAGCACCAGGCGGACGATCCAGAGCGCCCACTCGTGGTGGAGGAAGGGCTCGCCGAGCGTGCGCAGCCAGTGCGCGTAGTGGTTGAACTCGCCGGGCCCGAAGAAGATCTTCAGGTTGCCCAGCATGTGGACGACCAGGTAGCCCAGCATGATCAGGCCGCTCGCTGCCATGATCGTTTTCTTGCCGACGGTCGAGTCCCAGAGCGTGCGCGTCATGGACGGCCGTCGTTCCGCCCGCGTTGCCAATGCCATGGGCACGACGGTAGGGCCGGACGTCCCCATCGGTCCAAGAGATGGATACGCTCATCTCCATAGGCATGGCCTATGCAGTGGGTTTAACCTGCCTTTATGCACCTCCAGCAGCTCACCTATTTCGTGGCCGTCGCCGAGGCCCGGCACTTCACCCGCGCCGCCGAGGCGGTGCACGTCTCCCAGCCCTCGCTGTCCCAGCAGATCCGGGCCCTGGAGAACGAACTGGGCGCGGAGCTGTTCAGCCGGGCCCGGGGCAACATCGCACTGACCGACGCGGGCGAGACCCTGCTGCCGCTGGCCCGTCGCATCCTCGCCGACGCGGAGAGCGCGCGCCGCGAGGTGCAGGAGCTGGTACGGCTGCGACGCGGACGCATCCGCCTCGGCGCGACCCCGAGCATCTGCACCGGCCTGCTGCCCGACGTGCTGCGGGCGTACCACGACCGGCATCCGGGGATCGAACTCCTGCTGGAGGAAGGCGGATCGCACGACCTGGTGCGCCAACTGGCGCGCGGGGCGCTCGACATCGCCTTGCTGGTGCTCCCCCTGCCCGCCGCCTCACCTGCGTTGACCACGGTGGAGCTGCTGCACGAGGACCTGGTCGTGGTGTCGGCCGCGGACGCGCCCGCACCGGTCCGGGGGAAGTCCGTGCGGATCGCCGATCTCCAGGGCCGGCCGCTCGTGATGTTCCGCCACGGCTACGACCTGCGCGAGCTCACCGTCGCCGCCTGCCGGGCGGAGGGCTTCGAACCCACGTTCACGGTGGAGGGCGGCGAGATGGACGCGGTGCTCGGCTTCGTACGGGCGGGGCTCGGCATGGCCGTGGTGCCGCGCATGGTCGCGGGCCGGGCCGGACAGGGCCTGCGGATGACCCCGCTGGCCCCGCCCGGGCTGCGGCGGACCATCGCACTGGCCCACCGCACGGACGTGGCACCGCCCCGCGCGGCCAGGGAGCTCCAGCGGATGCTGCTGGAGGCGGACCCGGGCAGTCTCCTCGGCGGATCCGCCGGCCCGGGAGTGAACGGGCAGGGGTGAACGGGCAGGGGTGAACGGGCCCGGAGGGACGCCCGTCCGGGCCCGGCCCGGGGCGCACGGACCGGAGGCTCACCCGCCCCGGGCCGGGCAGGGCGCACGGGCCCCGGAGGGACGCCCGCCCCGCCCCCGCTCACACGGCGTCGGCCAGCACCAGCGAGTGGATGCGGTCCGGGGCGCCGGGGCGGGCGTAGTACCACCCCTGGGCCGTGTCGCAGCCCAGCTCCCGCAGCTGCTCCGCCTGGGCCGCCGTCTCCACGCCCTCCACCGTGACCGCCAGTTCGAGGCTGTGGGCCAGGGTGACGATCCCCTCCACGATCTTCAGGTCGACGGGGTCCGCCGGATGCCGCTGCATGCCCCGGGTGAAGGACCGGTCGAGCTTGAGCACGCTGACCGGGAGGCGGCGCAGGTTGGCGAGGTTGGAGTAGCCGGTGCCGAAGTCGTCGAGGGCGATGTCGACGCCCATCTCCGCGAGCTGGCGCAGCGGTTTGAGCAGTCCGTCGTCGGCGCCGATCAGGGCGGACTCGGTGAGCTCCAGGCAGAGCGCGCCGGGCTCCAGACCGGACCGTTCCAGCACGTCCACGGTCTCGGCGACGAGCCGTGGGTGGTGGAGCTGGGTCGGCGAGAGATTGACGTTGATCCGCAGGGGCCCGCCGTCGCTGTGACGTTCCTGCCAGTGGTTGGCCTGGCGGACGGACTCCTCCAGCACCCAGCGGCCGAGCGGCACGATGAGGCCGGTGTGCTCGGCGAGCGGGATGAACTGGTCCGGACCGAGGATGCCGTGCTGCGGATGCAGCCAGCGGACGAGGGCCTCCGCGCCGTGCACGCTGCCGTCGCCGAGGTGCACCAGCGGCTGGTACTCGATGAAGAACTCACCCCGCTCCAGGGCCGCCGGGAGCGCGGTGGTGAGCCCGTGGCGGGTGATGGCGCGGGCGTCGGCCTCCTCGTCGGCGAGCTCGAAGCGGTTGCCGCCGGCCGATTTGGCGCGGTACATCGTGATGTCCGCGCTGCGCAGCACCTCGGCGGCGCTGCGGATGCCGGAGGGGCCCTCGACGACTCCGATGGAACCGCGCACCGTCAGCTCCCGCCCCTCGATCCGGATGGGCGTGGACAGCACGTTCAGGATGCGGCAGGCGAGGTCGCCCACCTCCCGCGCGGTGTCCGGGCCGGTGGTCAGCGCCACGAACTCGTCGCCGCCGAGGCGGGCCACCATCTCGCCCTGCGCCGTCGCGCAGCTCTGCAACCGGTCGGCGACCTCGACGAGCAGGCGGTCGCCCGCCGCGTGGCCGAGGCTGTCGTTGATGGCCTTGAAGCCGTCGAGATCGAGGTAGCAGAGCCCGAAGCGGTTGCCGCCCCTGGCCGCCACCGCCTTCTCCAGCCGCTCGAAGAAGAGGGTCCGGTTGGGCAGTCCGGTGAGCGCGTCGTGGGTGGCCTCGTACCGCAGCCTCAGGTTGAGCAGCCTGCGCTCGGTGGTGTCCTCCATGAGCGCGAGCTGGTACTCGGGGTGCCCTTCGGAGTCGCGCAGCAGTGACACCGTGAGGTTGGTCCACAGGACCGTGCCGTCGTTGCGGTAGTAGGGCTTCTCGACGCGGTAGTGGTCGCGTTCGCCGCGTACGAGTTCGTGGTAGTACCGCCAGACGTGCGGGGTGTCCTCCGGGTGGGCCCAGTCGGTCAGCTTGCGGCTGCGGACGTGGCTGTCGAGACCGCCGAACATCCGGGTGAGGGTGTCGTTGATCTCCAGCACGTTGCCGTCGAGGTCGGCGATGGCGATGCCGATGGCCGCTTCCGCGAAGACCGCCTGGAAGCGGGCCTGCGTCTCGTGCAGCACCTGCTCGGCGTGGGAACGCGCGGCCAGCGCGGAGCGGGCGATGGCCTCCTGCTCGCCCAGGGTCCGCTCGCGCAGCGCGTGGCTGTACCCCCCGGCCAGCGCGTGCTGGATGCGTGCGCTGCGGGCCCGGCTGTCCTCGGTCGAGAGCTCGGCGGGGCCGTTGCCGCCGCAGTAGAGCACCAGGTACGAGTCGATGACGCCGAGGGTGGCACTGAGGGCGTCGGGGTCGGTGCAGTGGGCGGCGACGAGCGCGGTGCCGACCTGCTGGGCGGGTGTCGCGTCGAACGGGCGGGCGTGCAGGGTCTCGTTCAGCTCGCGCGCCAGGGGCAGCAGATGCTGTTCGAACTCGGGACGGGTCAGCGAGGTGGCCGTCGACGGGAAGATGGCCCGGCTCCAGATCGTGGCGAAGCGCCGGAGCCGGTCCTCGGGACCGTCCGGTTCCTCGTCCGGCGCTCCGGACTTCTGGGCGGGGATGCTCACGCCTTGCGCCCCACACCGGCGTAGCCCGAGAAGGCGAACGGGTCTTCCGGCTCACCGGCCGTGCCGGGGTCGGGCCGCCAGTCCGGCATCGGGACCAGCCCCGGGTCCACCAGCTCCCAGCCCTCGAAGAAGCGGGCCACCTCCGCGGGCGAGCGCATGATGAGCGGGTTGCGGATGCTGCTGTACACCCCCACGGTGCCGCCCGCCTCCTCGCGGCTGAGCGGGATGCCCTCGTACGCGGCGTGGGTGACCACGAGCAGGCTGCCCGGGGCGAGTGCGTCGCGCAGTTCTGCGACGGCCGCGTACGGGTCGTCGGCATCCTCGACGAAGTGGAGTACGGCCACCAGCAGAAGGGCCACCGGCCTTTCCAGGTCGAGCAGTTCGCCGATCTCCGGGTTCTTCAGGATCTCCTGCGGACGGCGCAGGTCGGCGGCGACCACGGTGGTGCGGCTGTCACCGTCGAGAACCGCACGGCTGTGCGCCACGGCGACCGGGTCGTGGTCGACGTAGGCGATGCGCGCGGCGGGATCGGCGGTGTGGGCGACCTCGTGGACGTTGCCGAAGGTCGGAATACCGGAGCCGATGTCCAGGAACTGGGTGACGCCCGAGGCCACCGCGTAACGCACCGCCCTGCGCATGAACGCGCGATTGGCCTGCATGATCTTGGGGAGACCGGGCATGAACTCCATCGCCCTGCGGGCCGCTTCCCGGTCCACCTCGAAATTGTGCGAGCCGCCCAGATAGAAGTCGTACATGCGGGACACGCTCGGCACCGATATGTCTATGCCTTGCGGTGCCCAGGCGGGACGCTCCATCGATGTCTCCAACAAGTCGCCACGACGATCCGGCCATGTTCATGGTCAGTGTTGACCAGAGGCTACTGACCGACCGCCAAGAGAGCGAGAGGAAACGGAAATTAGCGGTCCGTTATTGGTCACACCCTGCTGACAGGTGTGACCACCGTACGTATCCGCAGGTGGACGCGGAGCGACCGGACTTCCCACGGGGTCACCGCGGGGCGATCCGGAACTGGCCAACTCGTCACCGGCGTTGAATCAGGCATCCCGGAGCCTTCATATCACAGTGGGCCGGGCGCCCTTCCATGAGCATCCCCGGATCTCTCTCGCGGTATCACCACCCTTTAACGAAAGGCGAGTTGTCGGCTCGTCACCGGAAACCGACCCCCCGGTAACCGCACGCCGGGGAACCCGCCCACCGAGCGGCATTTCAGGCCATGCCGAATGGGAGGTACGGGCGGGCAACCGATGTCGCGGCGGGTTCCGCCGCCCCGTCACGGCGAACACGCCCGCCGGAAACGGAAGTCGCCCCTCACCGTCCGTCAGGATCCGCTCACCGAAAACAGTCCGCGCGGTCCGGGTAGAGCGCCGCTCCGACCCCGGGGACCCGCCGCAGGGCACAGCACGCTTCCCCCGTTCCGTACGTGAAAATCGGCGATTGTCCCACCATCAGGCGAATCACCCGAGTGCTTCGTGTGCATCCTGCCGATGAGGACCATGATCCGGGGCGTGCATGGATCACGTATCGGACGGCTCACCGCGGCCACCGCGCTCCTCTGGCTGATGTCCGCACCCGCCCCGGCGGTCGCGGACGCCTGCGCGGTCGCCGTCTTCGGGTCGGACGGCGCCATCACCGCGGTCGCCGTGGCGGGAAGCGGCGTATGCACGCCTCCCCCGACGCCGCCGCCCTCGCCGTCGCCCGAACCCACACCGCCACCCCCGTCCCCCACTCCCCCGCCTCCGCCGCCCCCGACGCCGGAGCCCGAACCGTCCCCCGCGCCGGAGCTTCCGCCGCCACCCCCGAAACCGCGGGCGCCGGCACCGCGCGCGCTCCCGGCGCCCACTCCCCGGCCGACGCCTCCGGCCCCCGTACCGGCGCCACCACCGCCCGCGCCGAAGCCGAGTCCGTCGCCGACCCCCTCGCCCACCCCGTCCGCGCTCCCCACGGCCCATGTCGTCGCGCTGCCGGCCTATCGCAAGCCCCGCCGCCAGGTGCACGACAGCGGAACCTCGTTGGTGACGCTGACCCTGATGATCACGGCTCCCGCCGTGTTCGCCGTCGCCGTGCTCCGGCCCCGCTCGTCCCGCTGACCCGACGGAGGACACCTTGTCGGAATGGATCGCCCTCTCCATCGCGATGGCATCGGTCTGTGCCGTCGTACTCACCATCACCGTCCTCAACAACCGCCGCGTCGGCGAGGACGACGACCCCTCGGAGACGCCGGACGTCATCGAGTACATGACGATGATGATCGGCGTGGTGTACGCCATCGTGCTCGGCCTGGCCATCGCGGGCGTCTGGGAGGGCCGCAGCTCCGCCCAGGAGTCCGTACGCCTGGAGGCCCAGGCGCTGCACGAGGTGCACGCGCGGTCGTCCGTCTATCCGGCGGAGGTCCGCAACCGCATCCGCGCCGACGTCGACGCCTACGTCTCCTACGTGGTGGACGACGAATGGCGGTACATGGAGAAGCACGGCTCCCTCACGGACGAGGGGACCCGGCTCCTCGACACGATCCGCGCGGACGTCACCGAGTACGTCCCGCGGGACGACCACGAGGGCCAGGCCTACCAGCCGCTCGTGGACCAGGTCGCGGCGGCCGACGACGCGCGCAGCGCGCGCGGGCAGAACGCGGGCGCCACGATGCCGGGGGTGGTGTGGTTCGGTCTCATCATCGGCGCCCTGGTGACCGTGGGGCTGATCTTCACGCTGCAGATCCGCAGAACCTTCAGAGAGCTGCTCCTCGCGGGCCTCTTCAGCGTGCTGATCGCCTTCCTCCTCTTCCTGATCTGGGACTTCGACGCGCCCTTCGGACGGGGCATCTCGGCGACCGCCGCTCCCTTCTTCGACCTCTTCCCGCACGCGGCGGGCTGAGGAGGGCCCCGCATGGACGCGTCCCCCCGGGGGGCGAGCCGCCCGGGGGACGTCACTGCCCCATTCGCCTTACTCCGATCGCGGGTGATGTGGCGCGCTCCTAGCGTGTCGGACACCGAGACGTATTTCCTCGTGCTTCCCGCCTCGCGGAAACCGGTTCCGCGGATACGCCTCGGTCCCCGGAGGCTCACATGCGCGCGATACGTGTCGCACCCCTTGCCCTGTCCGGCGCCACCGCCCTCCTCCTCGCCTCTCCCGCCGCCGCGCAGGACGGGGGGAGCACCCCGCCGTTCACCCCCACCGTCACGCCCTCGGTGATCGCGCCCGGCGGACAGGTCACTCTGGGCAGCGGCGGATGCTCGGGCGGGACGACCGTCACCTCGGGAGTCTTCGACACCGCCGTCATCCCCAGCGGAACCACCACGGCCGTCGCCACGGTGGACGGGGACGCCCAGCGGGGTGCCATCTACGCGGTGACCTTCAAATGCGGCTCCAGCGGCGACGCCAAGAACGCCAGCCTCACCATCACCGACGGCACCACCACGAGCACGGGCACGACCAGCTCCACCACGAGCAGCACCACGGGCACGGGCACGGGCACGGGCACGAGCAGCACGAGCAGCACCACCACGAGCAGCACCGCGAGCACAGGTACCTCCACCGCCCCCGCCCCCGTCACCCCGGTGATCGGCACCGCCACGGCCGTCGCGGCGGCGAGCTCCACGTCCCCGGCCGCTCCCGCGGGCGTGCAGGGCGGTCTCGGCGGGAGCATCGGGTCGCTCGACGGCGAGGAGATCGCCCTGGGTGCGGCGCTCGTCCTGGTCGCCGCGACCGGCACCGTCTTCTTCGTACGGCGCCGCGGCACCGCCGGCCGCCACTGACCGGTACCGGCCGGCGGGACAGGCGCGCGAACGTCGGTCGCCCCGGGTCCCTGAACCAGGACTCGGGGCGACGCGCGTATCGGGCCGGGGGGCGGTGGCGGGGACGGGGTCCTAGACGGCCGCATTGCTCGTCCGGCGGCGGCGGACGATGAAGACGGCGCCGCCGACGGCCGCCGCGGCCACCAGCCCGCCGCCGATCCGCGTCTCCGTGGAACCGGGCCCCATGGAGCCGCCGAGGCCGCCCTGGGCCCCCCGGCCGTCGAGCACGGTGAACCGCGCCGTCGCCACGGGGCCGTTGCCGTTGTTGTTGCCGTTGCCGTTGCCGTTGCCGAAGTCGTTGACGTCGTCGTTGCCGAACCCGTTGTTGTTGCCGTTGCTGTTGCCGTTGTTGTTGCTGTTGCTGTTGTTGCTGTTGCTGTTGCTGTTGCAGCGCACCGACAGGTTGTAGTGCCCGGGGGTGGTGTCGTAGCGGATGCGCGCGGTGGCGTAGCCGGTGCGGCCCGCCGAGAGCTCCACCGTCGGGAACGCGTTCGACCACACCCGGCCCCCGCGGTTGCAGCCCTGGGCGCTGATCTGCAGCGTGGCACCCTGGTGGACCGCGCGCGGGTTGACGGTGACGTTCACCGGGACGGACGGGGACGGGCCGCCGCCGGCGGCGGCCAGCGAGGGGGCGAGTCCGACCGCCGCGAATGCCGTCGCGGTGACCGCGAGAGCGCGTGTGACACGCATGGTGTGAACCTCCAGCGGGACGCGCCCCGGAAGCCTCTCCTCCGGGATCGGTCGAACGCGTCCCATGACGAACCCTCACCAGAACCCCGTACGGGTCGCATGTCGGCACCGCCGCCCCCGGTACGGCGACACGCCGAGCGGTGCGCGGCGCGACCTGACTCAGTCGCAGGTCACGGGCCGTCAGAACTTTTATCCGGCCATTACTCCGACAGGCAGGCGGCTGACCTGCGGGAAATCCGGCACCACCCGTTCGCGCCGCTCCGATCGCCGTCGTGCCCCCGTGCCCTTAGCGTGCCGAGCGTGGCGACGAAAGGGAGAACCATGGGCCGGGACAACTGGAAGGTCCAGCGGACCAGACACACTCCCTGGGGTGCCGTCGCCCTGGTCATGCTCACCGGGATCGCGTTGATGAGGAACGGCGTCGACGTCCCCGCCGGGCCGCCGCAGCCGGTGGCCGCCGCCCGGATCGACAGCTCCCAGGACGCCGAACCCCTCCCGCCGGCCGCGGAGCCGGTGCGGATGCTGCCGTACGCCCCCGCCGCCCGCGTCTCGATTCCGGTGATCAAGGTGGACGCCCCGATCGTGGACGTGGGCCTCGACCAGGACGGCTGGATCGCGGCGCCCTCCCCGCAGGACACCAACCTGGCGGGCTGGTACCAGAACGGCATCTCCCCCGGTCAGCGGGGAACGTCGGTGATCGTCGGCCATGTGGACAACCTGTCCGGGCCCGCCGTCTTCTACGGGCTCGGCGCCCTCACGAAGGGCGAGCACGTGGAGGTGACCCGTTACGACGGCCGGGTCGCGGTCTTCGAGATCTACGGCGTCGAGGTCTTCTCCAAGGCCGACTTCCCCGGCCCCCGGGTGTACGGCGACACCGGCTACGCCGAACTCCGCGTCATCACCTGCGGCGGCGGCTACACGAAGGCCGGCGGGTACGACGGGAACGTGGTCGTCTTCGCCCGCCTGGTGGAGACTCGCTGAGGCGTCCGAACGCCCGCCCGCGCGGTGGGTCCCCGGGGGCCTCCCGCCGGACCGGCCGGGCGCGCGGCGCCGCGGCGCTCCGCTCCCGTACGCGATCGGTGCACGCGCCGTACGCCCGCTTCCAGCAAAGAGGCCCCGGTGGTTCAGGTGCGGTACGGCACCGTGAGGCGGTAACCCTGGTCGATCAGGCGGGGCAGGTACTGGGGAAGCGCCTCGACGGTCTGCGCACGGTTGCCCCCGGCGTCGTGGGAGAGGACGACCACGCCCGGGGCCGCGCCGTCCAGCACCCGGTCGATGATCGTGTCGGTGCCGGGCGTATCCCAGTCCAGTGTGTCGACGGTCCAGGCCATCGGTTCCATGTTCAGCTCCGCGCCGATCTCGAAGACGTTGCGGTTCCACGCCCCGTACGGCGCCCTGAACCAGAGCGGCGCGTCCCCGGCCGTCCGCCGGATCACCTCGCTGGTCCGCTCGATCTCGTCCCTCGCCTCCGCCCGGGTCAGGCCGGTCATCAGGGGGTGCGTCCAGGTGTGGTTGCCGATCACGTGCCCGTCCTCGGCGATGGCCCGCACCAGATCCTGGTTGTCGTCGGCCATCTCGCCGCAGAGGAAGAACATGGCGTGCACCTGGTGCCTGCGCAGGGTGGCCAGGATCTGCGGGGTGTAGACGGGGTCGGGGCCGTCGTCGAAGGTGAGCACCATCGCGTGCCCGAGGTCCGGCAACTCCTCGAAGGGCCGGGTGCGGACGGGCGGCAGCGCGGGGCGGCGGCGGGGTGCGGCCTCGGCGGCCCGGCCGACCATGGGCTGGAGCCGGTAGGCGGAGGGCCGGCGGGGTGCCGTGGCGGGCGGCCCCGCGGCCGGCGGGCCTGCGGCCGACGGGGTCCGCGGGGCGGCGGCCGGTCCGGTGGGGGCGGCGGCCGGGTCCGCCGCGATGAGGCGCACGGTGGCCGCCGCGCCGATCCCGGCGGCGATTCTCAGCAGCATCCGGCGCCCCGGCTGCTTCTCTTCATATTTCATGACTAACTGCTCGCACGAAGATCCTTTCGTCAGCCTTTGCGACACGAGGGTCGGGCGAGGTCCACCCGTTGGAAGGGCCGCACCTGTGCCGACCGGTCCAACACCGCACGTGGGACCCTGTTCGGTGCCGCGCGCCGGAGCGGCTAGCCTTCCAGCCGTGACCGACCAACAGCGACACCAGTTCGAACGAGGCACGGATGGTCCCAAGGTGATCGTCGCGGGCATCGACGGCTCCGATTCCTCCATGCGGGCGGCTGCCTATGCCGCCGGGCTCGCGCGCAGGCAGCACGCCACGCTGGCGCTGGTCTACGTCCAGCCCCTGATGGTCACCGGGGCGGCGCTGGGAGCGCCCGTGTCGGGAACCACCGGCGACGTGGCGGAGGGGCTGATCAACGAGATCCGCAGCTCCTCGGAGCGGATGAAGGACACCTGGGACGTGCGCTGGGAGTTCCACACCTTCCCCGGTGATCCGTACAACGGACTCGTGACCGCCGCGG
Organism: Streptomyces sp. NPDC060184; assembly: GCF_042728795.1. Taxonomy (NCBI): domain Bacteria; kingdom Bacillati; phylum Actinomycetota; class Actinomycetes; order Kitasatosporales; family Streptomycetaceae; genus Streptomyces; species Streptomyces sp. NPDC060184. The sequence continues at coordinate 174,772 of NZ_JBHWYX010000007.1, forward strand.
ACGAGCTGAAGGCGGACGCCGTGGTGGTCGGCGCCTCCGAGTCGGCCGGGCACCGGATCATCGGCTCGGTGGCGGTGCGGCTGGTGAAGGCGGGGCGCTGGCCGGTGACGGTGGTTCCCTGATGCCGGGCGGATGCAGGACCGGGCTCACGGCCGTTCAGCGCACCGTGCGACCGTTCACCGCACCGTGCGACCGCTCGTCGCACGCTCCGGCCCACAGCCTGGCCCTCGGCCCGTCGGATGCGTTCGTATACGCCAGGCGGCGACGAGGCCGTCTGCGACCTGCGGGAAGGGACGTTCCACGATGTCCACGACGACCACCGACGAACGGACCATCGCGGAGCTGCTACGGGAACACGGCCCCGCGCTGCTGCACTTCCTCCAGCAACTGACCTACGGCGACAGCCAGCGGGCCGAGGACCTGGTGCAGGAGACGCTGGTGCGCGCGTGGCAGCATCCCGAGGCCTTCGCCGCGCCGTACGAGTCCATGCGGCCGTGGCTCTTCACCGTGGCCCGCCGCCTCGCCATCGACGCGCGGCGGTCCCGGCAGGCGCGCCCCGCCGAGGTGAGCGACTCCGTGCTGGAGTCCGCGTCCGCCCCGCTGGACACCGCCGACTCGGCGGTACGCTCCCTCGACGTGCGCGCGGCGGTACGCGGCCTGAGCCCCGAACACCGTGCGGTGCTGGAGGAGATCTACTTCCACGGGCTCAGCGTCGGGGAGACGGCCGAGGTGCTCGGCATCCCGCCGGGTACGGTCAAGTCGCGCTCGTACTACGCCCTCCGGCTGCTCCAGCGCGGTCTGCCCGGCTACTCCGAAAGGTCCCGCCCGGCCGGGCGGGCGAGGCAGCCGGAGGCCTGCACCACCTCCGTGCAGGCCGTGTTGTGAGAGTCCCGCCCGTCGGGCGGACGACGCCCCTTTCACCGCACGACCCAGGCGGACGCCCCGGGACGGCGCCCGGTCAGGAACCGTGCACGCCGGCCCGGTACTTGGGGAACCGCAGGGTGATCTTCATGCCCGCGCCGACGCCGGTCTCGATGACGAGCCCGTAGTCGTCGCCGTACACCTGGCGCAGCCGCTCGTCGACGTTGAGCAGGCCGATGCCGGTCGAGGCGCCGCCCTCGCCCCGCAGGATCTGCCGCAGCCGTTCGGGGTCCATGCCGGTGCCGTCGTCCTCGATGACGACCTCGGCCTCGGAGCCCGCGTCCAGGGCGGAAATGGTGATCCTGCTGCGGGTGACGGCCCCTTCGAGCCCGTGCTTGACCGCGTTCTCGACGAGTGGCTGGAGGCAGAGGAAGGGCAGGGCGACCGGCAGCACCTCGGGAGCCACTTGCAGGGTGACCGCGAGCCGCTCACCGAACCGGGCGCGCACCAGTGCCAAGTACTGGTCGATGGAGTGGAGTTCGTCCGCCAGCGTGGTGAAGTCGCCGTGGCGCCGGAAGGAGTATCGGGTGAAGTCGGCGAACTCCAGAAGAAGTTCACGGGCCTGCTCGGGGTCGGTGCGGACGAACGAGGCGATGGCGGCGAGCGAGTTGAAGATGAAGTGCGGGGAGATCTGGGCGCGCAGCGCCTTGATCTCGGCCTCGATCAACCGGGTGCGGGAGCGGTCGAGTTCGGCGAGTTCCAGCTGGACGCAGACCCAGCGGCCCACCTCGCCCGTCGCGCGCGCCAGCACCGCCGACTCGCGCGGCGCGTGGGCGACGAGTGCCCCGAGGACCCGGTTGTCGACGGTGAGCGGTACGGCCACCGCCCAGCGCAGCGGGCAGTCGAGGTGCTCGCAGTCGGTGGTGAAGGCGGTGTCGCGGCCGTTCTCCAGCAGGTTCTTGACCTGTTCCATGACGTCCGGGCCGTGGTGGTGTCCCGCGCCGTCCCAGACGAGGACCCGCTCCCGGTCGGTGAGGCAGAGCGCGTCGGTGCCCAGCAGGGAGCGCAGCCGGCGGGCGGAGCGCCGGGCGCTGTCATCGGTCAGCCCGGCCCGCAGCGGGGGCGCGGCCAGCGACGCGGTGTGCAGGGTCTCGAAGGTCGCGTGCTCGACGGGGGTCCCGACGTCGCTGGGCCGCACGGGGCGCGCGGTGCGGCGGCCCAGCAGGAAGGCGGCTCCGGCCAGCAGGGCGGCGGGCACGGCGAGGACCGCGATCTGCGCCCCGGTCACCGGTCCCTCCCCGTGGTCAGGGCTTCCGGCAGGTGGAAGCGGGTCATCGTCGCGTTGGTGCCCGGGGGTACGCGCCCCGGGGTGGCGAGCGAGACGAGGATCATCGCGAGGAAGCCGACCGGCACCGACCACACGGCGGGCCAGGCCAGCAGCGCGTGGGGCCAGCCCGGCGGCCGTACGGCGCCGCTCACCGTGATCGCGACGGCGAGGAGCGCCGAGCCGCCACCGAGCAGCAGTCCGGCGACGGCTCCGGGCGGGGTGAGCCGGCGCCACCAGATGCCGAGCACCAGCAGGGGGCAGAAGGAGGAGGCGGAGACGGCGAAGGCCATGGCCACCGCGTCGGCCACCGGCACCCTGCTGACCAGCAGCGACCCGGCCAGGGGAACGGCGATGGCGAGGACGGTCGCGGGCCGGAAGTAGCGCACGCCGCGCTGCGGCAGGACGTCCTGGGTGATGACTCCGGCCACGGCGACGGTCAGGCCGGAGGCGGTGGAGAGGAACGCGGCGAAGGCGCCTCCGGCGATCAGCGCGCCCAGCAGGTCGCCGCCGAGCCCTCCGACGACCCGCGCGGGCAGCAGCAGGACGGCCGCGTCGGCGTTGCCGCCGTGCCGCAGTTCGGGGGCGTACAGGCGCCCCAGCGCTCCGTAGACGGGCGGCAGCAGGTAGAAGACGCCGACGAGCGCGAGGACGGCCACGGTGGTGCGGCGCGCGTCGCGGCCGTTGGGGCTGGTGTAGAAGCGGACGACGACGTGCGGGAGCCCCATGGTGCCGAGGAAGGTGGCGACGATCAGGCCGTACGTGGCGTAGAGCGGGTGGTCGGCGCGGAAGACGGCGTGCTGCCCGGTGAAGGCGACGGCGGGGCGGCCGTCGCCCTGCCAGGCCAGTACCAGGAAGAGCGCGGGGACCAGGAGCGCGGTCAGCTTCAGCCAGTACTGGAAGACCTGGACGAAGGTGATCGACCGCATTCCGCCCGCGGCGACCGCGACCACGACGACCGAGGCGACGAGTACGTCCCCGAGCCAGCCGGGTGCGCCGGTGAGGATCTGGAGGGTGAGCCCGGCGCCCTGGAGCTGGGGCACGAGGTAGAGCCAGCCCGCGCCGACGACGAAGACGCTGACCAGGCGGCGCACCTGACGCGATTCGAGGCGCCCTTCGGCGAAGTCGGGCAGGGTGTAGGCCCCCGAGCGGCGCAGCGGGGCCGCGACGAAGAAGAGGAGCACCAGGTACCCGGCCGTGTAGCCGACCGGGTACCAGAGCATGTCGGGGCCGTGCACGAGCACCAGTCCGGCGATGCCGAGGAAGGAGGCGGCGGAGAGGTACTCGCCGCTGATCGCCGCGGCGTTCAGCCGGGGGCGGACGGTGCGGGAGGCGACGTAGAAGTCGGAGGTGGTGCGGGATATCCGCAGGCCGAATCCGCCGACGAGCACCGTGGCGAGGACGACGAGGGCGACCGCGGCCCACGACGCCGCGTGGTCGGGCACGTTCACCGTTCGGGGCACCCTTCACCGGGGCGTGCCAGGGCGGGGCACCCTTCGCCGGGGCGGGGGACGGGGCCGGGCGGGCGGCCGGCGGGGTTCCTCACAGGGCGGGACGGCCTTCCACGAGCCGGGCGAAGTCCCGCTCGTTGCGCTCGGCCCGCCGTACGTACCACCAGGCGAGCAGGGTGATCGGCGGGTAGGCGGCGAAGCCGAGGGCGGCCCAGACGACCGCGCCGCTGCGCAGGATGGTGAAGACGAGCGGGAGGGTGCCGGCGACGAGCGCGAGGGCGGCGAAGGCGGAAAGCCCGGCGCGGAGCTGGCTGCGCATCAGCGAGCGTACGTACGCTCCGCCGAGGGCGGTCTGCTCGTCGATCTCGGACTGGGTGAGGTGGCGCGGCAGCGGACGCACCCGCCGGGGCACTCCGGTGACGACCTCGCGCCGGGGCGTGGGCTCTGCTGACATGGGCCGGAAGTCTAGGGCGCGCGGGGGCCGGCTGGAAAGGGGCCTGGTCAGCGGCTCCCCTGGCGCATCAGCAGATCGCGCAGGGCGCGGCTGTGGCGGCGGCTGACGGCGAGTTCCGCACCGCCGATGCGGACGCTCATGCTGCCCGCGTCCAGGCGGAGCTCGTCGATGCGGGCGAGGGCGACGAGGTGGCGGCGGTGGATGCGGACGAAGCCCCGGGAGCGCCAGCGCTCCTCCAGCGTGGTGAGCGGGATCCGTACGAGGTGGCTGCCGGTGTCGGTGTGCAGGCGGGCGTAGTCGCCCTGGGCCTCGGCGTACGCGATGTCCTCGACGGGCACGAACCGGATCACTCCGCCGAGTTCGACCTGCACCGGGTCGCCGCCCGTGTCGTGCGCGGGGGCGGTGCGCTCCCCCATCTGTTCGGCGACGCGGCGGACGGCCTCGGCGAGGCGTTCGCGGCGCACGGGCTTGAGCACGTAGTCGACGGCCTTGAGGTCCCAGGCGTGGCCGGCGAACCCCTCGTGGGCGGTGACGAAGACGATGAGCGGCGGCGCGGCGAACCCGGCCAGCAGTTGGGCGATGTCGAGACCGGTGAGGCCGGCCATGTGGATGTCCAGGAAGACGACGTCGATCGCGCCGGGGCCGTCGGGGCCCGCGTCGACCGCGGCGCCGATGCGACGCAGCGCCTCGGTGGCACCGGTGGCCCCTTCGGCGCTGCGGACGCGGGGGTCGGCGCGCAGGAGGTAGAGGAGTTCTTCCAGGGCCGGTTCTTCGTCGTCGACGGCGAGTACGCGCAGCATGAGGCCGGAGTGTAGGCGGTGTCCGGCGGGCTTTGTTCCGCCCGCTCCGGGAGGCGTGCGGACCGTTCACTTCAGGAAGCGTGAGGTCCTGCGGTCGGCGAGCGGCTTCCCGCCGGTCTGGCAGGTGGGGCAGTACTGGAGCGCGGAGTCGCTGAAGGACACTTCCAGGACGGTGTCCCCGCAGACCGGGCACGGCTCCCCCGCGCGTCCGTGGACCCGCATGCCACTGCGCTTCTCGGACTTGAGCGCGCCGGCGGCGACCCCGCTGGAGCGGGCGACCGCGTCCTCCAGGGTGGTGCGCAGGGCGGCGTGGAGGCGGCTGATGTCGTCCTCGCCGAGGTCGGCGGTGCGCTTGAACGGGGACATCTTCGCGGCGTGCAGGATCTCGTCGCTGTAGGCGTTGCCGATGCCCGCGATCAGCGACTGGTCGCGGAGCGCGCCCTTGATCTGGCGGCGCTCCCCGTGAAGGAGGGCGGCGAGGGCGTCCCGGTCGAAGTCCGGGGCGAGCGGGTCGGGGCCGAGCCGGGCGATGCCGGGCACCTCCGTCGGGTCGTGGACGAGGTACACGGCGAGCCGTTTCTTGCTGCCCATCTCGGTCAGGTCGAATCCGTCGTCGCCCGCGAGGACCACGCGCAGGGCGAGCGGCCCCTTGCCGGGGCCGGGCGGTTTGGCGGGGAAGGAGTCCCGCCAGCGGAGCCAGCCCGCCCGGGCCAGATGGGTGACGAGGTGCAGCGGTCCGGCGCCGATGTCGAGAAACTTGCCGTGCCGGTCCACCGAGGTGACGCTGCTGCCCTCGAGTGCGGCGGGTGGCGGGTCGTACGTCTTGAGCACGTTGACGGAGAGCGGGAGGACGCGGGCGATCTCCCTGCCGACCAGGTGGTCGCCGAGGAAGACCCGCAGGGCTTCGACTTCCGGCAGCTCGGGCATGTGTCCAGCCTGCCGCAGGCCCCGTACGGTCGGCCACCGCTGGCCGGGCCGCCCGGGGCGGTCAGGGCGTGTGCCGGGTGCCGCCGGACGGGCGGAACTTCCGCAACCCGCTTCAGCCGAGCCGGTACACGCGGGTCGCCGTCCCGGCGAAGACTGCGGCGCGCTCGTCCGCGGAGAGGGCGGCGGTGAGCGTGCGCGCGGCCTCCAGGACCTCCGCGTACGGGGCGGCGAGCCGGCACACCGGCCAGTCCGAGCCGAACATCAGCCGGTGCGGTCCGAACGCGTCGAGCAGGACGTCGGTGAAGGGGCGCAGGTCGTCCGTGGTCCAGTGGTGCGGGTCGGCTTCGGTGACGAGGCCGGAGAGCTTGCAGACCGTGTTCGGCAGCGCGGCCAGTGCGCGCAGGTCGTCGGCCCAGGGCTGGAGGTGTCCCTGGGCGACGGGGGGCTTCCCGGCGTGGTCGAGTACGAAGGTGAGCGCGGGCAGCTGCGCGGCGGCGGCCGTGGCGGCGGGCAGCTGGTGGGGGCGGACGATCAGGTCGTAGGCGAGTCCCGCGTCGGCGACGGCCGCGAGGCCGCGCAGCACGTCGGGTCGGAGCAGCCAGCGTGGGTCGCTCTCGCCCTGGACCTGGTGGCGGATGCCGGTCAGCAGGTCGCCACCGGGCAGCTCCCGCAGCGCGGCGAGGGCGTCGGCGACGTCCGGGGCGGTGAGGTCGGTCCAGCCGACGACTCCGGCGACGAGGTCGCTGCCGTGGGCGAGGGCGAGGAACTCGGGCGTCTCCTCGGCGACGGTGACGGTCTGGACGAGGACGGTGGCGCCCACGCCTGCCGCCCGTGCTTCGGGTTCCAGGTCGGCGAGGGTGAAGTCGCGCCGGATGGGCGCGAGTTCTTCGCCGGTGATCCACTCCTGGTCGCGTACGGAGAGGTCCCAGACGTGGTGGTGGGCGTCGACGACCGTGGCGGGCGCGGCCATGTCAGCGCTGCCCGGGGGTACGGGACCCGGTGGGCGCGCCGGGGGCCGGGAGGAGCCCTTCGGCCCGCAGGTCGTCCCAGAGCGCGGACGGCAGCGGGGTACGCAGCAGGGCGGCGGCGTCGCGCACCTCGTCGGGCGAGCGGGTGCCGACCAGCACGCTGGCGACGGCCGGGTGGGCGAGGGAGTGGTGCAGGGCGGCGGCGCGCAGCGGGACGCCGTGCGCCTCGGTGACGGCCTTCATGCGCAGGGCGCGTTCGAGCAGTTCGGCGGGGGCCGCCGCGTAGTCGTACGGGGCGCCGGGGCGCGGGTCGGCGAGGAGGCCCGAGTTGAAGACGCCGCCGACGACGACGCTGCGGCCCCGGGCCTCGGCCTCGGGGAGGAGTTCGTCCAGCGCGCTGCCGTCGAGCAGGGTGTGGCGGCCCGCGCAGAGCACGACGTCGACGTCGGTGTCCCGCAGGAAGCGGGTGAGCAGGGCGGTCTGGTTCATTCCGGCGCCGATCGCGCCGACGACACCCTCGTCGCGCAGCCGTTCCAGGGCGGGGTAGGCCTCACCGAAGGCGGCTTCCGCGTGGTCGTCGGGGTCGTGCAGATAGGCCACGTCGACGCGGTCGAGGCCGAGGCGCCCGAGGCTGTCCTCGATGGACCTGCGCACCCCGTCGGCGCTGAAGTCCCAGCGCCTGCGGTGGGTCACCGGGACGGCGAACCCGTCGTCGAGGCCGCCGTCGGGCACGGAGGTCCCGGCGGGAAGCGGGTCGAGGATCCGCCCGACCTTGGTGGAGAGGGTGTACGAGGCACGGGGCCTCGACCGCAGGGCGGCGCCGAGCCGCCGCTCGGAGAGGCCGAGGCCGTAGTGCGGGGCGGTGTCGAAGTGCCGGACGCCCTCGTCCCACGCGGCGTCCACCGCGAGGGCCGCCTGCTCGGGGTCGACGGCGCTGAAGAGATTGCCGATGGCCGCTGCCCCGAAGGACAGTTCGGTGACCTCGACGGCGGTACGTCCGAGTGTGCTGCGCCGCATGGCCTGCCGCCCTCACTGAATGATCGCTTTCCGTACAGGGCGATAATTCATCGGATCACTGGGGCAAGTCAACCGGACGGACGCTGCTCATTTCCCCCCTTTACCGAGAATCAGTCCGATCACTCCATCAGGTCGAGCGAGCGCAGGGGCTCCCCGGCGAGCTCCTGGAGCGCCGCGAGCTCGTCCGTCATCGCCGCCCCGAGCCGGTCGAGGTCGGGCAGCGCCCGGCCGTCTGCGACCAGGCCGACGTGCACCCGCCCGCCGTACGTGGAGAGCGCCACGGCGAGGGACTGTCCGCGCGCCAGCGGGGCCATCGGGTAGAGGGAGCGCAGCGGGCAGCCACCCAGCGAGAGCGCGGCGCGCGGCAGCGGGACGCTGGTGACCAGGAGGTCGAAGAGCATCCGGGCCGCGCTCCCGGCGAGGGGGGCGCCGAAGCGGTGGGCGAGCGGCGGCAGCCGGTCGGCCAGTACGGCGACGGCTCCCGCGCCCTTCAACGGGCCCGCCGCCTTGTTGCGCTCCATCGCGACGCGTACGGCCCGCAGTCTGCGGCGGGGGTCCGGCTCGGAGACCGGGAGGCCGAGGAGGTAGGCGGAGAGCCGGTTGCCGTTCTGGGCGGCCCCGCCGGGGCGCCGTCGCGAGACGGGCACCAGGGCGCGTGGGTCGCCGCCGGAAGGTTCCTCGCCGCGCCCGGCCATCCACCGCCCCAGCGCCCCGGCGACGACGGCGAGCAGCACGTCGTTGGCCGTACCGCCCTCGGTCCTGCGGACGCGCTGCACGGCCGCGGCGTCCAGGTCCGCGGTGACGAGCCGCCGGGTGCCACTGGAGCCGGCCGCCAGGGCGCCGGAGCCCCCGGGCGCCAGCCGGCTCGCGCGCACCACGGAGGCCCCGACGCCCAGCGCCCGCCCGACCTCTTCGAGCCGGCCGAGCGCGAGCCCGGCGACCTCCCGGGGGCCGGGCGTCCAGGAGCGCGGCGGGACGGGTGCGCGCCGTACGGCCGTGGCGCGGCGGGAGGCGACGGCGGCGATCTCGTCGAAGATCCCCGCGCCGATCGCGACGGCGCGCATGCCGTCGGCCAGCGCGTGGTGCAGCTTGACGAGCACGGCGAACGCTCCGTCGCCAAAACCGCTCTCCAGCAGGTACATCTCCCAGGGCGGCAGCCCCCGGGCGATCGGGCGTTCCATCAGGTCGCCCGCGAGGGAGGTCGCCGCCGCCATGAAGTCCCCCGGGGGCAGGGCGGTGCGGCGCACATGGCGGCGGACGTCGAAGTCCTTGTCGGTGGACCAGGCCGCGCCGCCGAGGGGCAGCAGGACGTCCCGTACCCGCATCCGGAGCCGGGGTACGGCCGCCGCGCGCTCCCGGAGCAGTTCCAGCACGTCCTGCCGGGGGCCGCTGGGCACCGGGGAGAAGACGGCGAGGGCGCCCAAGTGCATCGGGTGGGCCTCGGACTCCAGGTGCCAGAAGGCCAGATCGAGAGGGGCGAGCAGTTCGGTACCCATGGGGGACCTCATGTCATCGGGGGAGCTGGACCGCCGTGCGACCCCCAGTGAAACCACGGCGGTCGGTTACGGTCAAGAACAGACATGTTACGTTCCGCTACCGCACGGTAGATGCTTGAACCCGTTCACGGGCTGGCAAAGTCCGGTCCCTGAACGGGTGAGGGCGAGGGCTCAGGAAGGCCTGGACGGGCCGAACCGTCCGGGGGCGCCGGGCCGGTCGGGCGGTGCGGGCCGGTCGGGGAGCTCGTGGGGCTCGCGGCGGCCGGGCCTCCCCGGCCGGTCGAACCGCTCGGGGATCAGGAACTCGCCCCAGACGCACTTGCCGCCACCCCGTGACTCCACCCCCCAGACGTCGGCGAGCCGGTCGACGAGCATCAGCCCGCGCCCGGAGACTCCGGCGTCCCCCGCGTCGCGGCGGCGCGGCAGTGCGCTGGAGCGGTCCTCCACGTCCACCCGCAGGCGGCGCTCACCTCCGGCGAGGATCCGGATGGTGACGATCGCCCCGCCGTCCGTGTGCATCAGGGCGTTGGTGATCAGCTCGTCGGCGGCGAGTTCGATCTCGTCCGCCCGCTCCCTGGCGCCCCAGGCGCGGACCGCCGCCCTGATCATGTGACGGGCCGAACTCAGCGCCTCGGGGTCGTTCTGGGCCACGTGCTGCCGCAGCCGCCCTCCGGGCTGCGGTGTGGGCGCTGCGTCCCGCCGCAGCAGGAGGACCGCCACGTCGTCCTCGCCGCCGCGCTCGTCGACCGAATCGCAGAGCTGGGCGGCGAGGCGCCGGATGTCCTGCGGGCCGCCCCGCACCATGTCGGTCAGCAGCCGCATCCCGGTGTCGAAATCGGTGTCGGGCAGCTCCACCAGCCCGTCGGTGTAGAACACCAGCGTCTGCCCGGGGTCGAGCTCGACGGTGGACACCGGATAGTCCAGGCGGCCGAACTCGGCGGAGAGCCCCAGCGGAAGGCCGCCTTCGACGAACAGCTTGCGGCAGCTGCCGTCGGGGTTGCGGACCAGAGGTTCCATGTGCCCGGCCCGGACCATCTGCATCACCCCGGTGGTCAGGTCGACCTCGGCGTAGTTGCAGGTGGCGAAGCGGTCGGTGTCCAGCTCGTGCAGGAAGACGGAGGCGCGGGCCATGACCGTGGCGGGGCTGTGCCCCTCGGCCGCGTAGGCCCGCAGCACGATCCGGAGCTGCCCCATCACGGCCGCGGCATGGGTGTCATGGCCCTGCACGTCCCCGATGACGGCGCCGACCCGGCCGCCGGGAAGCGGGATGACGTCGTACCAGTCACCGCCGATGTCGCGCCCCATCCGGGCGGAGCGGTAGCGGACGGCGACCTGCGCGCCCGGCACTTCCGGAATGCGGCGCGGCAGCATCGCCTGCTGGAGGCCCTCGGCGAGGTCGTGCTCCTGTTCGTAGAGCATCGCGCGCTGGAGGCTCTGCGCGATCGAACTGCCCAGGGAGACCAGGAGGTTGCGCTCGTCCGCGGCGAAACCCACCCGGTCGTTGTACAGCAGCCCGAGCGCGCCGATCGGACGCGCCTGGGCGATCAGCGGCAGATAGGCGGCGGACGTGATCCCGAGATGGCCGACCTGGTCCCAGAGCTCGGGGTAGGAGGTGGCGAAGTCGTCGGAGGTCTCGATGAACCGGGGGTCCAGCGTCCGCAGCACCTCGCTCATCGGGTACCGCTCGTCCACCCGCGTGTAGCGGGTGCCCGGCACGAACGACCCCTCGGGCCCGTCGGCCACCAGGTGGATGCGCCCGGCCTCCAGCAGCCCCATGACGAGGCTGGTCGCTCCCAGGTGGGCCAGGCCCCGGGAGTTCTTGAGCACGTCGATGACGTCCTGCACCGTACGCGCGCTGGCGAGCGCCGCCGACGTGGCCTGCACCAGGCTGGTCCGCCGGCGCCGCTCCTCGTCGAGTTCCTGACGTGCGGCGGAGTCGGCCAGCTCCTGGGAGGCGTCCCGGACGATGCCCAGGATGCGGCGTGGCCTGCCCTCGTCGTCGCGGCGGATGAACCCCTGCGTGTGGGTCCAGCGCAGCGAGCCGTCGCGGAGCCGGCAGCGGAAGTAGGCGCCGTAGCTCTCCCGCCCCGCTTTCAGCGCCTGCGTCACCATGGCGTCGAGCCGGGCCCCCTCGTCCTCGGGCACCCGCAGGGAGAGGGAGGCCGGCTGGTCGTCGTACTCCTCGGCCCGCAGGTCGAACACGTCCAGTGCGGGCTGGTCCATGTGCATGAGGCCGCTGTCCAGATCCCAGTCGAAGCTGCCCATTCGGTTCAGGGCGAGGCTGAGGTCCGGGTGGGCGGGCCAGTCTTCCGGGAATGACAGGGCACCCGCTACCCGATCATCCATGTCGGCCACTCTGCCACCCTTTGTCCGATTCTTCGAGCGGTTCGCTCAGAGGTGGACCGGACGCTCCGCGACGCGCGGCCCCGGCCCGGTCACGCGGTGGACGTCTCCGGTCCCACCGCCGCCGCACCGGAGTCACCCGGACCGCCGACGGGGTCCTGGGGCCCGAGGTCCGGGTCCCCGGTGAAGTCCGGCAGTTCCCCCGACGCGTCGCCGGTGAAGTCCGGCAGGCCGTCGGCGGACGCGTCCCCCGTGAAGTCCGGCAGGCCGTCGGTGGCCGGGTCCCCGGTGAAGTCCGGCAGTTCCCCGGACGCGTCGCCGGTGAAGTCCGGCAGGCCGTCGGCGGACGCGTCGTCCGCGTCCGGGGAGCCGGGGGCGGGGGCGCCGTCCTGGCCGGTGGCGGCGCCGGAGTTGGCCGCGCCGTCGGGCGCCTGCCGCGCTCCGTCGGGCGCGCCGGGCGAGAAGGGGAAGAACCCGTTGCCCGGGTCGGCCGCGGGCGGGACGGCGGGATTGCCGTCCTCGGCGCCCTCTCCGCTCGGCCGCTCGATCCACGTCCCCTCGACGAGATCCGCGATGACCAGGCTCTCCAGCACGCCCGCGCTCGGGGCGATGTCCAGCACCCGCTCCGGGGCGTACCCGGCCCAGCGTTCGCCCCGGTCGGCGATCCGTCCCGTGAGGGGCACCGCGGGTGCGAGCGGATTGCCGGAGGCACACCGCACCCGGGGCAGTCCCCGGCTGTCGACCATCACGGCGGTGCCCGCCTGGAGCACGGTCTGGAAGCTGGTCGGGGCACCCGAGGCGAAGCCGTGGTCGGTGACGCGGACGTCGGCCCGCAGCACCACCGGGGTGAGCGCGCGCAGGTATCCGGGGATCTGCACCGCTTCGATGCCCGCCACCCGCGCGAAGGCGCGGGCCCGGGCGGAGTCCTCGGTCAGCAGGTCGGCCTGCGCGCCCACGTCGCAACTGGGCGTGTTCCGGACGCCCCCGTAGAGCCCCGCCGCGTCGCCCGTGACGGTGTGGGCGGCCGGGGCGGCGGCGGGGGCGCCGCCCGCCGGGAGCGGCGGTGCGTCCTCGGCCCCGGGGACCGCTCCGGCCGTGGACCGGGTGAACGGAGCGGGCCCCCGGGCGGCGGCCTGCTGGAGCAGTACCTCGTGGCCGACGGTCGTCGCGGCGGGCCGGGCGGCGCCGGGTGCGCCGGAACACCCGGCCGCGGAGAGTGCCGCCACGGAGACCGCGGCGGAGAGGGCATACGGAAGTCGTCGGGACGAGCGCACGGTGCTCTCCTGCCAGTACGTACGGGGGTGGTGGGTCCCCTCATGTCTGACGCACCTCACTACCGGTCGCAAGCCGGGATACGGCCGCCCGGCGCAGTCTTGAACGCGTTCAAGACTGCGACTAAAGTGAAGCGTGCCGCGCCCGCGGCACCGTGGCCCGGCGGGCGTGCGCGAACGGAAGGAAGGCCGACGTGCACACCTTCACCTATCCGGAGACCGGCGCCACCCGTCGGCGCCCGCTGCCGGGCGGGTACGACCATCTGCACCACCGTGCCCCGGTGGGCCGGGGCCGGGCCTCGTTCGAGGCGGCCGGCGCCGCGGTGACCGAGTGGCGCATGCACCGCGCGACGGGGTTCCTCGTCGCGGCGTCCGCCGACCGCGCGGAGGCGGGCGCATCCGTCGAAGTGACCCTGTGCCTGGGGCCGTTGCACCTCAAGGCTCCTTGCGAAGTGGTGTGGGCCGAGTACACCGGCGAGCGCATCGGCTTCGCGTACGGAACGCTCGACGGCCATCCGGAGCGGGGCGAGGAGTCCTTCGTCGTGGAGCTCGCCGACGACGGCACCGTCTGGTTCGCCGTCACCGCGTTCTCCCGCCCCGCCCTCTGGTACACCCGCCTGGCCGGACCGCTCGTCCGGGTGCTCCAGCGGAGCTACGCCCGGTACCTGGGGCGGACCCTGCGCCGCATCGCCGCCGCCTGAGCCCGGACCGGCACGGCGGACCGCCACCAACGCCGCGTCGGTCACGCGGCGCGGGGCCGGGCTGACCGATACTGACGCCGGTGGACTGGTTCACCGCGGACAACTACGGGCTGAGCAGGCTGATCTTCCAGCGGGCTCTCGCCGCCCTCTATCTCACCGCGTTCCTCACCGCCGCCCTCCAGTTCCGCGCGCTGATCGGCGAGCGGGGCATGCTGCCGGTGCCCGAACTGCTGCGGCGCACCCCCTGGACCGCCGCTCCCGGGCTCTTCCGGCTCCACTACTCGGACCGCTTCTTCGCGGCCGTCGCCTGGTCCGGCTGCGCGGTCTCCGTCGCGCTGCTGGCCGGAGCGGACGGACTGCTTCCGCTGTGGGGCGCCCTGCTCCTGTGGGCGCTGCCCTGGGCCCTGTACCTCTCGATCGTGCAGGTCGGGCAGGTCTGGTACGGATTCGGCTGGGAGTCGCTGCTGCTGGAGACCGGATTCCTGGCGATCTTCCTCGGCAACGGGCGGACGGCGCCGCCGGTCCTGGTGCTCTGGCTGATGCGCTGGCTGCTGTTCCGGGTGGAGTTCGGGGCCGGTCTCATCAAGATGCGCGGGGACGAGTGCTGGCGCCGGCTGACCTGCCTGGACTTCCACCACGAGACGCAGCCGATGCCGGGCCCGCTCAGCTGGTTCTTCCACCACCTGCCGCCCCCCGTGCACCGGGTGGAGGTGGCCGCCAACCACGTCACCCAACTCCTGTTCCCCTTCCTTCTGTTCACCCCTCAGCCGGTGGCGGGCGTGGCGGCGGCCGTCATGGTCGTCACCCAGCTGTGGCTGATCCTCTCCGGCAACTTCGCCTGGCTGAACTGGCTCACGGTCGCTCTCGCGCTCTCGGCGATCGACTGGTCCCCGCTCGCGGGGCCGCCCCGGCATCCGCCCGGCGCCCCGCTCTGGTACGAGGTCCTGGTCTGCGCGGTCACCGCTCTTCTCCTGGTGCTCGGTTACCGGCCGGCCCGCAATCTGCTCTCCCGCCACCAGGTGATGAACCGCTCCTACGACCCGCTCCATCTGGTCAACACCTACGGCGCGTTCGGCAGCATCAGCAGAGTGCGGCTCGAAGTCGTTATCGAGGGAACCGACGACACGGTGATCCACCCGGGCACCCGGTGGCGGGAGTACGGGTTCCGGGGCAAGCCGGGAGATCCGGGGCGGCTCCCCCGCCAGTTCGCTCCGTACCATCTGCGGCTCGACTGGATGATGTGGTTCGCCGCGCTCTCCCCCGCGTACGCCCGTTCCTGGTTCGGGCCGCTCACCGCGCGGCTGCTCCGCGGCGACCGGGACACCCTGCGGCTGCTGGGCCACAACCCCTTCCCCGAAGGGCCGCCCGCGCAGGTGCGGGCGTCGGTGTACCGGTACCGCTTCACCGACGCCGTCGAGCTGCGGGCGACCGGGCGGTGGTGGCACCGCACCTACGTACGGGAGTTCATGCGCCCGGTGGTCCGGCCGCTGCCGCTCCGGCCGCCGGAGGATTCCGGGTGAGCCGCACCGCCCGCACCGCCCGCACCTCCCCACCGGACGTGCGAGAGCCCCGGTCCCATCCGACGGGGCGGGGACCGGGGCTCTCGCGCACGGCGGGAGACCGGGGGTCAGTCGATGCCGGGCAGGATGTGCGGTTCGGCGAGGTCGTCCTCGTATCCGGCCAGCCGGATCGGGGCCGACCTGGCCCAGACCTCGATGTTCCGGAGCTTCTCGGGCCTGCGGGTCCGGTCGCCGGTCCGCTCGGCCGGTCGCTTCTCGTCTGTCGTCAGTTCAGGTGTCACCGCGCACTCCTTCGCGTCGCGTAACCCCCGGCAGTGGGGTACCGCGGCTTTCTCCACCGCGGACCGCCGCACGCAGGGGCGGGGGCATGGGCATTCGGTCGCGGTGGCGCCGGTACGGGGCGGGACGACGGCCTGGTTGCAGACCTGTCCCGGGACGATCGAGGAAGCTTCGTGGATCCCTCGGTGCCGTCCGTTCGCCCCAGCGTAACCAAATGAGCGCCATCCCGCTCGACAGAACGTGTGCCTTGGGTCACTTTCGGCCAAACGAAGCCGCTCAGCGGGGGTACGGCGGGGGCTCCGGGGACGGGCGGGACGACAGGACGGCCGCACCCCGGGTCGGGATGCGGCCGTCCTTGGAGCGGCTCCGGGGGCGAGCCGTCACCAGCCCGCGGGGGCGTAGTCCTTCAGGAAGCAGCCGTAGAGGTCCTCGCCGGCTTCGCCGCGCACGATCGGGTCGTAGACGCGGGCGGCGCCGTCCACCAGGTCGAGGGGGGCGTGGAAGCCCTCCTCGGCCAGGCGCATCTTGTCCGGGTGCGGGCGCTCGTCGGTGATCCAGCCGGTGTCGACGGCCGTCATCAGGATGCGGTCCTTCTCGAACATCTCCTGGGCGCTGGTGCGCGTCAGCATGTTCAGGGCCGCCTTGGCCATGTTGGTGTGCGGGTGGCCCGCCCCCTTGTAGCCGCGGCTGAACACGCCCTCCATGGCGGAGACGTTGACCACGTACGCCCGGCCCGCGGCGGCGGCCATCGCCGGACGCAGACGGCTGATCAGGATGAACGGCGCGGTGGAGTTGCAGAGCTGCACCTCCAGGAGTTCGATCGGCTCGACCTCCTCCACCGTCTGGATCCAGCTGTTGCTGTCGTGCAGATCGGGTACGAGCCCGCCCGCGTCGATGGCGGTGCCGGCCGCGATGCGCGCCGGGGAGGCGGATCCGGTGACCAGTGCGAGAGAGGTGACGTCGTCGGCGGTCAGCCCCTCCTTGCGGGCGGCGGGCAGCGCGGCCACCCGGTCGACGCTGCCGCTGCCGAAGGTGCCGATGACCTCGGCGGGCGGCAGCACTCCGGCGGGCAGCGGCGCCGACTCGGCGGCGACCAGTTCGCTGTACGCCTGCGGGGAGCGGCGGACGGTCTGCGCCGCGTTGTTGATCAGGATGTCCAGCGGGCCCTCGGCGGCGACCGAGTCGGCCAGCGCGACGACCTGGGCGGGGTCGCGGAGGTCGATGCCGACGATCTTCAGCCGGTGGATCCACTCGTCGCTGTCCGGCATCGCCTTGAAGCGGCGGATCGCGTCGTTCGGGAAGCGGGTCGTGATCGTGGTGTGGGCGCCGTCGCGCAGCAGCCGCAGCGCGATGTACATGCCGATCTTCGCCCGGCCGCCGGTGAGCAGCGCGCGGCGGCCCGTGAGGTCCGTACGCGCGTCGCGCCGGGCCCGGTTCTCGCGGGCGCAGTCCTGGCAGAGCTGGTGGTAGAAGGCGTCCACCTCGGTGTAGCGGGTCTTGCAGATGTAGCAGGACCGCGGACGCCGGAGGATGCCCGCGATCTCCGCGGTGGCCGAGGACGAGGGCAGGACGCCCTGCGTCTCGTCGTCGATCCGGTCGGCGGAGCCGGTGGCGGTCGCCTCTGTGACGGCCTTGTCGTGGGCCGTCTTGGCGGCGCGGCGCTCCTGGCGGCGGCGCTGCTTCACGGTCCGGTAGATCCCGGCGGTGGCCCGCCGCACCTTGATGGCGTCGGGGTGGTCGACGTCGATGGAGTCGAGCTCGTCCAGCACGCTCAGGCAGACGGCCAGCCGCTCCGGAGCGATACCGGGACCGAAGTCCTCGATTTCGGGCGCGAGTCCCTGGCTTTCCTCTGTCACCGTCATGCTGCTGCTTCCTCTGTCGTCCTGGGTGGTGTCGGCGGATCGAAGTCGGTCAGGTCGTCGTGACCCCGGCCACCTTCCGCCGGACACCGCCTGCCCCGCGGGCCACCGGTCGTCGCGGGCCCGGACACCCGGTCAAGTCTGCCATGGGCGCACCCCTCCTCCGTCCGGGTGTACAGATGGTCCGCGCGCGCGGAGGCGGACGCGGTCCGGGCGGCCGGTGACGCGGCCCACTCACCGCGCCGACGGGATCTCCGCGAAAGTTTCCGAAATCGGCAGGCATGACTCCGGAATACCCGGGCAGACGCCGGACCGACAGCTACGGCAACAGGGAGGGCGACACCATGACGGCGATGTCACTGCGAACCACCGGAGCCGGCGCCGCGGAAGCGTCGTGGCACGACCGGGCGGGGACGCGGGCACCTGCCGGTGTCGGCGCGGAGGCGGGGCAGGACGAACTGCCCTGGATCGAAGAAGCCGGGAAGGTGGCCCCGCAGGACGCGCGGGCGCTCTCGAAGATCTTCTTCGACCGCCTCCAGACGGTCGAGGAAGGCACCCGCGAGCACCAGTACGCCCGCAACACGCTGATCGAGATGAATCTCTCACTGGTGCGGTTCGCGGCCTCGCGGTTCCGCAACCGGGGCGGGGACGACACCGAGGACATCATCCAGGTCGGCACGATCGGCCTGATCAAGGCGATCGACCGGTTCGACCTCTCCCGCGAGGTGGAGTTCGCCACGTTCGCGGTCCCGTACATCGTGGGTGAGATCAAGCGGTTCTTCCGCGACACCACCTGGTCCGTGCACGTGCCGCGCCGTCTCCAGGAGCTGCGCGTCGAACTGGCCAAGGCGAAGGAACAGCTCTCCGCGAAGCTGGACCGCGACCCCACGGTGAAGGAGCTCTCGGCCCATCTCGACCTCTCCGAGGAGGAGATCATCGAGGGCCTGGTCGCCGCCAACGGCTACTCGGCCGGGTCGCTCGACACCCCGTCCTCGGAGAGCGACGACGGCCAGGACCAGCGGGCGTACGCCGAGATGCTGGGCGAGCGGGACCCCGCCATGGAGACGGTCGAGAACCTGCACACCCTCGCACCGCTGCTGGAGCAGCTCGACGACCGCGAGCGCCGCATCGTGCAGATGCGGTTCGGGCAGGAGATGACCCAGGCGCAGATCGGCGCCGAGCTGGGCGTCTCGCAGATGCACGTGTCCCGGCTGCTGAGCCGGATCGTGGCGCGGCTGCGCGCCGGGATGTCCGTCGAGGAGTAGGGCCCTTCCTGTCGGGAGGCCGTCGCCGGACACGCTCCGGCCGGTCCTCCCGCGACCCACGTCCGGCGCTCCGGCACCGGGCGTGGGTCATTTATGCTTCCTGGCACGGCGTGGGGCGACCCGCGCCTTTCTTACGAGGGGGTGGAGTGTGACCGAGCTGCCCACGAGGGGTGTGCCGGTCCGTCAGGCGGGACCCGCCGCGGTTCCCGCTCAGCAGACGACGGCCGTCGCCGCCGCGGACGGTTCCGTATGGGGCGTGGACGCGGTGATCCTCCTGGTGGAGGACGACGCCGGGGACGCCCTCCTGGTCGAGGAGATGCTCTCCGACAGCGACCTCGACCCCTCGCTCACCTGGTGCAAGACGCTGGCGGAGGCACGACAGTTCCTGCGGACCTGCCGCACCCCCGTCTGTGTGTTGCTCGATCTGCACCTTCCCGACGTGCACGGGCTGGACGCCGTGACGCAGATCGTGGAGGCGTCCGGGGACGCGGCCATCGTGGTGCTGACCGGACTGACGGAGGCGGGTACCGGGCTCTCGGCCGTGGCCAGCGGCGCACAGGACTACCTCGCCAAGGGCCGGCTCGATCCGGAGACGCTGGGCCGGGCGATCCGGTACGCGCTCCAGCGCAAGCAGGTGGAGCGGGCGGCGGCGGCGCTGCGGGCCAATCAGCAGATGGCCCAGGAGAACGCCCGCCTGGAGCGCGGTCTGCTGCCCGTGCCGCTGCTGCGGGACGACCGCTTCGAGGCGGTGGCCCGCTACGAACCGGGGCGGGTCCACGCGCTGCTGAGCGGCGACTTCTACGACGTGGTGCAGACCGCGGACGGCACGGTGCACGCGGTCATAGGGGACGTGTCGGGCCACGGCGCGGCCGAGGCCGCGCTCGGCGTGTGCCTGCGGGTGGCCTGGCGTACCGCGGTGCTCTGCGGCACCAGCCCGCTCGACCAGACGAATCTCCTCGAGGAGATCCTGGTGGC
The DNA here is from genome assembly GCF_042728795.1 of Streptomyces sp. NPDC060184. Taxonomy (NCBI): domain Bacteria; kingdom Bacillati; phylum Actinomycetota; class Actinomycetes; order Kitasatosporales; family Streptomycetaceae; genus Streptomyces; species Streptomyces sp. NPDC060184. Next base: position 194,283 of record NZ_JBHWYX010000007.1, read on the forward strand.
GGAGCGTTCCGATCCGCACCTCTTCGCGACGGTGACCACGCTCACCTTCCCCCCGGACGGAAGCCGGGTGGGCATCGTGCGTGCCGGGCACCCGGGGCTGCTGCTGCGCCAGGGCGACGAGATCTCCTGGGTGGAGCCGGAGACCGGTATGGCGCTCGGGCTCATGCCGGGGGCGCGGCACTGGTCGGAGAGCGAGCTGGCGCTGGGCCCGGACAGCAGTCTGGTGCTCTTCACGGACGGCCTCTTCGAGGGGCGTACCGGCCCCGGCAGCCGTCTCGGCGAGGAAGGGCTCCTCGCGATGGCGCGGGGCTTTTCGGAGCTGGCGGCGCGGCCGTTCATCGACGCCCTCGTGGCGGGGGCCACGGCCGGGGCCGCGCCCTTCGGAGGGCTCGCGGACGACGTGGCCGTACTGCATCTGAGCTGGGGAAAGGTGGAGAACAATGGCTGACCCGCAGGGGAAGCCCATACGCGCTGGAGGCGCCTCACGGCTGTCGGTGCAGAGCTGGGTCCACCTGATCCTGGGCGGCTTCGTCGTCGTGGTCGTCACGTGTCTGGTGATCGGCTCGGTGGTCCTCAGCGAGATGTCCACGCGGACGAACGAGCTGGTCGACCGGGTCCAGCCGGCGCGCTCGGCCTCGTTCCAGCTCCAGAACGCGCTGCTCAACCAGGAGACGGGTGTCAGGGGCTTCGTGCTCACCGGCGACGACTCGTTCCTCGAACCGTACAAACAGGGTCAGCGCGACGAGAAGGAGCGGCTGGCCCGGGTGCGGGAGCTGGTCGGGTCCGAGCAGCCGTACGCCGAGGACCTGGACCGGATCGCGTCGGCGGCCGAGAGGTGGCGGACCTCGCAGGCCGAGCCGCTGATCGGAGCGGTGCGGGCCAGCGGTCCCACCGGCTCGGCGTCGGCGCCGCTGCTCCAGAGCAAGAAGGAGTTCGACGCGCTGCGTGCTCTCTACGGCGCCCAGCAGGACCACCTGGACGAGGCCCGCGATCACGCCCGTGCCCAGCTGGACGACGCCCGCGCGACCCGCGACCGGGTGCTTTTCGCGCTGATCGCGGGGTTCCTCGCCTCGGTGGTGGCGCTGAGCCTGCTCTTCCACCGGGTGGTCGGCAGGCCGCTGAACCGGCTGCGGGCCGCCTCGGACGAGGTCAGGTCGGGGACGTACGCGGGGAAGATCGACGTGCGCGGTCCCTCGGACGTGCGGTCGGTGGCGACGGCCGTCGAGTCCATGCGGGTCCGGCTGGTGGACGAGCTCGCGGAGTCGCGGAGCCGGGAGACGCTGCTCGCCGAGCAGACGGAGGAGCTGCGGCGTTCCAACGCGGAGCTGGAGCAGTTCGCGTACGTCGCCTCGCACGACCTCCAGGAGCCGCTGCGGAAGGTGGCGTCCTTCTGCCAGCTGCTGGAGAAGCGTTACGGCGACGAACTGGACGCGCGCGGCAAGCAGTACATCGACTTCGCGGTGGACGGCGCCAAGCGGATGCAGGTCCTCATCAACGACCTGCTCACCTTCTCGCGGGTGGGCCGGGTGCACGAGAGCTGGCAGCCGGTGGACATGGAGCGCGGGCTCGACCGCGCGCTGGCCAATCTGACGCTGGCGATCGAGGACGCGGACGCGGAGATCGTCCGGGAGAATTCCCTGCCGGAGGTACTCGGCGACTCCACGACGCTGGCGATGGTGTGGCAGAACCTGATCGGCAACGCGGTGAAGTTCCGCCGCGCGGACGTTCCCTGCCGGATCGAGGTGGGGTGTGCCCGCGAGGACGAGGTGTGGCACTTCACGGTGGCGGACAACGGCATCGGCATCGCGCCGGAGTTCGCGGACAAGGTGTTCATCATCTTCCAGCGGCTGCACGCCAGGGACGCCTACGACGGCACCGGCATCGGGCTCTCCCTCTGCCGCAAGATCATCGAGTTCCACGGGGGCCGGATCTGGCTGGACCCGGAACCGGGTGAGGGTACGCTGATCCACTTCACCCTGCCCGTAAGCCCGGACGCCCCCACGCACACCACGGCGGAGCTCCTGGCGCCCGCCCTGCTCGCCGCCCCGTCGGGAGATGCCCAGTGAACAGTCCCGTACAGCCCATCGAAGTCCTCCTGGTGGAGGACGACCCCGGCGACGAGCTCATGACCCGTGAGGCGTTCGAGGACAACAAGATCCGCAACACCCTGCACGTGGTGCGCGACGGACAGGAGGCGCTGGACTTCCTCTACCGGCGCGGCCCGCACGCACAGGCTCCCCGGCCCGACCTGATCCTGCTCGACCTGAACCTGCCGAAGTACGACGGCCGCCAGGTGCTGGAGCAGATCAAGAGCGACGCGGAACTGGCCACGATCCCGGTGGTGGTGCTGACCACGTCCTCCGCCGAGGAGGACATCCTGCGCAGCTACAAACTGCACGCCAACGCCTATGTCACCAAGCCGGTCGACCTGGACCAGTTCATCGCGGCGGTCCGCCAGATCGACGACTTCTTCGTGACGGTGGTGCGTCTTCCCGGGCGTACGTGAGCCCGCCGGCGGTTTTCCGGATTCACCAGGAGTGGGATGCCCCGGCCCGGGTAGACGGCTCCCGTGACAACGACTCTCACCTCACCCGCCGGGCCCTGGCTGGAGCACATGAACGAACAGGCCGCTTCGTTGCCGGACCTACCCGGACCTGGCATTCCCTGCACCGACGTGCTGCTCACGGCCGAGGTGTTCGACGGTGAGCCCGGGTGCATCGCGCAGGCGCGCGCCCTGGCGGACCGGTTCCTGACCCGGCTCGCGGCCGAGTGGTTCGCCCCGCTCGGCGCTCACACCCGCAGCGATCTGATGCTGACGGTCAGCGAGCTGGTCACCAACGCGGACCGCTACAGCCACGGCCCGTACCTCCTGGAGCTGGAGGGCACCGCCGAGAGCGTGAGCGTGACGGTCTACGACAGCAGCACCGCGCTTCCGGTGCTGTACTCCCCCGACCCCTCGCGGCTCGGCGGGCACGGCATGGAGATCGTGGTGGCGCTCTGCGACCACGTGACGGTGGAGGCGGTCCCGGTGGGCAAGCGCATCCGGGCCGAGTTCCGGCTCGGTTCCTGAACCTCGGCCCCGCAGAACCTCCGCTCCGCAGAACCTCGGCCCCGCAGGGCCTCGACTCCACAGAGCCCCGGCTCTCCACAGAGCCCCGGCCCCGGACCGGCGGCTTTCGGCCCGGACGCGCCGGGCCGCACCACGGCCCAGGCCTCAGCCTCAACGCACCGGCTGGCCCTTGCCGAGGGCGATGACACCGTTGCCGGAGACCGTGTAGAACTCCCGGTCCCGCTCCGGGTTGACGCCGATCGCCGCGCCGGGAGGCACGTCGACGTTCTTGTCGAGGATCGCTCCCCGCACGATCGCCCCGCGTCCCACCCGTACGTTGTCGTGCAGCACCGAGCCCTGGACGACGGCCCCCTCGGCGACGACGACGCCGGGTGAGAGGACCGACCGGGCGACCTGGCCGCGGATCACGCAGCCGGGGCTGATGACCGATTCGCTCGCGATCCCGCCGGCCACGATCCGCGCGGGCGGCAGCGGACCGGCGTGGGTGTAGATGGGCCAGCGGCGGTTGTCGAGGCTGAACGCCGGTCTGTCCGACAGCAGGTCCATGTGGGCGTCGTAGTAGGCGTCGAGCGTGCCCACGTCACGCCAGTAGCCGTGTTGCACGGACGTCTCGCCGGGCACGTGGTTCTCGTCGAAGTCGTAGACCTGGGCCTGTCCGCGCGCGGTGAGCATCGGCAGGATCGAGCCGCCCATGTCGTGGACCGAGTGCGGGTCCTCGGCGTCCCGGTGCAACGCGTCCACCAGGACCTTGGTGGTGAAGAGGTAGTTGCCCATGGAGGCGAAGACCCGGTCGGGGTCGCCCGGCAGGCCGGGCGGGTCGGTGGGCTTCTCCAGGAATCTCTCGACCTGGGTGCCGTCGGTGCCGGGTGTGATGATCCCGAACGCGGAGGCCTCCGCGCGCGGCACCTTGATCCCGGCGACCGTGACGCCCGCCCCGTTGTCGATGTGCTGGGCCAGCATCTGGCGCGGATCCATGCGGTAGACGTGGTCGGCGCCGAACACGGCCACGTAGTCCGGCTGTTCGTCGTGGACCAGGTTGAGCGACTGGAGGATGGCGTCGGCGCTCCCCAAGTACCAGCGCGGGCCCAGCCGTTGCTGCGCGGGCACCGGGGTGACGTAGTTGCCCAGCAGGCTGGACATCCGCCAGGTCGTGGAGATGTGCCGGTCCAGTGAGTGCGACTTGTACTGGGTCAGTACGCAGATACGCAGCACGTCCGCGTTGACCAGGCTGGACAGGACGAAGTCGACCAGCCGGTACGTGCCTCCGAACGTCACCGCCGGTTTGGCCCGGTCGGCGGTGAGCGGCATCAGCCGCTTCCCTTCCCCTCCCGCGAGTACGATTCCGAGCACCGAAGGTCCACCGCGCATCGCCGCCCCTTTGTCCGACCTCCACCGGCGCCTTTGCCGGTGGTCACGCACCTGCCGCGCAGATCTCCCGGTAAAGCTCCGCGGTGCGGCCGGCCACCCGGTCCCACCCGAACTCCTCGACGGCGCGCCGCCGACCGGCCGCGCCCATCCTCTCGGCCCCGGCCACGTCGCCGACCACCGTGTTCAGTGCTTCGGCGAGACGGTGCTCGAAGCGCTCCGGCTCCTTCTCGTCGTACGGGACGAGCAGACCCGTGCGCCCGTCGTCGACCACCTCGGGGATCCCGCCGACGGCGGAGGCGACCACGGGGGTGCCGCACGCCATCGCCTCCAGGTTGACGATGCCGAGCGGCTCGTACACCGACGGGCAGGCGAACACCGCCGCGTGGGTGAGGAGTTGGACGACATCGGGCCGGTCGAGCATCTGCGGGATCCAGTGCACGCCCTTGCGGCCGGCGTCCAGTTCCTCGTACGCGAGGCGGAACTCCTCGGCGAGTTCCGGGGTGTCGGCGGCTCCGGCGCACAACACCAGCTGGGTGCCCGGCTCCAGGTGGCGCGCGGCGCGCAGCAGGTGCGGTACGCCCTTCTGGCGGGTGATCCGCCCGACGAACAGGACGTACGGCCGGGCCGGGTCGATGCCGAGCCGGGCGAGGACGTCCGTGCCGGGGTCGGGGGCATAGAGGCGGGTGTCGATGCCGTTGTGGATGACCCGCACCCTGGCCGCGTCCAGCTCCGGGTAGCACGCGAGGATGTCGTCGCGCATGCCGTGCGACACCGCCACGATCGCGTCGGCGGAGGCGAGGGCGGTGCGCTCGGCCCACCCGGAGAGGGCGTATCCGCCGCCCAGCTGCTCGGCCTTCCAGGGGCGCAGGGGTTCCAGCGAGTGGCAGGTGACCACGTGCGGGACGCCGCGCTGGAGCTTGGCGAGGTGGCCGGCGAGGTTGGTGTACCAGGTGTGCGAGTGGACCAGGTCGCGGTCGCCGAGCGCGGCGGCCATCGACAGGTCCACGGAGAGTGCCCGCAGCGCGTCGTTGGCGTCGGCCGGGAGCGCCGGGCGGTGCCAGTGCACGCCGTCCTCCCCGCCGTCGGGCTCGCCCCAGGCGTGCACGGCGAGATCGACCAGTGGCCGTAGTTCGCGCGCCAGGAACTCGACGTGCACACCGGCGCCGCCGTACACGCCGGGGGGGTACTCGCGGGTGAGCAGTCCGACCCTCATGCCTTGATGGTCACTCACGCGGCGCCCGCGCGAAAGACCCCGTCACGTTACGGGTACACCGCGTGGCGGTGCGGATCTTCTCCGGCGGCCCCGGGACAGGAGGGCTACCGTCGAAGGAAGGACGTCGCACACCTGCCCGTACTACGGAGGCAGTACGCCGGATCGCCCCCTCTGGGACGACGACTCGGCGGCTTGCGGAGGACATCGTGGTCCCATGAGTTCCCTTGTGCTTTCGGTGCTGCTGTCCCTGGTCTCCGCGGTGGCCTACGCGGCCGGGGCGATCGTGCAGGAGCGAGTGGCCTCCGGCGGGGACCGGCGCTCGTACGCGCCGTTGCGCAACGCCGCCTGGTGGGCGGCCGTGGGGCTGAACGGCGCGGGGGCGCTGCTGCACGTGGTGGCGCTGGCGTACGGCCCGCTGAGCCTCGTCCAGCCCCTCGGGGCGCTGACGATCGTCTTCGCGCTGCCGATGGCGGCGCTCTTCGTCGGGCGGGCGGCGGGGCGCACCGCGTGGCGCGGGGCCGTCATGGCGACGGTGGGACTCGCCGGACTGCTGGCGCTCACCGGGAGCTCCGAGTCGCACGCGCTGGGTGGTGCCGACCAACTGCTGCTGGCGACCGCGACCTTCGGGGCGGTCGCGGCGCTCTTCCTGGCGGGTCAGGGGCTGGGGCGTGTGCCGGACGCCGCCGGACGGGCGGGACTCTCGGCCCACACCCCGGGGGTGCAGCGGCCGATGTTGCGCAGCGTGGTGCTGGCGACCGGTGCGGGGGTGGCGTTCGGGATGGCCTCGGTGTTCACCAAGACGGTGGCCGTCGAGTGGACCTCCGGCGCGCTCGGCGAGGGGCTGCCGTCGCTGCTGGTGATCGCGGTGTTCGCCGCGGCCGGGCTGCTGCTGTCGCAGGCCGCGTACCGGGGGGCGGGGCTGACCGCGCCGCTGGCCACGGTGACGGTGGTGAACCCGGTGGTGGCGGCGGTGGTCGGGCTCACGCTCTTCGGGGAGCACTTCCGCTTCGGGCCGGTGGGGACCCTGCTGGCGCTGGCGAGCGGTGCGCTGGCGGCGGCCGGGCTGGTGCTGCTGACGACGCAGCGGCTGGCCGCCGAGCGGCGGGGCGGCCGGCCCGCAGACGCCGACGGCGGGGGCGGGGCGGACTCCGCGGTGGTACGGCGCCGGGCGCCCGGGCCCCGGCGGGGCGGGCGGGGCCGGGTGGCGTTGCCGGAGCCCGCCGAGGAGTCCGAACCGCCGGGCGCCGGATCCGGCGGGGCCGAGCGGACGCGCTCCCCGGCGGTGGGCGGCCCCGCGTCGGCCGCCCCCGGCAGCGGGCTCAGACCTTGACCCCGCCGGCCCTCAGGTAGGCGAGGGGGTCCACGTCGGAGCCGTAGGCGGGTCCGGTGCGGATCTCGAAGTGGAGGTGCGGGCCGGTGGCGTTGCCGGTGGAGCCGGAGCGGGCGATGCGCTGTCCGGCGGACACCTGCTGGCCGGCGCGCACGTTGAGGGCGGAGAGATGGGCGTACTGGCTGAACTTGCCGTCGCCGTGGCGGATGACGATCTCGTACCCGTATGCGCCGGCCCAGCCTGCGGAGACGACGGTGCCCTTGGCGACGGCCTTCACCGAGGTGCCGGTGGCGACCGGGAAGTCGACGCCGGTGTGGTAGCCGCTGGCCCAGGAGCCGGACTGGTGGTAGGGGGTGCCCAGGGACGCCTGTACGGGGGCGACCATGCCGACGGCCTTCGACGCCTGCTTGGCGGGGGCGGTCTCGGCCGCTGGTTTCGGCCGCGCGGGCTTCGTGGCGGGCTTGGTGGCGGCGGGCTTCGCCGTGGCGGGCTTGGCGCTCTGCTGTTGCGCGGTGCCGGATGCCGCCCGGGCGGGCCCGAGGTCGAGTCGCTGGCCGGGGAGGATGAGATCGGGGTCCTCGCCGATGACCGTGCGGTTGGCGGTGTAGAGCCCCTGCCAGCCGCCCTGGAGCCGCTCGGTGGCGGCGATGGCGGAGAGCGAGTCGCCCCGCGCCACGGTGTACGCCTCGCGCTTGCCCGGCACCGTGGTGGGGGCGGCGGCGGGGGTCTTTTTCGGGGTCTGCGCGGCTGCCCGCTTGGCCGCTGCCTGCTTGGCGGCGGCCTGCTTGGCGGCGGCCTGCTTGGCGGCGGCCTGCTTGGACGCTGTCTGCTGGGCGGTGGCCGGTAACACGGCGGGGCGGGACCCCTGGGCCTGCGTGACCGTTCCGGACCCGGTGTCGCCGCGGGTGAGCCCGGCCCGCTCGGAGCAGACCGGCCACGCGCCCGGACCCTGCCCGTCGAGGACCTTCTCGGCGATCGCGATCTGCTGGTCCTTGGTCGCGAGATCGGCGCGTGCGGCGAAGGCGGTGCCACCGTACGCGGCCCAGGTGGACCCGCTGAACTGGAGCCCGCCGTAATAGCCGTTGCCGGTGTTGATGTGCCAGTTGTTCGTCGACTCGCAGGCGGCGACCTTCTCCCACGTGTCCACGGACGCGGCGTGGGCGGTGCCCGCCGTGATCAGCGGCAGGGCTATCCCCGCACCTCCCGCCGTCACCGTGAGCGACGCCCGGTTGATCCGGCTCGGCTGGTATCTGCGATGCCGTCCGTTCGCGGCCATGATGCGGCTCCCCCGCTGGCAGGTGGACACAGTTCAGGCGTCAACTTAGGTGCGCACAAAGGCCCGTGACAAGTGCGCGACCGCACCGGCATCCCCGCCGGGGCCGCGCTCCTTTGCCCGGGGCCCGCCCTCCGGGTGCCTGACCAGGGCCGCGAGGAGGGCGGTCGCGATACGGGCCGTGACCGGTGGCCGGGGCCACCGTCCGACGGTCAGCCGGGGAGGACCGCGTTCCACTCCTGCCGGGTGGGCCCGTCGTGCCGGGGCGTGAATCCGGGGCGGGCGGCAAGCCAGGCGCCCACGTGCCGGTCCACCTCTTCGGTGCCGTAGGCCTCGTGGGGCTGGAGCAGGAGATGGCGCACCTGGGCACGGGCCCGCATGACGACGGGGTCCTCGGAGGCGCAGGCGGCGCGGGCGGCGGCCTGGCGGTCCGGGAGCGGTGAACCCGCCGCGAGGCGCTGCCCGTTGGCGCGGTCGGCGGCAACCTGCCCGTCGAACCACGGGCGGAGGGCCTGGTTCGTCCAGGCGTGGTACCCGGTGGGGTCGGCGGCGATCCGGTCGGCGTGGGCGGCGAGGTACTGGGCGGCGCGCAGGCCGAGGGCCGTTCCCTGGCCCAGGGTGGGGTTGGTGTGGACGAGGCTGTCCCCCACGCCGACCAGGCCGGTGACGACGGGGCCGCGGTCGTCGGCGAGGGCGGTCCAGCGGTTGTCCAGACCCGCCATCGCGAGGACGCCCGACTCCGGTACGGGAGCCAGGGCGAGCCAGGCGTCGAGGGCGGGGAAGAGCCGGGCCACCGCCTCGAAGACGGCTGGGTCGGTGAGTGCGCCGCGGGTGGGATCGCCCGTCGGGAGAACGAGGTTGACGGCGAAGGTGTCGTTGTCGGAGGGAAAGACCCCGGCGAGCGCGAACGGTGCGGCCGAGCCGGTCTTCACCCGTCCGGGGTCGCGCGGTCCGTCGGGCCGCAGCCGGTACCAGCGGCAGAGGTAGGCGATCTTGGTCCGGTGACTTTCGGCCACGGGCGGGCGGCAGCCGGACGCGATCAGCCAGCCGGGCACCGGCGAGCGCCGGCCGGACGCGTCGACGACGAGGTCCGCCCGGTGCGTCCCCTCCCCCACCCGTACGCCGGTGACCCGGGCGGGACGGCCCGCCTCGACGGTGAGACCGTGCACGCGGCAGCCCGGCCGCACCTCGACGGCGGGTTCCCGCCGCACGGCTGCGAGCAGGGCGGCCTCCAGCACGATGCGGCGGGTGCGCAGGGTGACCAGCTCCTCGTCGCCCGGACGGTACGCGGGATGCTCGTCGAACCAGTCGAACTCGTGGTACTCCCGGGCTCCGCGCGCCAGCAGGTCGGCGTACACGTCGGGGGTCTCGGCGCGGAGCACCGTGCGCACGGGTGCGAGGAGCCCGTGGGGCTGGTCCGCCTGCGGGACCCGGGGTCTGCGCCAGTGGAAGAAGTCCTGGTCCAGGTCGTCGCCGGCCTGTCGGGCTTCCTGCTCGAAGAGCGTGACCGGGTGGCCGCGCCGGGCGAGCATGAGCGCCGCCCCCAGCCCGCTGATCCCCGCCCCGATCACCGTGACCCGTGCCATCAGCGCCCCCTCGCGTCCTCGTACTCCTACCCGTTCGCGCAGGTCCGCTCAGGAGGAGGCGGCACGTACGGCGGTCACGGCCAGAGTGGTGTACTCCATCGTGAAGCGTCCGCCCAGGGAGTCGACGGCGCCCCCGACCGCCGCCAGCACCGGGGCGAGCTGATCGGGAGCGAGTCGGGTGAGGCCGCCGGTGGTGGGGAGCAGATCCAGCCATTCGTCGCGCGTGTAGGACCGCTGCCAGTCGTAGCGCCACTGCTCGGGCTCCCCGAACTGTCCGGTCTCCCGGATCCTGTCGCCGAGCTTCGCGTAGACCGCCTGGTAGAGGCCGAGCGGACGGCGGGCCGGCAGGCCGGCGAACGGGGAGTCGGGGGCCACCCGCCGGAGGGCTTCGGCCAGCGGTTCCGCCACCTCGGCCGGTGGCTCGTACACGTGCCCGAAGATCGCCAGCCGTCCGCCCGTACGCAGCACACGGGCTGCCTTCACGGCGCCCGCGACGGGATCCACCCAGTGCCACGACTGGGCGGCGACCACCGCGTCGAAGGTCCGGTCGCCCGGCTGCCAGTCCTCGAAGGTGGACACCTCGACCCGCAGGCCGCGGGCGCGCGCGAAGTCGGCCATCCGCGTGTCGGGCTCGACGCCGAGCACCGCGCAGCCGAGCGCCTGGAACTGGCGGGCCGCGATGCCGGTGCCGCAGCCGACGTCCAGTACGTCGAGCACGTCGGCCCCGGGGCTCCGCCCGGCGATCCGTGTCACGAGTGCTTCGGGGTAGCCGGGCCGGGCCCGGTCGTAGCCCTGCGCGTCGGCGCCGAAGGACTCGGCCGTCCGCCGGGCCTCATGCGACGCCGTCCGGGGCGGTTCCGGCCGCTCCCGCGGTAGTGTGGGCATGCGCCCACCTTAGTGGGCGTGCGCCCACTCGACAACGGGTTCCGAGGGGCAGCCGCACGAAAGGATCTCTGAGTGCCGACCGGGGTGCACCTTCGCGACGCGCGGCAGCAACTGTTCGACGCCGCCGAGAGCGTGCTGCTGCGGGACGGGCCGAACGGGCTGACCAGCCGGGCCGTCACCGACGAGGCGGGCTGCGCCAAAGGCGTCCTGCACCGGCACTTCGCCGACTTCGACGCCTTCCTCACCGACCTGGTGCTCGACCGGGCAGCACGGTTGGAGCGGCAGGCGGAGGTGCTGCGCGGGTCCGTCGGCACGGGCACGGTGGCCGACAACCTCACCGACGCGCTGACCACCCTGTTCGGGCCGGTTCCGGTGGCGATCATCCCGCTCGTCACCTTCCGGGACGAGCTGCGCGCACGGCTGCGGCACGCCCGGCCCGGAGGCGGCATCGCGATCCTCGCCGAGGCGACGACCGCGGTCTTTGGCTACCTGGCCGCCGAACGGGACCGGGGCCGCATCGCGGCGGACGCCGACATCGACGCGCTCACCCTCTCCCTGGTCGGCGGCGGACATCTCCTCTTCGCGGACCGCGACCCCGGCCCGCCGACCACGGCGGCCGTCAGCAGGCTCGTGGCCGCGGTCGTCGCCGATGCCGTGGGGCGACGGCCGGCTTGAGGGCCGTCCGGCGGCTTCACGGGTGCCACTCCCACGCGGTCCGGGTGAGCGCGTACTCGACATCGCCCTGCTCCGAGCCGTCGATCACCTCGGGCCAGTCCTCGGTGAAGGCGCGGAGAAACGACAGGCCCGCCTTCTCCATCACACGCCGGGATCCCGCGTTGACCGCCATGGTGTTCGCGGTCACCCGCTCCACCCCTAGGGCGTGTGTCGAAAGTGGCGCCGTCCGCCCGGAGGGCGGGTCCGGCGGCGTCCGGTGCGTGCGATCGCAAGGCGGAGGGTCGCCCCGATACTGGATGTATCGGGGCGATCCCGACAACGCGGCGAGCGTGCGTGCCGGGCGTCGCCGGACAGGCGGGACTTTCGACACACGCCCTAGGCCGTGAAGCCCCTGCGGATCAGGGCCCGCGCTCCCTCGGTGGCGTAGCCCCGGCCCCAGGCGGCCTTGTTCAGCCGGTAGCCGAGCTCCACCACGGCGGGATCGTGATCGTCCACGGGGCGGAACTCGAACCAGCCCAGGAAGGCGCCGGTGTCCTTCTCCTCCGCGGCCCAGTAGCCGCGGGTACCGAAGCAGGGGTGGACGTGGAGGAGCCTGGGCAGGGTCCGTGCCCGGATCGCCTCGCGGCTCGTGGGCCGTCCGCCGTTGATGAAGCGCATGACGTCGGGGTCGTTGTCCAGGGCGAGCAGGCGGCCGGTGTCGGCCTCCGTGAACGCGCGCAGCACGAGCCGGTCGGTCTCCAGGAAAGTGTTCACCTCGCGATCCTCACCAGCGGTGGCTGGAGCCGCTACCGGATATGCGTGGGACCCCGGTCACGCTCCGCCTCCCCATCGGACTCCGCACGCCGGTGACCACCCCGCACCCGCCAGGAGGAGCGGGGCGGCCGTGGGCCGGGGACGGATCACCGGAGCGCGAGCTTGAACCCCTCGTGGCTGCGGGCGAAGCCCAGTGCGGCGTAGAAGCGGTGCGCGTCGTCGCGCTGCTTGTGGCTGGTCAGTTGCACCAGCGCGCAGCCACGTGCGCGTGCGCGGGCGGCCGTGTGCTCCATCAGGGTCCGGCCGAGCCCGCCGCCGCGCCGGTCCGCGCGGATCCGTACCGCTTCGACCAGGGCACGCTCGGCGCCGCCCTTGCCGAGCCCCGGGATGTACGTGGCCTGGAGGCACCCCACCACCGTGCCGTCGTCCTCCACCAGGACCAGCATCTCGTTGCGCGGGTCCGAGTCGATCGCCGCGAAGGCGCGCTCGTACGCCTCCGTCACCACGACCGACGCCGGGTCCACCACGCGTTCCTCGTCGGCGAGCAGGGCCAGCACGGCAGGCAGGTCGGCGCGGGTCGCGGGGCGCAGGACATGAGCGGGCGCGGACCCGGCGGACCCGTGCGCGGACTCGGCGGACTCGGGCACGAGCTGGGGGAACGCGGACGCGGACCCGTGCGCGGACCCGTGCGCGGACTCGGGGGAAGCAGACATGACGCAGACCCTGACCAGCCCCCCGACCGACGAACGGGGCACCCCCGTACGGACACTTCACGCCCCCCGGCACGGCCGGGGCGGTGTGCGCCGCGCCGTTCACCCGACCCGGGCCGGACACCTCCGACCACCTTCCGCGTCATACGCCTTCGGCCACCACCGCCCTGGCCCGCACCGCGTCTGCCGGGGTGCGGGCGGGGACGGCCGGGGCGTCGGGGGAGGGCAGCGGGCGACTGCCGCCGCGGGCGAGGAAGTCGGAGAGGGGCAGAGTGGCCGCGCCCACGGTGACCGCGTCCGGGCCGAGGCGGCCCATCTCGATGGTGACGCGGGCGGCGGCGTGGCGGAGCGCGTACTCCTCGGCGTACCGGCGGATCGCGGGCAGCAGGTGGGGGCCGATCAGCAGTCCCGCCCATCCGCCGAGCAGGATGCGCTGGGGCAGGAAGAGGTTGACGAGGTCCGCGAGTGCGGCGCCGAGGCATTCGGCGGTCTCGTCGAGCAGGGCCACCGCGACGGGGTCGGGGTCGGCGCCGCCGGGCGGCGGGTAGGCGGCGGCGAGGAGGGCGGCGAGCGCCGCTTCGTCGTCGGTGTCCTCCGGGAGCGGTCCGCCGGCCTCGTACCAGCGTTCGCGCATCGCCTCCCCACCGGCGTACGCCTCCAGGCAGCCGATGGAGCCGCAGCGGCATCTGCGGCCCCTCAACTGGACGGTGGTGTGGCCCCATTCCAGCGGGACGCTGCTGCGGTCCTCGTCGAGGACGCCGCCCCGGTTCACGCAGGCGCCGACGCCGGAGCCGATGAGGGCGACGGCGGCGGCGTCCGCACCGCGTCCGCCGCCGAACCACATCTCTGCCTGCCCGAGCGTCTTGGCACCGTTGTCGATGAAGAACGGCACCTCGGCCGGGATGTCGACGGCCTCGCGCAGCAGCCGTTCGAAGGGGACGGCCCGCCAGCCGATGGTCTGCCCGTGCACGACCGCCCCCGCACCGTCGGGGCCCTCGCTCCCCGAGGGGTGGGGGCGTTCGATGATGCCGGGGACACCGATGCCGATGCCGAGCAGCCGGTGCGCGTCGGCGCCCGCGTCGGCGAGGACGTCCGCGACGGCTGCCCGCACATGACCGACGATGCGCTCGACGTCGTACCCGTGCTGCGCCAAGGGTCTCTCGGTGCGGGCGAGTTCGGTGAGGGCGAGGTCGAACAGCTCCACACGCACCCGGGTTTCCCCGATGTCGATCCCGATCAGCAGGCCGCCCGCCGGGGCCACCCGGAGGAGGGTGCGCGGCCGTCCACCGTCCGAGTCGACGATCCCCGCCTCTTCGAGGACCCCCTCCGCGACGAGTTCGGCGACGACGTTGCTGATGGAACCTGAACTCAGCCCGGTCGCGGGGGCAAGCTCCTGGCGGCTCAACGGGCCGTCGAAATACAACCGTTGCAATACCCTTGCCCGGTTGCCCCGTCGCAGGTCACGCACGGTCCGTCTGTTGCGCTCGGCCATGTTGCTCCCTTCCTTCCCGCAACATACCCCGGTCCAACCCCTTGACGCGACCTTCCTTCAGCTCTTAGATCACGGCATAAATTAAGTCATGGAGGCCGTTCGGTTCCCGAACGCAGCCATCCCCGGAAAGGGGCCATCCCGTATGCGCAACATCAGAGCCGCCGCAGCCGTCACCCTCGCGATCTCCATCGCCGCCGGAGTCACCGGCTGCGGAGGCGGGTCCTCCTCGGGCGGCGGAAGCAACGAGTCGCCGAAGACGCTCACCTACTGGGCCTCCAACCAGGGCCCGAACGTCGAGGCGGACAAGAAGATCCTCACCCCCGAGCTGAAGAAGTTCGAGGAGCAGACCGGCATCAAGGTGAAGCTGGAGGTCGTGCCCTGGTCCGACCTCCTCAACCGGATCCTCGCCGCCACCACCTCCGGTCAGGGCCCGGACGTGCTGAACATCGGCAACACCTGGTCCGCCTCGCTCCAGGCCTCGGGCGCCCTGCTGCCGTGGGACACGAAGAACTTCGACGCGATCGGCGGCCGGGACCGGTTCGTCGAATCGGCGGTCGCCTCGGCCGGTGCGGAGGGTCAGGACCCCGCGGCCGTGCCGCTGTACTCGCTGTCGTACGCGCTCTACTACAACAAGAAGATGTTCGCGGACGCCGGTATCGCGACGCCGCCGAAGACCTGGGACGAGCTGGTCGCGGACGGCAAGAAGCTGTCCAAGGACGGCAAGTGGGGTCTGGGCGCCGAGGGCGGCAACCTCTCCAACAACATCCACCAGGTGTTCGTCCTCGGCAAGCAGCACGGCGCCGACTTCTTCGACTCCGCCGGCAAGCCCACCTTCACCTCGGACGGTGCGGTCGCCGCCGTGAAGCAGTACATCGACTTCATGGCCAAGGACAAGATCATCGCTCCGGGCAACGCGGAGTACGCGCAGAACCAGTCGCTCACCGACTTCGCCAAGGGCCGCACCGGGATGGTGCTGTGGCAGGCCGCCGCCTCCACGTTCGCCTCCCAGGGCATGACGCCGGACGACTGGGGCGTCGCCCCGGTGCCCGTCCCGTCCGGGGCCCCGGGCCAGGACAAGCAGACCAACTCGATGGTCGCCGGTATCAACATCGCGGTGTTCAAGAACACCAAGAACCTCGACGGCGCCAAGCAGTTCGTGAAGTTCATGACCAGCGACGAGGAGCAGAAGCTCCTCAACAAGACCTACGGCGCGATCCCGCCGGTCAAGGCGGCCCAGGCCGACGAGGCCTTCGGCGCCAACGACCTCGCCGTGCTCCGCGACACCCTGTCGACCAGCGCGGCACCGCTCCCCCAGGTCCCGAACGAGTCCCAGTTCGAGACGGCTGTCGGCACCGCGGTCAAGGACCTGTGGGCCGACGCGGCGGCCGGCAAGCCGGTGACCACCGAGACCGTCAAGGCGGCGCTCGAAAAGGCCCAGCAGACCATGGGGCAGTGAGGCACCGACCATGACTTCCACCGTGACCGCCGACCCCCGGGTCGGTAAGTCGGACAGCGGTGGGGGCCGGGGCACCGGGGGTGCGCGCAGGAGACTGCCGCGCATCCCCGACCGGATCCGCAACGGCGGTCTGCCCTATCTCCTGCTCCTCCCGGCGATCCTGCTCGAACTGCTCGTCCACCTGATCCCGATGGTCGTCGGGATCGTGATGAGCTTCCGCCAGCTCACCCAGTTCTTCATCAGCAACTGGGGCAACGCGCCCTGGACCGGCCTGGACAACTACCGCATCGCCGTCGACTTCGACGCACCGATCGGTGAGGCCCTGCTGCACTCGTTCTTCGTCACCTGCGTCTTCACCTTCTTCGCCGTCGGCCTGTCCTGGCTGTTCGGCGTGGCCGCCGCGATCATGCTCCAGGAGAGCTTCAAGGGCCGCGGCCTGCTGCGGGCGATCTTCCTCGTCCCGTACGCGCTGCCGGTCTACGCGGCCGTCATCACCTGGGCGTTCATGTTCCAGCGGGACAACGGCCTGGTGAACCACGTCCTGCACGACCAGCTCGGCCTCACCGACCAGCCGTCCTTCTGGCTGATCGGCGACAACAGCTTCTACGCGCTGCTGGTCGTCTCGGTCTGGAAGGGCTGGCCGTTCGCCCTCCTCATCCTGATGGCGGGGCTGCAGAACATCCCGCGCGAGCTGTACGAGGCCGCCTCCATCGACGGGGCCGGCATCTGGCAGCAGATCCGCAAGATCACCCTGCCCTCGCTCCGGCCGGTCAACCAGGTGCTCGTACTGGTCCTGTTCCTCTGGACCTTCAACGACTTCAACACGCCGTTCGTGCTCTTCGGCCGCGCGGCTCCGAAGAACGCCGACCTCATCTCGCTGCACATCTACCAGTCGTCGTTCGTCACCTGGAACTTCGGCACCGGCTCGGCGATGTCCGTGCTCCTCCTGCTCTTCCTGCTGCTGGTGACGGCCGTCTACCTGCTGGTGACCTCACGCAAAAAGAAGGGTTCCGGTGTCTAGCGCCACGACTCACAAGCGCCGTTCCCCCATGGCGGCGCCGGCGTCCTTCGTCTGGACCCGGCGGATCGTGCTGGCCCTGCTGACCGGCTTCGTGCTGCTGCCCGTCTACGTCATGGTCAGCAGCTCGCTCAAGCCGCTCCAGGACGTGTCCGGCAAGTTCCAGTGGATACCGTCGGGCCTCACGATCCGGCCGTACTTCGACATCTGGAAGACCGTCCCGCTCGCGAAGTACTTCGGGAACTCGCTGATCGTGGCGGGTGCGGCCACGGTCGCCTCGGTGATCATCGCCGTGTTCTCGGCGTACGCGGTGAGCCGCTACGCCTTCCGCGGCAAGCGGGTCTTCACCATCACGGTGCTCTCCACCCAGATGTTCCCCGGCATCCTCTTCCTGCTGCCGCTGTTCCTGATCTACGTGAACATCGGCAACAGCACCGGGATCGCCCTGTACGGCTCGCGCGGCGGGCTCATCCTCACGTACCTGACGTTCTCGCTCCCCTTCTCCATCTGGATGCTGATCGGGTACTTCGACTCCATCCCGAAGGATCTGGACGAGGCCGCCAAGGTGGACGGCTGCGGCCCGATCGGCGCGCTGTTCCGGGTCGTCGTCCCGGCGGCCGTGCCGGGCATCGTCGCCGTCGCCGTGTACGCGTTCATGACCGCGTGGGGCGAGGTGCTCTTCGCCTCGGTGATGACGAACGACGCGACCAGAACCCTCGCCGTCGGCCTCCAGGGGTACGCCACCCAGAACGACGTCTACTGGAACCAGGTGATGGCGGCCTCGCTCGTCGTCAGCGTCCCGGTCGTCGCCGGGTTCCTCCTGCTGCAGCGGTATCTCGTCGCCGGCCTCACGGCAGGCGCTGTCAAGTGACCATCTCAGAAAGGCAGTCCGTGAACGACCTCAACTCCCTCCCGGCCGATTTCACCTGGGGAGTGGCCACCGCCTCGTACCAGATCGAGGGAGCCGTCGCGGAGGACGGCCGTTCCCCCTCCATCTGGGACACCTTCTCCCACACCCCCGGGAAGGTGGCGGGGGGCGACACCGGCGACGTGGCCTGCGACCACTACCACCGGGCGCCCGAGGACATCGGCCTGATCAAGGAGGTCGGCGCGGGCGCGTACCGCTTCTCGCTGGCCTGGCCGCGCATCGTCCCCGGCGGTGACGGCCCGGTCAACAAGAAGGGCCTGGACTTCTACGACCGGCTGGTGGACGGACTCCTGGGCAACGGGATCACCCCCTTCGCCACGCTCTACCACTGGGACCTCCCGCAGGCCCTGCAGGACCGCGGCGGCTGGACGGTCCGCGAGACCGCCGAGCACTTCGCGGCGTACACCTCCGCCGTCGTCGAGCGCCTCGGCGACCGCGTCAAGGACTGGGCGACCCTCAACGAGCCGCTCTGCTCGGCGTGGATCGGCCACCTGGAGGGCAAGATGGCGCCGGGTCTGACCGACATCACGGCCGCCGTCCGCGCCTCCTACCACCTCCACCTCGGCCACGGCCTCGCCGTGCAGGCGATCCGGGCCGCCTCCCCGGACGCCCGGGTCGGCATCGTCAACAACCTCTCCCCGATCGAGCCGGCGAGCGACAGCCCCGCCGACGTCGCGGCGGCCGTCCGCGCCGACGGACACACCAACCGCTGGTGGCTCGACCCGATCCACGGCCGCGGCTACCCGCAGGACATGCTCGACCTGTACGGGGTCGAACTCCCGGTCCGGCCCGGAGACCTGGAGACCATCGCCGCCCCGCTCGACTGGCTGGGCCTGAACTACTACTTCCGCCAGGTCGTCACCGCCGACGAGTCGGGCCCGATCCCGCACGCCCGGCAGGTCCCGGTGCCCGGCGCCCCCGTCACGTACATGGACTGGGAGGTCCACGCGGAGGGCCTGGAGCAGCTGCTGCTCCGCCTGACCGAGGAGTACGGCGCGACCAAGATCTACGTCACCGAGAACGGTTCGGCCTACCAGGACACGGTGGCGGCGGACGGTTCGGTCCACGACCCGGAGCGCACCCGGTACCTGGAGCAGCACCTGGCCGCCTGCGGCCGGGCGGTCGCCAAGGGGGCGCCGCTCGCCGGGTACTTCGCGTGGTCGCTGCTCGACAACTTCGAGTGGGCCTACGGGTACGACAAGCGGTTCGGGCTGGTGCACGTCGATTACGACACCCAGCGCCGTACAGTGAAGTCCAGCGGACGCCGTTACGCGGAGCTGATCCGCGAACTGTCCTCCGGGCGAGTGGCGGACTCCGCCTGACGCCACTCCTCCGGGAGCGGGCCCCGGCCGTGCGACGGTTCTCCGTCGCACGGCCGGGGCCTCGTCGTTTCCGGGTTTCCGGGTTCCCGCGTTTCCGGGTTCCCGCGTTTTCGGGTTTCCGGTGGGGCCGCGGGAGGGGGCGGGCGGCCGGGGCCCCGAGCAGCCCGCCCCCGCCCGCCGCCACCCCGGCGGGCCCCCAGTCGGCCG